>CAZJGP010000156.1:0-7954 GCA_964545595.1 uncultured Flavobacteriaceae bacterium | reverse complement strand
TTTTCAGGAGATTTATTTTCTTGAGGCATCTCATTTTCTTCTTCCGTAAAACTGACATCATGGGTTTCTATTTTTGCACTTCTATCAAAAAGCCCGTAACGTACAAAATGTAAGTAAATACCTAGTTTTTTTGCTTTTACTATAGGTTTTTCTTCGGTTAATATATCACCATAGCTGCACTCCAACGTGTAATTAGTTAAAACATCATCTTTTGTATTAGCCAGTTTAGATTTTAATTTTGATTAGCTTCTTCGTTAACATTTTCGGTTGGATCTTCAATTTTCCATCCTACTTCAACTATTTTATCTTGACCAGTACCTGTTAATTCTATATATTCCTCATATTCTTCTGAATTTTCAGAATTATCGTCAGTATTTTCTATAGGTTTCTTTATCTTAAAAGTTACACTTTCTCCATCAGGAATATTCATTACATGTGCTCTAAGTATAACTTCTTTTAATACCCTAGATTCTCTAATAATTTTTTCTTCTTTAATCCATTTAAGTCCATATATCCTTGGCTCACCTTCCGTACTTTCAGCGGCTTCGCGCAATGCTTGTTGGTTGGTAGCAGCTTCTTTTAAACTAGCACTATTACCAGATAATGAGGCTAAAGTTTTTTGTTTAAAATCGATAGTAGGAAAAGGTATTTTATCAACTGCCATTACAGCTGTTGCTGCACCAGCACCAGTACCAATAAGAACAGTTGGCTCCCCCATGGTTATAACCCCTCCATGGGCTGTCATTGCACCTACGGTCGCAGCAGGTTTACCACCTATTAAAACGGTTGCTTCACCTTGTGCTATAACATCAGGTGGTCCAACACAAACACACATATCGCCCATTACCGCAGCTGGTTTACCACCAATTAATACGGTGGGTACTCCTGGCCCTACAACGGGCCCTCCTACGTGTGGTACCAGTACGGTTACCATTGGACATACGTGCATACTTCCTACTGTTGCTGCTGCTCCGGGCATAAGTGTTTTTTTTATATTATAGTCGTCTAAAATACTAACTAACAATCATCTAAAATCATACTTTAGTATGATTTTTTAACATATTAGTATTAATGAAAATGGTTGTATTAATTAACATTGATAAAACACTAGAATATGTTTATATTTTCTGTAATTAATCCATTTATATTTTAATAGATATTTTATAATTAACATTACTTAAAGTAAGCATTGCTTAGTACCTTTGCTTTGTAGTTTTCTTTTGTAGAATTTTACTTAAACCACTGTTATGAAAAAGTTTTTTACACTTGGCTTATTATTCATTTTACCATTAGTAGCTTATTTATTTTTTGCTTCTGGTGTAAACCATTTTTCAAAATTACCAGTACTAGAACCCAATATTGGTAGTATAGAAAATTTTAAAACCAACAATGATTCTTTAACGCTTAATGGGCATATTACAGTTTTAGGTTTTATGGGTAACAACTTGGATCTTACGCAAGGGAATATTTTTAATATAAATCAAAAAATATATAATTACTTTAAAGATTTTACCGACTTTCAAATGTTAATGGTAATGCCTAAAGGGTCTGAAAGTAATGTTGCTACAGTATTAGAAGAACTTAATAGTTTAACCGATACCAAAAAATGGAATTTTGTTTATGGAGAGCCTTCTGAAATTCAAACTTTTTTTAAAAGCTTGAATTCTCCTTATACTTTAGATAACTATTTACATACACCCCAAGTATTTATTTTAGATAAAAAAGGGTCTTTAAGAGGTAGAGATGATGATGAAGATGTTGGAAAGCTATATGGTTATAATTCTGGCTCTGTTGCCGAAATAAATGCAAAAATGAAAGATGATGTTAAAGTTATTTTAGCCGAATATAGATTAGCATTAAAAAAATACAACGACTCTAAAACTAAAATAAGCGAATAATTATGAAAAAATACTCTTACGTTGGTATTTCATTTATCGTATTAATTTTCGGAATTATGTTTATTCCAAAAATTGTGAACCGAATTAAAGACACTAAAATTGTTAGCAATAGCCGCATGAGTGCGGAAAACCATATTACTAATGAAAAATTAGCTTATTTAAACATTAACGGAACTAACAAAAAAATTCCGGAGTTCGCTTTTCGTAATCAAGACAGCTTACTTATTACACAACACGATTTTAAAGGAAAAGTAACTATAGTAGATTTCTTTTTTATACACTGCCCTACTATTTGCCCTAAAATGACAAATAACTTAGTCTATTTACAAAACCAGTTTAAAGATTCTAATGATTTTGGAATTGCATCTTTTACAATCAATCCAGAAATGGATACCCCTACCCCTTTAAAAAAATATGCCGATGCACATAAAGTAATAAACCCTAATTGGCATTTTTTAACAGGTGATCGCAAACAAATTTATGATATTGCCAGAAACGGATTTAACATTTTTGCTGAAGGAAATCCTGATGTACCTGGTGGTTTTGAACATTCTGGTTATTTTGCTTTAGTAGATAAAAATGGTTTTTTACGCTCTCGATATGATGGCCATGGAAACCCAATTGTATACTATAGAGGAACTGTTAGTGTTGAGGATAAAGTAGACCCTAATGGGGAAGAAGAACAAATTAATATTTTAGCTCAAGATATTAGAAAATTATTAGAAGAAGATGGAAGTAACTAAATCTGAAAAAAGTCAAAATAGAATTATTATTTTACTTTCTATAATAATTCCTTTTGCTGTAGCTGCTCTTTTTACTGTTAGAATTCCTGGTGTGGAGCGTTTAGGTTTTTTACCACCTATATATGCCACAACAAATGCTATCACCGCTATTTTATTAGTTATAGCAGTATTACAAATAAAAAAAGGGAATAAAGTTTTACACGAAAAACTTATAAAAGTTGCTATGCTACTTTCGGTCCTTTTTCTTTTATTGTACGTTACTTACCATGCTACCGCAGATGCCACAAAATATGGCGATACAAATTACGATGGCATCGTTTCTGAAGCAGAGAAATTAGTAACAGGAAATAGTGCTTACGCTTATTATTTTTTATTAATAACACATATTATATTATCTATAGCTGTAATTCCATTTGTTCTAATTACCTATGTTCGTGCTGCAAACGGTAAGTTTAACGCTCATAAAAAAATTGCCAAATACACATTTCCTCTTTGGCTATACGTTGCTGCTACTGGAGTTATTGTTTATATTATGATTTCACCTTATTATCCTGTATAATGAAAAAATCAAGGTTTTTAATTTCAAGTTTTGTTCTTTTCTTTTTTCTTAATACTTCTGTATGGTCTCAATGTGCTATGTGCCGAGCAGTTTTAGAAAGTGAAAATGGACAAATTGCGGCCGAAGGTATTAATAACGGAATTACTTACTTAATGGTCATTCCTTACATTTTAGTTGCTATAGTTGGTTACCAAATTTATAAAACCAAAAAATAAATATTATACTTAAACAAAAACTTAACATATTGGTTTATATTTGGTTACTAATTAAATATACTAATGACTACATTAAAAAAACTACTACTAAGCTTTTTCATTTTAATTGTTAATTTCTCTTTTGCGCAACTTAAAAGCCAAAAAGAAAATTTTTTAAACAAAGGAAAAGCTGTTGAAATATCTCATCGAAGAAACCTGGACAACAGTATTGATTTTTTATATACAAAAAGCCAACCCGGGAGCTATACTGTTTACTACACCTTTAAAAATGTAAAAAACACCAAATTTAGTGATGGTGTAAAAAAAGTAGTTGTAAAACATAATCAAGGAATGCTTTTTAAACTTAGACCAAGTGATCCTAAAAAAGGTATTAGCTACAAATCTTCCTATAGAATTAGCAAAGGAATAACGAATCCTAAGTTTGATGAAGATTTTAAATACCTTATTCCTTTTAAAGAAGGTACCGATGTTACATTACTAAATAATGCTATTGATGACTCTTCAAGTGATGAACCAACTAATAAAGTTTCTTTTAAATTACAATCTTCTAACGCCGAAGTAACCGCTTCAAGAAAAGGGGTTGTTACCAAAATAAAAAACAAAACAGGTAAAAAGGTGAAAATTACTATTGAGCATGAAGATGGTACTTTTACTAATTATGCTGGTTTTGATTCTTCAAAAATTAAAGTAAAAAAAGGTTCTTTTGTTATACCAGGAACACTACTTGGAAGTTTAGGGGAAACTGACGATAATTTACATACTTTAAGTTTTCAAGTAACCTACAAAACTAAAGTAAATGATGATCCTGCAACAGCATATATTAATCCTCAATTTGTAACTAAAGAAAAAATACAGCATTTAGAAAAAAATAAAACATATACTTCTCATTATGATGAGGAAGTGTTTTTTGAAGAATTTTCTAAAAAAGAAAAAAAGAAATATTTGAAAGCTAAAAAAGCTTAACATAAAAAAGAGGCTTTAATTAATTAAAGCCTCTTTTTTTTAATAACCTGATTCTTCTTTATGGTGTAAATAATTGCGTGTAACAAAATCGAAACCAGATTTTAAAATATCGCCCATAGTATTACTTTTTCTGAATTTTGAAGAAAAAGTATATTTATATAACTCTGTTCTTAAATTCAAAATATTTTCTTTTGAAGAAATTTCATCTTTACACATACATTCTAACAAATGTTCTGTTCTCTTATGGGTATTTATTAATCGTTTTGCCAAAATAGATCGTTCTTCTTTTTGGTATTGTAGAACAGATGATAAATCTAATTTATTACTAATCATTTTTACCATTTCAGCATTTTCTTTAAAAAACTGCGGCTGATAAACTTTTAACTTTCCTTCATAACATTGCTGATCAAAATCAATAGCTCTAATTCGGTATTCTACATGATCAAAATCATGTGTGGGTACTACAACATAATTATACGAGCGCATATCTCCAAGTAACCTCAACTGGCAACGTTCATTAAATTTCACAAACTCTTTTGCTATTTGTGATTTTGCTTGAGAATTTAACTTTGGTAAATATTCTTTAAAAAAAGTATCACCGGGTATACCAACAATATGCTCTTCTATTAAAGTATTTCCTTGTGCTAAAAAATTAATACGATTCGGCGATAATATATGTTCTAATTCTAAACCATAAACTCGAGAGGAATCCGCCTGCTTAACATAAAAATGTGTGTAATTATCATTTAAAATATTACGTATTTTCACCCTAAATGGTTTTGAGTTTCCAAACGTACAATAATCAACAGCATCAATACTTAAAAACTCTTTCATTTCTTGATTACCGTCAGAGTGCAAAATAGTATACACTTGCTTTAAGCTCTCGTCAATCTCCTTTCTATCTGAATCTGAATAATATAAACGAACCCATAGCGTATCTTGGTCATTATCATCATAAACTGTTATTGCTCCTGAAAAACGCAATAAATCATCATAATAAACAGGTATTTTTAATGAGCGATTATATTTAATCAAATAATCTTCCAAAAAACCCTTAACAGGATAAGCTGGTTTTTTTTTTGACATTAATCGATTTTCTTCTGTTTCCATTATTTTTTAAAGAGAATTTATTTTGTTAAAAACACTTAAACCAAGTTACTGTTTATTCTAAGTTAAAAAAAATCATAAAATCGGTTTATTTACAAAAAACATAGACGAAACTAATGAAAACAATATAAAACTCTGTATTTATTAAATTTAATTACTTAATTTTACTGACAGGTTCCTCAAAGGTCTAACTAACAACCATTAATCGATACATACTGTATTATGAAAATTAAAATTCTCTTAATAAGCCTATTATGCTTTTCGAAATTAATGGCACAAGAAGGTATTCCCTTATATCAAGATTATTTAACGAGTAGTTGGTACTTAATTCACCCTGCTACTGCTGGGGCTGCTAATGTTAATCAAGTGAGGCTTACTGCTAGAACACAATGGTTCGATATTGATGATGCTCCATCTTTATTAACTGCTAGCATAAACGGAAGATTAAATAAAAAAGTAGGTTTGGGTGTTCTTGCTTTTTCTGATTCTAATGGTAATTTTAGTGAAAGTGGTGTTTTTGCCACATTTGCATATCATTTAAACTTAAGTGCTAGAGAAATTGAACTAGATCAATTATCTTTTGGTATTAGTGCCGGTTTACTTCAGAATCAATTAGACGAAACTGGTTTCGGAAATGCTGCTCTCCTTGACAATGCTGTATCTGGAAGTGTACTTAGTAACAACTTTTTTAACATTGATCTTGGAGCTTCTTATTTTAAAAATGATTTTTTTGCTCATTTCTCTGTTAGAAATGCGCTACCTATTAATAAAGATGAATTTATCTTAATTAATGATCAAGAGCCCGATAATCAAAGACAGTTTATTTTTACAACTGGTTATACTTTTAGTATTGGTAGACCTGATTTACAACTTAGCTTAGAACCATCTGCACAATATGCTAATACACCTGAAATTAACGAACAATTGATTGATGTTAATGCTAAAATCTATAAAGGTTTAGATGATAACAACACAGTATGGGGTGGTCTTGCTTACAGAACAGCTTTAGAAGGTACTGAGTTTTCATTAAACAATGTTACATCACTTGATCCTACAATTGAAACAGAAAACTTCCAAACACTTTCCGTTTTTATTGGTATGGATTATAAGCAATTTGTCTTTGCTTATACATACACAAACCAATTAAGCGACATCAGCATTAGTAACTCTGGTTTTCATCAAATAACTCTAGGGTATAATTTTGGAAGAAATAGTGTTGCTCGTAGCGGAAGTAAACGTTGGAACTGTAACTGCCCTGCCACAAATTATTAATTTATATTTATCTTAGGTTATTGTTACTATATCAAAGCTAAAAACTAGTTTTGTATTATATAATAGTCTGAATAATGAAATTTGAATTAGTATCAAAATATAAACCTACTGGTGACCAACCACAAGCTATCAAACAACTTGTTGATGGTATTAATGATCAAACTCAATTTCAGACCCTTCTAGGGGTAACAGGTTCTGGAAAAACCTTTACTGCTGCAAATATTGTAGAGCAAGTTCAAAAACCTACTTTAATACTTGCTCATAACAAAACATTAGCTGCTCAATTATACCAAGAATTCAAACAGTTTTTCCCTAATAACGCGGTTGAATATTTTGTTTCTTATTACGATTATTATCAGCCCGAAGCTTATATACCTACAACTGGTACTTTTATAGAAAAAGATTTATCTATTAATGATGAATTAGAAAAATTACGATTAAGCACTACCTCTTCTTTACTGTCTGGTAGGCGTGATATTTTAGTAGTTGCTTCTGTTTCTTGTTTATATGGTATTGGTAACCCTACTGAGTTTCAAAAAAGTGTTATTAACCTTGAAAAAGATCAAGAGATTTCTCGTACTGAATTATTACATCTTTTAGTACAAAGTTTATATGCTCGTACCGAAGCTGAATTTTTACCTGGTAATTTTAGGATTAAAGGAGATACTATAGATATTTTTCCTAGTTATGCCGATGATGCCTATAGAATACATTTTTTTGGTGATGAAATTGAAGAAATAGAATCCTTTGACCCAAGAACTAAAGAAATCCTAGAAAATTTTGAAGATATAACCATTTATCCTGCTAATATGTTTGTGACTTCTAAAGAAGTTTTGAACGGCGCAATCGATCAAATTGCTTTGGATTTAGGAAAGCAAGTAGCATACTTTAAAGATATTGGTAAACACCTCGAAGCGAAACGCTTAGAAGAACGTACTAATTTTGATTTGGAAATGATCAAAGAACTTGGTTATTGCTCTGGTATTGAAAACTACTCTCGTTATTTAGATGGCAGGGAAGCTGGAACGCGCCCTTTTTGTTTATTAGATTTTTTTCCTCACGATTTTCTAATGCTTATTGATGAAAGTCATGTTACTGTCCCTCAAGTTCACGCTATGTACGGAGGTGATAGATCCAGAAAAGAATACTTAGTTGAATGCGGTTGCCGTTTACCGCCAGCAATAGATAACCGTGCTT
>CAZJGP010000155.1:0-17012 GCA_964545595.1 uncultured Flavobacteriaceae bacterium | reverse complement strand
AGAATGACTAACTTTTTCATAATAAAAAATTTTGTTCAGTGTAAATGTAATTAAATTTTTTAAACAACTTCAATGCTTTTAAATCTTTCAAGTTGTCTTTTATATTTTTACTTTTGCAGACTATAGTTCAAAAACCAGACCAAAATGGCGTTAGCTGCACAATACGATTCAAAAATAGTAGAACAAAAGTGGTATGACTACTGGATGGAAAATAATTATTTTCATTCAGAAGTTGATGATAGAGAACCATATTCAATTGTTATACCTCCACCAAATGTAACCGGAGTGCTTCATATGGGGCATATGTTAAATAATACTATTCAAGATGTTTTAATTCGTAGGGCTCGCTTACGCGGATATAATGCTTGTTGGGTTCCAGGAACTGACCACGCATCTATTGCTACTGAAGCAAAGGTTGTTGCCCGTTTAAAAGAACGCGGAATTGAAAAAAGCGACTTAACTAGAGAAGAGTTTTTAAAACATGCTTGGGATTGGACTGAGGAATATGGAGGTGTAATTTTAGAACAATTAAAAAAATTAGGAGCTTCATGTGATTGGGAAAGAACAAAGTTTACTTTGGATCCAGATATGTCAGATGCAGTAATTAAGACTTTTGTTGATTTATACAACAAAGGATTAATTTATCGTGGTTACCGAATGGTAAACTGGGATCCTGAAGCGCAAACTACATTATCAGATGAAGAAGTAATTCATGTTGAAAAACAAGGAAAGCTTTATCATATTAAGTATCAGATTGAAGGTTCTGATGAACATTTAGTGGTTGCGACTACACGACCTGAAACAATTTTTGGAGATACTGCTATATGTATTAATCCAAATGATGAACGTTTTACGCATTTAAAAGGAAAAAAAGCAATTGTTCCTATTGTAAATAGAGTAATTCCTATTATCGAAGATGAGTATGTAGATGTTGAGTTTGGTACAGGTTGTTTAAAAGTTACACCTGCACATGATGAAAACGATAAGGTATTAGGAGATAAACACAATTTAGAAGTAATTGATATTTTTAATAACGATGCTTCTTTAAATAGCTTTGGTTTACATTACGAAGGAAAAGATCGTTTTGTGGTTCGTGAAGAGTTTTCTAAAGAATTAGAAGAAAAAGGAATTTTACTTAAAGTAGAAACACATACCAATAAAGTTGGAACTTCAGAAAGAACAAAAGCAGTTATAGAACCAAAGCTTTCTGATCAGTGGTTCTTAAAAATGGAGGAGTTGGTTAAGCCAGCTATAAAAGCAGTACTTGAAGAAGAAGGTCCAATAAAATTGCATCCTAAAAAGTTTGAAAATACATACCGTCATTGGATGGAAAATATTCGTGATTGGAATATTTCTCGTCAATTATGGTGGGGTCATCAAATACCAGCTTTCTTTTACGGAGATGGTAAAGAAGATTTTGTGGTAGCTACAAATGCAGAAGAAGCATTACCACTGGCACAAGAAAAATCAGGTAAAGCTAATTTAACAGTTGCCGATTTAAGACAAGATGAAGATGCTTTGGATACTTGGTTTTCTTCATGGTTATGGCCAATGAGTGTTTTTGATGGTGTGGTAAATCCGGATAACGAAGAATTTAAATATTACTACCCAACTAATGATTTAGTAACAGGTCCAGATATTTTGTTTTTCTGGGTTGCTAGAATGATTATTTCGGGTTACGAATATACAGGAGAAGAGCCTTTTCAAAATGTATATTTAACAGGTTTAGTTCGCGATAAGCAACGCCGTAAAATGTCTAAATCATTAGGTAATTCGCCAGATGCTTTAAAGTTAATTGAAGATTACGGAGCCGATGGTGTTCGTGTGGGTCTTTTGTTGAGTTCTGCAGCAGGTAATGACCTAATGTTCGATGAAGATTTATGTAAACAAGGTAAATCTTTTGTAAATAAAATATGGAACGCTTTCCGTTTAATAAAAGGATGGGAGGTAGCCGATGTGGAACAACCAGCTTCTTCTAAAATAGCTATTGATTGGTATAAAGCTAAATTCCAAAGTGTATTAGTTTCTATTGATAGTAATTTTGAAAAGTACCGCTTGAGTGATTCATTAATGTCAATTTATAAATTGATTTACGATGATTTCTGTGGACAGTTTTTAGAAATTGTTAAACCTGCTTTTGGTCAGCCAATGGACAAAGCAACGTTCGCGGCAGTTATTGAATTATTAGAAGACAACTTACGTATTTTACACCCATTCATTCCATTTGCATCGGAAGAAATTTGGCAAAATATTACAGAGCGTTCTTCTGAAGAAGCATTAATAATAAATACATACCCTAAACATCAAGATTTTGATGCTGAAATTATAGCTCAATTTGATATGGCTTCTGAGGTAATATCAGGAGTTCGTAATATTAGAAAAGCTAAGAATATATCATTTAAAGATGCTATTGAATTGCATGTTTTAAATAATGAAAAAGCAACAAATGTATTTGATGTCGTGATTTCTAAAATATGTAATATTAGTGAGCTTACGTACGCAGAAACAGCTCCAGAAGGATCGCAATCATTCCGTGTAAAATCGAATGAATATTTTGTGCCGTTAAAAGGAGCTATTAATGTTGAAGAAGAATTAGCTAAATTGACTGAAGAGTTAAAATATAATGAAGGTTTCTTGAAAAGTGTTACTAAGAAATTAAGTAATGAACGTTTTGTAGCAGGAGCTCCAGAACAAGTAGTAGCTAACGAACGTAAAAAGCAAGCTGATGCAGAAGCTAAAATTGAAACTTTAAAAGCTAGTATAGCTGGATTGTCATAATTTTACTACATAAATAAGCCTTAAAAAGCATATTAACCTAGTTAATGTGCTTTTTTTGTATTTTAACAGGTAGTATTTATTCTTTTATCCGTAATTTTATACTTGTTAACTGCATATTGATAAGTTATGGATTTTTATATCTGTTAATTTGTCTCTTGTGTCTATTTTTTGAATTAAGAAATCGTTGTTGGTTTTTTGATAATATAATATTAGCTAGTATGAATAAAATTAATATACTTTCCTGTTTTATAGGGATCATTTGCTTCTTTTCTTCTAATGCTCAAGAATTAGAGGTTGATGATTCTGTAAATGAGGATCAGTTAATTAATGCGATAATAAATAGTAATTGTGAGTCTATAACTAATTTAAATGTTGTTGGTTCACCTAATGATAATAGTTACGGAACTTTTACAGCTTCAGGAAATAATAATTTTGATTTAAATTCAGGAGTTGTTTTAACAACAGGTTTAGCTGCTAACGCAGGTAATACAGAAGGTAATAATGAAGAAGGCTCAGGTTGGGTTGGTAGTGCGCTATATGAAAGTACATTAGGTTTAGATAATGGAAGAACTTTAAATGCAACAGAATTAGAATTCAATTTTATAGCATTACAAAATGATTTAGTTTTAGAGTATGTATTTGCGTCTGAAGAATTTGAAGGAGCAAATGCTTGTTCTAGTAAAGAAGGGGTTGTTATATTAATTAAAAGAGAAGGTGAGCCTGATTCTAGTTTTGAAAATATAGCTTTAATTGAAGGAACAAATTTACCTGTAACTATCGAAAATATTCATGAAGCACAAACTTCTCCTGTAGTATGTAGTGCAGCAAATGAAGAAGTATTAATAGGAACAAGAACTACTGTAGATTTGTTTCCTAACTATGCTAGATATACAGAAACATTACAAGCAGAAACAAATTCAATTATTGGAGAAAGTTATACCGTAAGAATTATTGTGGCCGATCAGCCTAATACAGTGCAAGGTAATGATGCAATTAGAGATTCAGCTGTATTTGTTTCTCTTTTTGAAAATAATGTAGATTTAGATTTTACTGCTATAAATACAACAGATAATAATGTTGTTTCAATTACAAATAATACTATAGGAGAGTGTACAGAAAGCATTAGATTGTCTTTGACCGATAATGAAAATTATAATTATGAATGGTTTAATAATAATGAATTAATTATAGGTGAAACGGATTCTAGTTTGACAATTACCGAATCAGGTAATTATCAGTATTCTATAACTTTAGATTCTTTAAATGAAACGTGTGTTTTTTCAGATTCGGTTAATGTTACTTTAATTCAAAATAGAGAGGGTAATATTTTAAGCAATTTATCTATTTGTACACAAGGTGGTGGTATTCCAACTTATGATTTGACAACGAGAAATATTGATGCTTTAGAAAATATAGATGCTACAGCTGTTGTATATTTAGATGGTAATGAAAATGTAATAACAGATCCTACAGCTTATGAGGGTAATAACAATGAAACAATAACAGCTAGAGTTGTTGATGCAGGAGGCTGTATATTTACGAGTACTTTTTTATTAGAAGAATCTACGGAAGGAAATGCTTTTGATCAAGCTGTGTATGAATATATAATATGTGATGGTGGTGTTAATTTTGTGGTAAATGATGGAACAGAAGCTGTTTTTTTTAGTGTTGTAAATGAACTTGTTTTTCCTTTTCTATTAGATTCATCAGGTAATATTAACGGAAGTATAGAATATTTTAGAGAATCAGAAACTATTTCAATTCAAGCAGTAGGAGTTATAGTTAATTTTAACGAAAGGTTATTAGTTCAATATACCAGTAATGAAGGATGTGTAAGTAATGCATTTTTAGATATTGTGGTTAATCAAGCTCCAAGGTCTAGTTTAATACAAGGTAATAGTATTAATATAGGTGAAATTGAAGTGTGTGATATTGGAGTTGATCAGAATGATCGAGATGGTTTTACGGTATTTGATTTAACTGAAATAGAACAAGAATTAATTAATTCTATAGATAGTAATGGTTTTGATACTATAGAATTTTTTCCTACCGAAAATGATGCTGAAAATGAAACAAATAGAATAATAGATATTAGTGCTTATAGAAATGTTGACGAAATATTACAAATAGCATGGGTAAGGTTAACTAGTGAAACTGGTTGTGCCTCAATAGCTAATCTAGAACTTAGAGCACGTTACTTAGTAAGTAATAGTAACTTTTCAGATGAACGTGTTTGTGATTTTAATGACAATGGTATTGGTACTTTTGATTTATCAAATAAGGCCAGTAGTATTGTAGGAGATAATGATTATACCGCTGAAATATATCCAACTTATGCCGATTTGTTAGCTAGAACAAATGAAATAACAGGTTCGTACGAAAATACAATACCTTTTCAAGATGAAAGATTGTTTGTTGTATTAGAAGATAATGAAACTGGTTGTCAAGATTATGCAAGAGAAGATCCTAATAATTTGGGTAACCCATTAGAACCCGAAATAGCTTCTTTTTTACTTATTGTAGAGCCAATTCCTGTAATTCAAACGCCAACTATTGTTTTAGATGCTATTTGTGATATAGATTCCGATGGGGTTATAAATGGTTTTGTATCTTATTTTAATGAATTTAATGACGGTGAATTTCGAAGACAAATAAGTAATAGCGAAGGAGTAGATGTTTTCTATTTCGCAGAACCTATTGATCAGGGAACCTTTAATTCGAATGATGTTTTTGATGCAATTGATGATAATTTTAATAATATAGCAACGCCTGATTCTGTAATAAAGTTTTATGCTATTGGAGGAAGTAATTTTTCAGGAACACCTTGTTTTTCTAATGTTATTTCTTTTGATGTTGTTGTGAATCCGGCACCAGCAATAGATAATGTTCCTGACACTATATTTGAATGCTATTTAGCAGCGGATAACCCTACAAGTTTTGAATTTCAATTAGACCAAAATGAAAGCCAAATTAACTCAGATTCTAATGTGTTAATTACGTATTATCAAACACTTGAAGCGGCTGAGTTAGGTGAAGGAATAGATAATCCAGATTTTATTGAAAATGCTACTTATATATATGATACTAGTTCTTTTGTAGGTGATAATACAGATTCTGGATCTGAGTTTTCTGTGTTTTTTCGTTTAGAAAACAATTTGACTGGATGTGTTTCTTTTGGAGAACAAGAAATTGTAATAAATACGCAACCTGTAGTTGATGAGGTTATAGATTTTATTTTGTGTGTTGATCCAGGTGAGAGCCAAGCGGGCTTTTTGTTATCAAGTAAAGATGCAGAGGTATTAGGAAATCAGACGGGTAAAGTTGTTAGTTATTATATGACTCAAGCAGCTGCAGAAGCAGGATTACCTAATTCAGCTATTCCTTCTGATATTCCATTTGATAGTGCAGGAGGTCAAACAATTTTTGTAAGAGTTGAGAATGATGATGACTCTAATTGTAATACAACCGATATTATAAGTCAATTTACATTACAAGTAGAAGAGTTTTCTGTAGTTGGAGATGCTAGTTCAATAACATTTGAGGCATGTGATGAAAATCCATCAGGAAACGAATATTCAGCTTTTTTTGATTTACAGGAAGCCATTAATATTATTTCAGATAATGGGACAATTGATGTCAACGTTGTTTTTTATGAAAGTATTGAAGATGCAGGAGGAGATATTTTAGCAACAAATACAGTACAATTAGATGCTCCAGGAGAGCCTTTAGTTGACGAAGAGCCTGAAAATACGAATAATTTTATATATGAATCTCAAATATTTACAAATTCAATTATCGCTCGTATTAATGATAATACTTCAGGTTGTGTTCAATTTCAAGAAATTGATTTAACAATTAATCCATTGCCAAGTGTAGATGAAATTGAAGATTTAGCAGTATGCGATACTTTAGGGGATGGAGTTGAAATGATAGATTTAACAGCAATAGAAGCTGCAGTTTTATTTAATGATACAGAAGCTCAAATAATTGTAGATACTATTTTACAAAATACGAATCAATCTATCGTAGAGTATAATTACTTTAGAACAGAAGCTGAATCTAATGATTTTGTATCAGGAACTATTACACAATCTAATATTTTAGATTATACACAGTTTGAGGTTAGTGAAGAAACAACAGAGGTATTTGTAGTTATTTCATTGACGGGATGTGTCTTTCAAAGTAGTTTTAATATTAATTTAGATGAATTACCGCAAGTTGTTTCAAGATCAGTTTCTGTATGTGGTAGTAGTTTAGGTGCAGAGGGATTCGTTATAGATTTAACAACTTTAAATGATGATTTTGAGTTTTATACCGGAAATGATTCTAATGTAGAGTTAGTTTATTATGAAAATTCTGATGCTTCCAATGAAATTATTACAGATACATTTACTAAACCAGATAATTTAAATTCTATTTTTTTGGAAGCAGTAAATACTGCTACAGGGTGTGTTTCAGAAATTATAGAAATACCACTTACAGCAATTGACTTACCTAATGTAACAGTACCCTCAATAGATGACATAACAATTTGTGATTTAGATGGTGGAGCAGATGGAATTACAATGTATAATTTAAGTGTATTGAATTCTGTAATATTAGCAAATGAAGCGGTCGAAACAGATTTTAATGTTGAATATTTTTTAACAAGCGATATTAATTTTGAAACAGAATTGACAGATGGTAATACAATAGTAGAGAACGGAGAAAGTTATACAGCAATAGTAAGCTCTGCTAATAATGAATTCGGTTGTAATAATTTATTAAGTTTTAATATTACAATTAATAATTCTCCTGAAATTGAAACATTAAACCCTTTACAAGTTTGTGATGATAATGATATTTTTACAGATGATTTATTTCCAGTTGATTTAACAGAAATAGAAAATGAATTTGTTTATGTATCTAATGAGTTTACAGTAAATACAATAACTTATTATAATGATTCATCTAGATTATTAATTAATGAAATTGCAAATCCAGCCAGTTATTTGAAAACAGGTAATGAAGATGAAATAATATATTTAGATTTAGAGTCTGATTTAGGATGTGTATTTGAAACAGAGTTTACTTTGCAAATAAATAATTTACCAACGATAGATGTTGGTCTCGTTTTTGATCAATTTTGTGAAGATTCTTTAGGTTCAGGAATATCTACCATAGAAAACTTAAATACAGAATTTACACAAAATATTTTTGAAAATTCAAGTTCCTTAAGTGTAAATTACTTTATAGATAATTCTTTAACTAATGAAATTACAGAGCCTTTCGAAGCTTCTTCGGGAATAATTTATTTTCAAGTAATTGATGATGTTACTAGTTGTGAAAATCAAGGTTCATTTGAAATTATTGTAAACCCTTTACCTGAAATAAATACAGTAAGTTCAAGTATACTTTCTATTTGTGATGAAGATGGAGATAATGATGGAAATATCTTATTTGAATTTGACGCACTTTCAAATGAATTTTTAGGTAACCAAAGTTTATTGAACTTTACAGTTTCGTACCATGAAACGGAACAAGATGCCTTTGATGGTAATAATATTACAGAAGATGAAGTTTCATTAGTGGGGCAATATTTTGTTAAAATTACAAATAATATTACTGGGTGTTATAATGTGGATTCTTTTGAAGTAAATGTAAATTTATTACCAGAAATAGTACAAGATGAAATATTTTTCTGCCCTAATGATCCTTCTAGAATTTTTGATCTTAATACAGGTAATATAGATGATGTTTATTTATGGGAATTTTCTAGTGGTAGAATTAATGAATCTACTTCGGCAATATCATTAGGTTTAGATGATGTTGATACAACTGTTAGTTTAACTATTACTAATAGTGTAACTAATTGTGAAAATTCTATAGTTTTTAATGTGTTAAATTCTCCAACTCCAACTATAGAACCAATAGTAGAAAGATTGTTTGATTCAGATGAAGTTGTTATCAATGTTAATGAAACAGGTGATTTCTTATACGCATTAACTAAGTCTACAAATATTCCAGATATTTCTGATCCTGAGATTCAGGAGTCTAATGTGTTTACTGATGTTTTACCAGGTAGATTTTATGCTCATGTAATTGATTTAAATGGTTGTGGAGAAGTTGCTCCTGTAGAAGTAGTTTTTGTAGATTATTTTCCTTTTTTTACACCTAATGGGGAAGGGCCAGTAGAAACAGAAACTTGGCATATACAAGGTATTGTTGGTAGTAGTATAGAAAATGCAGTTGTGTATATTTACAATAGATTTGGTGTGTTAATGACGGCTCTAACGGCTAATAGTTCTGGTTGGGATGGAACTTACCAAGGAACGCCAATGCCTACTGATGATTATTGGATTTTAATAGACTTAGGAAATGGAGAACAAGTTAAAGATCATATTACCTTAAAAAGGTAAAGTAATATGATTGTTTAACTGTATTTAAAATTTAGATATAGTATTAAAATAAAAAAAGCCTTGATTTTAAATCAAGGCTTTTTTTTATTTTAAATGCTTTTTTACAAGATCTATATATTTTCTTTTAGCATCATCTTTGCTTATTCTTTTTACTTGGAACAAAGCATTAAGTTTAAAAGCACTTCTTAGCTCTACTTTATCAGATGGTCTATAGAAACCAATATCTTCAACAGCATGCTTATAATGAGCGTAAAATTGCAATTTTATATCAGTAGGTAATACCTTTTGATAATTGTTAGCAAACTCTACAGCTTCGGTAAAAGCTTTATGTAATTCTTCGTCTGTCATATATATATTTATTCAGCAACTTGCGCTAAAATACTTTCTCCTCCTCGAACTTTATCGCCTATATTAACATTAACTTTAGTTCCTATAGGTAAATATACATCAACTCTTGAGCCAAACTTAATAAAACCGTTATCAGCACCTTGTTGTACGTTTTCTTCAGCTACAGCATAATTAACTATACGTTTAGCTAAAGCTCCTGCAATTTGACGGTATAATACATCAATTTTATTGTTTTTAATAACAACGGTTGTTCTTTCGTTTTCTTCAGAAGATTTAGGATGCCATGCAACTAAAAATTTTCCTGGATGATATTTGCTAAAAAGTACTTTTCCTGCAATAGGGTTTCTAGTAACGTGAACATTAATAGGGGACATAAATACAGAAACTTGTAATCTGTTTTCCTTAAAATATTCTTTCTCAAAAACCTCTTCAATAACCACAACTTTACCATCTACAGGAGATACTACATTATTGTCGTTAATAACAGTATTACGCTTAGGGTTTCGGAAAAATTGTAAAATTATAACCAAAAAGAAAGCTGCTACCGAATAAAGAATACTTTGGACAAATATATTAGGTACAAAAAAATAAGTAATAGCACATAATGCTGTTACCAATAGTAATGTAATAGTAATTATTTTATAACCTTCTTTATGAAACATAGTACGTGATTTGTAAATACAAAAATACAAAAGGAGCAGCATATAATATGCTATCAAGTCTATCAAATACACCTCCGTGACCTGGCATAATAGTACCGCTGTCTTTTACTCCTGCTTGTCTTTTAAATTTTGATTGAATTAGATCTCCAATTGTTCCAAAAACACTTGTAATTATAGCAATTGAACCCCAATGTAAATAGCTTAAAGTGTTTGAAAAATAATGTATTAAGATACCAGCTATAATACAGGCAATTAGCCCGCCAATAAAGCCTTCTACTGTTTTTTTAGGAGATATTTTAGAATATAATTTATTTCTTCCAAAGTTTTTACCGCTTAAGTAAGCAAATGAATCATTAGACCAAATAAGTATTAAGATACCTAATAGATACATTGGTTGGTAGCTACCATTAAGATCAAATGGTATCAGGATAATAAATAAAAAACAATTTATTAAATAGAATACCGAGACAATAAACTTCTTCTTTTCAAACATCGGTATTATTCTAATGAATAATAAATCTTTTAAAAGTAAAAGTTGAATAAATAACGTTACAGCTAATAAACTCCAAGTTATACTAATTGGCATCTTAATAAAATGAGCAAAATAAAACCCAGTAATTAAAACACCGTATAATAAAATGTTTTTGTAATGAATTAGTTTTTGAAATTCCCAAAGACATATTATAGAAAGAGCTAAGAATACTGCTATAAAACTAAATTTATGGAATAATATTCCAATAACTAGTAGTGCAACATAAACTGCTCCAGATAAAGCTCTAGTATATAATTCTTTCATGTTATAAATCTTCGACTAAAAGCAAATATAGATTTTTAGCATTACTTCCGTAGCTTAAAAAATCGTTTTCTTTTTGAGAGTCAAATAACTGAATTGTAGTAATGTTGGTAGGTATTCCTTTTCCAGGCCTGTTTTTAATTCCTTTTAAGCCTTCACTAATATCGCTAATAAGTTGACTTGTATAAGATACAACAACAATGTTTTTGGGTAATTCGTTTAATTTTTTTTCTTTTAATTGATTAGAAGAAACTAATATTCCTCCGTTATTACCAATTAAATATTCGCAAGAACAAAAATAGAAACTAACATCTCCTTTTTTAACGTAGTTTAAATTGAAGTTGTCAAATTCATCTTCTAGTTTAGGCTCAAAACAACACACTTTGCTTTCGTACCAATCGTTTTCAAGAAGAATATTATCAAAAGTTTCATAGGCTTCTTCTTTGCTTTCACAATAAAGAAATTTACCACCGTTTTTTCTAAAATTAAGCATAAACTGCTCGTCAACAGGTATCTCTTCTTGAGGCATATATTTGCTTTGAGCAAATTCTTCCTCTTTATCCTTTGTGGACTTTTTTTTGTTTGAAGAAAATAGTTTACTAAACAGGTTCATTCTGCTTTTGGTATTGTAATTAATAATTAAACGTATTATAACAATTTATAATACGTTTAATATGGTATTTAAGCTTCTTCAGCTTTTATTTCAATTGTTTCTTCTTCAGGAATTTCTTTATCAAAAGGTCTTTCTCCGAATATTCTAATTAAATCATCTTTAAAGATAACCTCTTTATCAATTAAAACTTCAGCTAATTCAGCAAGTTTGTCTTTGTGTTCTGTAAGCAAATCAATTGCACGTTGATACTGTGTTTCAATGATGTTTTTAATTTCACTGTCCATTAATTCGGCAGTTTTTTCACTATATGGTTTTGTAAAACCATTTTCACCATTAGGGTCGTAATAAGTTATGTTTCCAACTTTTTCATTTAAGCCGTAAATCATAACCATTTGCTTAGCTTTTTGTGTTACACTTTGTAAATCGCTAATAGCACCAGTTGATATTTCGTTAAATATTAACTTTTCAGCAGCACGACCACCCATAGTAACACAAATTTCATCTAAAAACTTATTATTTCTAGTTAAATGAGATTCTTTTGGTAAATACCAGGCAGCACCAAGAGATCTTCCTCTAGGAACAATAGTAACTTTTACTAATGGGTCAGCATGCTCTAAGAACCAGCTAACAGTTGCATGACCAGCTTCATGGAAAGCAATTGTTTTTTTATCAAGAGCAGAAAATAAATTACTTTTCTTTTCAAGACCACCAATAATTCTATCTACAGCATCTAAAAAGTCTTGCTTTTCAACGAGCTTTTTTCCTTTACGAGCAGCAATTAAAGCAGCTTCATTACATAAGTTGGCAATATCTGCTCCTGAAAACCCAGGTGTTTGTTTTGCTAAGAAATCAACATCTAATCCTTCTGCTTTCTTTAATGGAGCTAAGTGTACTTTAAAGATAGCACTTCTTTCGTTTAAGTTAGGAAGGTCTACATAAATTTGACGATCAAAACGACCAGCACGCATTAAGGCTTTATCTAATACATCTGCACGGTTTGTTGCAGCAAGAACAATAACATTACTGTTAGTTCCAAAACCATCCATTTCAGTTAATAATTGGTTTAATGTATTTTCTCTTTCATCATTAGACCCTGACATGTTACTTTTTCCACGAGCTCTACCAATGGCATCAATTTCATCAATAAAAATGATAGCTGGAGATTTTTCTTTAGCTTGTTTAAATAAGTCACGTACTCTAGATGCTCCAACACCCACAAACATTTCAACGAAATCAGATCCAGATAAAGAAAAGAAAGGAACTTTAGCTTCACCGGCAACAGCTTTAGCTAATAAAGTTTTTCCTGTTCCAGGAGGTCCTACTAATAATGCACCTTTAGGTATTTTTCCTCCTAAAGAGGTGTATTTTTCAGGGTTTTTAAGAAAATCAACAATTTCTTGAACTTCTTCCTTTGCACCTTCTAAACCAGCAACATTAGCAAATGAAGTTTTAACATCGGTATCTTTATCAAAAAGTTTAGCTTTTGATTTACCAATATTAAAAATTTGACCACCAGGTCCACCACCACTACCGCCACCCATTCGGCGCATAATGAATATCCATACACCAATAATAAGTGCAAATGGAAGTAAAGAAAATAGTAAATCACCAAGAACATTACTTTCACTGTCAAATTCAACAGTAGTATTAATATTTTTTGCTAGTTTAACTTCTCTAATACTGTTTTCAAAATTCTGTAAATCTCCAATTTCAAATTGATAATCAGGTTTACTAGCGTTGTTAGGTGTAGCTAAAAAACTATCTCCAGTTGTTTTTTTGTGTTTTTCTAATCTTTTAGCTTCGGCATTTAAAAAAACTTTTGCTATTCTTCTATTAACAACTATAACTTTAGATACTTCATTGTCATTTAAAAAAGTTTGAAACTCAGATGAAGAAATCTTTTTTTCTCCCATCATATTGCTATCAAAAAATGTAATTGCTAGAAAACCTAGTATTACAACGGCGATAATCCATATTGAGTTAAACTTTGGTTTTTTGCTAAAATCTGTTTTTTTTGGTTGATTTGCCATGCAATCTTTTTCGGTGATTTAGTAATTTGTTTCAATAGACGTGCTTTTTGCATCGCCCCATAAATCTTCAATATTGTAATGTTCGCGTATATGTTTTTGAAAAACATGTACTACAACATTAACGTAGTCCATAAGTACCCATTCTGCATTATCAGTTCCTTCTGTATTAAAAGGTTTGTCTTTAATGGCTTTACTTACTGTTTTATGAACAGATCCAACAATAGCATTTACTTGAGTGTTAGATGTTCCATTACAAATTATGAAATAGTCAGACACTGTATTTTCTATTTCTCTTAAATCTAGTATAGTAATGTCTTGCCCTTTAACCTCTTCAATACCTTTAATGATTTGCGCAATTAGTAAATCACTATTTTTTTCTTGTTTTGACATTCAATTTTTTTTAATTACGCAAAGTTATTATTTTTTACTGTTTAAATACGTTATTTGTATATAAAGTCTATTTATTTATAATGAAAATTATCAAAGTTGATGCCATTGATTCTACAAGTACCTTTTTAAAAGATGCTTTACGCAATAAAACAATCAATTTCGCAACATGTATTTGGGCAAAAAATCAAACTAATGGTCGTGGTCAGCGCGAAGCAAAATGGGAATCGGAATCAGGTAAAAACCTTACGTTTAGTGTGTATTTGCCAATTTCAGAGCATGTTAAAAAAAATGCTTTTGTAATTAATTTATTAACAACCATCTCTGTTTATAATGTGCTTTCCAAATTAAATCTTGTTAATTTAAAAATTAAATGGCCAAACGACATATTGGCAGCAAATAAAAAAATAGGAGGCATATTAATTGAAAATAATTTCCAAAAAGGAGAATTACAGGGAACTATTATCGGAATTGGATTAAATGTTAATCAAGTAAATTTTGATTTTTTGCCACAAGCAAGCTCTATTAAAAATATTTTAGGGGGTTCATTTTCATTGGAAGAATTACTAAATGAAATAATCATTGAAATTAATGGACGGTTTAAATTATATGTATCTGCAGATTTTGAAAAGGTAAAAAAAGAATTTGAAACAATTCTTTTTAGAAATAAAAAGCCTTCAACATTTATTGCTGAAGGCATAGAATTTCCGGGTATTATTCAAGGAATTACTAATAATGGTAAGTTAATTGTTTTACAAGAAGACAATATTGTTAAAGAATATAATCTTAAGCAAATTCAGCTTAAATATTAGATTTTACTTAAATTATCCGATAATGCATTTATAAAATTTTGAATAGGTTTTTTGATCATCATTGCCATCATAGCATTAAATTCTCCATCAAAAATTAACTGTACATCAGCTTTATCACCTTGGTCATCAATATTAGCAGTTAATGTAAAAGGAAGTTTTTCACTAGCAGCACCTAAAATAACTTTAGAAGGAGCAGTACTTTCTTTTTGTTTTAAAACAATTTCGGGCATTCCTTTTAATTGAAATAAAAACTTTTCTTCACTTAATTTTTCGAACTTCTCTTTGCTTTCAGGCATAATTTGCTCAAAGTTCTCTACGTTCATTAAAAAATCGAATACTCCTTGCGCATTTTTATTTACGCATACTTTTGGGCTTTCTAAGTTCATATATTTTTATGTGAAAAATCTAAATTATTTATTCCATTCTGAAGGGTTTGTACGCCAGTCTTGTAAAGTAGAAACTTGTTCTTTAGAAACGTAACCTTGCTCTTCAGCTAAAGTAATTAAGTTTTCGTAGTTGCTTAATGTGTTTAAAGTAACCTCAGCAGCTTTAAAGTTTTTGTCTGCTACTTCAAATCCGTAGCTAAAAATAGCGACCATTCCTAAAAGGTTAGCATTGCACTTATGTAAAGCTTCTACAGCAGCTAAGCTACTTTTACCTGTACTAATTAAATCTTCAATAACTACTACATTTTTGTTTTCAGGAACAATACCTTCAATCTGATTTTGTCGTCCGTGTTTCTTAGCTTCAGGTCTTATGTATATAAAAGGTAAATCTAATGCATCGGCAACTAACATACCAATACCAATAGCTCCAGTAGCTACCCCAGCAATAACTTCTGCATCAGGGTATTGTTTTTTTATAAAATCAGCAAATTTTAATTTTAAAGAATTTCTAACTTCTGGAAAAGAAAGACAAATTCTATTGTCACAATATATTGGCGATTTCCAACCAGAAGCCCATGTAAAGGGTTCTTGTGGTTGTAATTTAATTGCATTAATTTGCAGCAGTTGTGCAGCAGTTTCTTTGGCTGTGTTTGTATCAAAAATCATAGTAACAAATGTATAAAGTTTTTGTCAATAATTCAGTGATAATTCTATCAACTGATTTTCGTTATTCAAAGGATTACGCTTCTATTCATATTGAGCAAGCAAATTTAAATTCTATTATAAAAGAATTAATAAAGAATCCGGAAAAGAAAATTCATTTATATCACGAAACGGTAGAGAAACTTTTTAAGCATTTTTTAAAAAAAATACCTGTAGTTGTTGCAGGAGGTGGTAAGTTGTATAATCCTCAAAAGAAAATCCTTTTTATTTTTAGAAATGGTAAATGGGATTTGCCAAAGGGAAAAATAGAAAAGAATGAATCTATTGCTGAATGTGCAATTAGAGAAGTTGAAGAAGAAACCGGTGTTCAAAATATTGAGATAACAAGATTTTTACAACGTACATATCATGTTTTTAAACGCGATGGAGTGTATAAACTAAAATTAACTTATTGGTACGAGATGTATTCAGAATATAACGGTAAGTTAACCCCTCAATTAAATGAAGGGATAACAAAAGTTAAATGGAAAACTTTGAAGAAATCTAAAAAAGCCTTAACAAATACTTATGGAGCTATAGAGCAATTATTCCCTATGGAATTTTTTGATTAATATTTTTTAAGACTCACTTGTTATTAACATAGTATTTAGGCTTTGCTACTTTCAAAATAATCGTATTCGTTTTTAAAGGTGTATTTTTGCACTTTAAATTTTCAAAACTACTTTTTAGTTAAGGTTTTGTATATTAATAATTCAAAATTAGACAACTGTGAAACAGTATTTCAAGACAAATTCAAGTGGAGTAAAAAATGATATTACTGCAGGTATAACAACGTCATTAGCAATGATACCTGAGGTAGTAGCCTTTGCCTTTGTATTAGGTATAGATCCTTTAGTAGCACTTTCTGGAGCTTTTATTGTAGGAATTATTGCAGCTATTTTTGGTGGTCGTCCAGGGTTAATATCTGGTGCAGCAGGAGCAGTAGCAGTAGTATTAATTGATTTGTTAATACAAGGAAATGAACGAGGTTTAGCTTTTGAAATGCCAGTTGATAATATGGGATATTTCTATTTGCTAGCAACTGTAATTTTAATGGGGCTTATTCAAATATTAGCAGGTGTTTTTAAATTAGGGCGTTTTGT
>CAZJGP010000154.1:0-9226 GCA_964545595.1 uncultured Flavobacteriaceae bacterium | reverse complement strand
TTTATTGCTTTTTCTTGTTGTTGTTCTCTTTCTTCAATTATAGATTTTATCATACTCATAGGTATAAATACTAAAATTACTAAAATTATTATAGTAGCTATTTTCATAGATACTGAACTCTTAAAGCGTTCATTGATTTTTTTTTCTTCTTTTTGATTTTTCATTTTTACTTATTTTAAAAGTACTTTGATTTACAAAGTTAATTATTAAAAAAAATTATTTTAATAATTGCTCAATAGCGAGTATATGTTGTTTAAAAGCTTTTTTTCCGTTTTCATTAGCATAATAATTTGTTTTAGGTTTTCTATTTTCGAAACTTTTTGTGAAAGTGATATACTCGCTTTTTTCAAGATATTTTAAATGACTAGCTAAGTTACCATCGGTAACACCTAATAATTCTTTAAGAGTAATAAAATCTACTTGGTCATTAACAACCAATACAGCCATTATACCTAAACGCACTTTGTTTTCGAAAGCCTTATTTATATTTGCTATTATAGACTTCAAATTAGTTGTGTTTTATTTTCATAACTATTCCATAAATTATATGAAGTACACCAAAGCCAATAGCCCAAAATAATAAGCCTAATCCTGTAAAATAAAGAGCTATTACCCCTAAAATACATTCAATAATACCTAAGCTTTTAATTTCATTTAAAGTGTATTTACTTGCATTACTTAATGAAAGGCCATAAAAAATAAGCGTAAAAGGAGCTATTAAAACCATAAATCCTTTTAATAATAATATAAAACAACATAAACCACCTATAGCTAAAGGTATAGCAAGATTAATGAGCAAAGTTTTAGTTTGTGATGTCCATATTTTTTGACCAATCCTTTTTGATTTGTTATAAGTGAAAATAGTTCCAAATATTAATGATGTTATTAAAGTAATTATAGCTAAAACTACTAGGTTTAATTTAATATTTGATTCAGAATAAACATCAAATTGATAATCGATAATGTTTTTTGCAATAAAAGCTGCTATCAGAGCGATAAGACCAATACATATACCTGACCAGCCGCTAAGTGAAATAAACTTAGAGGATTTGTTCATTAGGTTTTTTATGTCTTTTAAATCATCTAAATACTTGCTATTTTCCATAAAGTACTTTGTGTTACAAAGCAAATATATGATTTTTAAATAATTTAAAAGGGATTTTGTCTGTTTTTTTATTTTAAATAAAAAAGCCCTTTATATTATATAAAGGGCTTTTTCATTTATAAAAAGTTGTACTTAATTCAAATTAATAATTTCAGAATCATCCATTGTTTGTAATAAGCTAGATGCTTGTGCAGAAAAATTAGAAACATTGAATGCAGGAACAATAGCTATTCTAAAAGTTTGATTATCTGTAAAAGTACTACCTAGAGCATCAAAATCATTAGACTCTAATGTAATATCAAGGTCAAAAATATTTGTAGCTTCATCAAAAATAAAGTTGAATCTAAATTGAGCTTGTCCTCCATCTTCAAAGAAAAAGATTCTTGGTAAAGGTTCCCATACTTCTAGTCCACCATTATCAGCAGTAGCTTCAGGGTCTAGAACAAAAACTAAAGGTACATCTGTTTCTAAAATATTTACATTACTATCAACTACTATATTTTTAGTAGCAGATAATCCATTTTCAGAAATAAAATTAACATTATTTACTTCAAAGACACTAGCTTCAATGTTCACTCCATCTAAACCATCAATACCATCTTCGCCAGTACATGAAGAAATTATAAATATTGATGTAATTGCAATTAATAATTTGTACATTTTTTTATAATTAGTTATTTTTTAAAATCAATACTTAAAGAGTTTACACAATAACGTTGACCAGTTTCTGTTGGTCCATCATTAAACACATGACCTAAATGCCCTCCACAATTTACGCACATTATTTCGGTTCTGATCATTCCAAGGGTATTATCTCTTTTGTAAATTACGTTTCCAGGCTTTGAAGCATCAAAACTAGGCCAACCACAACCACTATCAAATTTACTGTCACTACTAAATAGTTCGGTATTACAACCTTTACAATAATAGTTACCTTTTTCATAGTGACTATTAAATTCTCCAGTAAAAGGTCTTTCGGTACCTTTTTCTCTAAGAACATGGTAGGCTTTATCTCCAAGCTCTTTTTTCCACTGTTCTTTAGTTTTTTCTATTTCAAATTTATCCATTTTAATTTTCAATAAAATTTAAAGCAGCACTATTTATGCAGTGTCGTTTACCTGTCGTTGCAGGACCATCACCAAATACATGACCTAAATGACCTCCACAATTCCCACATTTCAGTTCATTACGAGCATAACCTATTTTATAGTCAACTCCAATAGCAATACTATTTTCTACGGCTCTATCAAAGCTAGGCCACCCGGTACCACTATCAAATTTATGTTCACTTTTATATAAAGGGTTTTCACAGGCAGCACAAGTATACACTCCATCTTTATAATGTTTATTATATTCTCCTGTAAAAGGTCTTTCTGTACCAGCTTGTCTAAGTATATAAAACTGTTCAGGAGTTAAAGCTTTTTTCCATTCAGCTTCTGTTTTTACAACATTAAAGTTAGTTTCTTTTACTTGTGCTTTACAAGATAATAAAGCAAAACAAAAGCTAATTAATATTAAATGAATTTTCATAATAAATGTTTTTTCTGTTTGTTAAACACACAAAAATTGCGCCATAATACTTTTGTCGTTTTTTTTTTATTTGTTAACGAATTAAATAAAGATATGTGAAAAAAAAAGACATTTTTTTCTTTATAAATTTTGTAATTTTATACTGTTAAAATAAACCCCATGAAATATAAAATTCAAATAACAAGTGTTTTAGCATCTGTAATGTTTTTAGCATGTGCTACAAATCCCTTTACAGGAAAAAAGACATTAGCATTAGTTTCAAATTCTAAAATTTTTCCATCAGCATTTCAACAATATGATACTTTTTTAACTGAAAATAATGTTGTTAAAGGAACTGCTGATGCTCAAATGATAACTAGAGTAGGGCAAAGAATAGCTAAAGCAGCAGAACGTTATTTAAACGCAAATGGTCATGCCGAATATTTAGAAGGTTATGCTTGGGAATATAATTTAGTTGATGATAAAACAGTAAATGCATGGGCAATGCCAGGAGGTAAAATTGTTTTTTATACGGGTATTTTACCTATTGCAGCTAATGAAACAGGAGTAGCTGCAATTATGGGGCACGAGGTAGCACATGCATTAGCAAACCATGGACAGCAAAGAATGAGTGCTGGTTATGTGCAACAAGCTGCGCAAGTTGCCGGTACAATAGCTGTTAGTGGGCAATCAGCTCAAAACCAACAATTATTTGCAACTGCTTTTGGTTATGGAGCTCAAGTTGGTGTTTTATTACCATTTAGTAGAAGCCATGAAACAGAAGCAGATAAAATTGGAATTAATTTAATGGCAATTGCAGGTTATAACCCTGATGAAGCTGCTGAATTATGGAAAAGAATGAAAGCCAATTCAGGAGGAGAAGCACCACCACAAATATTAAGTACTCACCCAAGTAATGATACTAGGATAGCAAATTTAACAGAATGGGCTGCAGATGCTAGAGCCGAAGCAAGAAAATTTGGTGTTACTTCATTTGAATAATATAACAATAAATTAAAATGTTTAGAGCAGCATAGTCCACAGGCTATGCTGCTTTTTTTTTATCTTTCAATTTCAAATACGAATAATGGATAAACAAGTAATTGTAAAAGGAGATAAGAAAGTAATGAATGCTTGGGCGTTTTATGATTGGGCAAATTCTGTTTATTCATTAGTAATAGTATCTGCTATTTTTCCTATTTATTGGGGCGGAATTACTATTGATGAAAAAGGGAATGATATAGTTGATTTTTTAGGTTTTTCATTTAATAATGATTCTTTAATTAGTTACGTAACAGCTATAGCATTTTTAATAGTAGCTTTTATAAGTCCGTTACTTTCAGGTATTGCAGATTATACAGGTAATAAAAAAATGTTCTTGAAGATATTTTGTTATCTGGGTGCAATTTCTTGTTTAGGAATGTATTTTTTTAGTATTGAAAATTTAGGTTTTGGATTTACTTGCTATTTACTTGCTTTAATTGGTTTTTGGGGTAGTATTGTATTTTATAATTCTTATTTGCCTGATATAGCATACCCTGAGCAACAAGATGCATTAAGTGCTAAAGGGTATCATTAGGGTATATAGGTAGTGTTTTGTTATTAATAGTAAACCTAGTAATGATTTTAAAATATGATTTATTTGGTTTTGAAAATGAATTAATGCCAACTAAAATATCTTTTGCAATGGTAGGTGTTTGGTGGATTGCTTTTAGTCAATACACATATAAATATTTACCAAGTTTAGAAAACGGAAATAAGATTACAAAAACTATTCTTTTTAAAGGTTTTAATGAGCTTCGTTTAATTTGGGAACAAATAAAACTCAATATTCAATTAAAACGATATTTAGGAGCTTTTTTTATATATAGTATGGCTGTTCAAACAGTAATGTTAGTGGCAACATATTTTGGAGTAGAAGAGATACAGTGGAGTGAGGGTGGAGCTACTACAGGTTTAATAATAAGTATTTTATTAATTCAATTAGTAGCAATATTAGGAGCTTTAATAACATCTCGTTTAGCAAAAAAAATAGGTAATGTTAAAGTTCTAATAGGTATAAATATTATATGGATTCTTATTTGTTTGTATGCGTTTACAATACATACACCAATAGAGTTTTATATTACAGCAGCTTTTGTTGGTTTAGTAATGGGAGGAATTCAATCTTTATCAAGGTCTACTTATTCAAAATTTATACCTGAAAATACAGTAGATACTACATCTTATTTTAGCTTTTATGATGTGTCCGAAAAAATTGGAATAGTTATAGGAATGTTATTATATGGTGTTCTAGCAGATTTTACAGGAAGCACTCGTTATTCTATTGTTTTCTTTGCACTTTTCTTTTTAGTAGGAGTTATACTACTAATTAGAGTTCCTAAAAATAATAATGTAAATTTGAGTAAATATAATTAAGTATTTTAGATACAATAAATTAAACATTATAACATTATATAACAAAGTATATTCTAAAAAATGAAGAAGTCAATAGTATATATATTATCTGCAATAAGTTTAGCTTTTAGTGTTGTTTCTTGTGAAGCAGAAGCAGGCGCTTCAGATTTTGTAACCATAGATGAAGTTAACGATATAATAAATGATGAATTAGGAGTGTTAGATACGCCTGTTTTTATAACAGAAATTAGTGGCGCTGATTTTACAGCAGTATCTCAAACGGCAACAGTAGTTGGTAATATGTTAACCCTTAGGTTTGTAAGTGAGGTTAATGATGTTTTGTTAATTACTGTTGAAAACCCTGAAAGTATAATATATTCAGCAGAGGCAGGTAGTGATAACTTATTTGTTGTAGAATACATAATTAGAAATAATGGAGGTACATTCACAACATCTTCAGCGGTATCTGATAGTGCTTTGGGAGAGCTAGATTTGTTCATAGTTGAATCGGAAGTTGAAGAAACATTATATTCAGGAATTTTTACTTTTACAGCATTTAATGAAGATGGTTCTACAGCAATTTCAACATTCGGAGAATTTGTAGATGTAAATTAAAAGATTAATTATTAGCAAATAAAAAAGGCTTTGATATATATCAAAGCCTTTTTTATTTGCTAAATTTCTTTACTTGTTTTTAAAGATAATCTTATTATTTTCTTCATCAATTAAAATACCATTTACAGTGTTTACTGTTGCGGCAAGTAGTTGTTTAGAAAGTTCATTTAGAACCAGTTTTTGTATAGTACGCTTAACAGGCCTGGCTCCAAATTCAGGTTCGTAGCCTTCTTTAGCTAAATACATTTTAGCGTTATTAGTAGCATCTATAGTTATGTTTTGTTGAGCTAACATTTTCGTTAATCCAGCTAATTGAATATCTACAATTTGCAGAATGTCATTTTGTGTTAATGGGCTAAACATTACAATATCATCAATTCTATTTAAAAATTCAGGTCGTAATTGTTGTTTTAATAATTGTAAAACCTCTTTTTTAGAAGATTCTGTAGCTTTATCAATATCGGTTTCTTGTTCAAAACTGCTTTGTATAATATGGCTTCCCATATTAGAAGTCATTATAATAATACAGTTTCTAAAATCAGCGGTACGGCCTTTGTTATCAGTTAGTCTTCCTTCATCTAAAACTTGTAATAATATATTAAAAGTATCGGGGTGCGCTTTTTCAATTTCATCTAAAAGAATAACAGAATATGGTTTTCTTCTAACGGCTTCAGTTAATTGTCCACCTTCATCATAACCAACATATCCAGGAGGTGCACCAACTAATCTACTTACAGAATGTTTTTCTTGATATTCACTCATATCAATACGCGTCATGGCATTATCGTCATTAAATAAATAACTAGCTAATGCTTTCGCTAATTCTGTTTTACCAACACCGGTAGTTCCTAAAAACAAGAAAGAACCAATTGGCTTATTAGGGTTTTGTAAACCAGCTCTACTTCTTCGAACAGCATCACTTACAGCTTCTACCGCATTGTGTTGTCCAACTACTTGTTTGTGTAATTCAGTTTCTAAAAGCAATAACTTTTCACGATCACTTTGCAACATTTTGCTAACAGGAACACCGGTCCATTTAGCAACAACTTCAGCAATATCTTCTGGTGTTACTTCTTCTTTTATTAAAGATGTTTCTTCACGAGCATCTAGTTTAGCTTGCAGGTGTTCTAAGTTCTCTTGCGCTTCTTTTATTTTACCGTATCGTAATTCTGCTACCGCACCATAATCTCCATTACGTTCAGCTCTATCAGCTTCTATATTTAATTCTTCAATAGTAGTTTTACATTGTTGTAAACTATCTACTAGTTCTTTTTCACTACTCCATTTACTGTAAATTTCGTTACGTTCTTCTTTAGTGTTGGCTAGCTCTTCGTTTAAGAAATTTAATCTCTTTGTGTCATTCTCACGTTTTATAGCTTCAATTTCAATTTCTAACTGCATTATTTTACGATCTAGTATGTCTAATTCTAATGGTTTAGAATTAATTTCCATTCGTAATTTAGAAGCAGCTTCATCCATTAAGTCAATAGCTTTATCTGGTAAAAAACGGTTCGAAATATAGCGTTGTGAAAGCTCTACGGCTGAAATTATAGAAGCATCTAAAATGCGAACTTTATGGTGTGTTTCATACTTTTCTTTAATTCCTCTAAGTATAGAAATAGCACTTTCTGTATCAGGTTCATCTACAATTACTTTTTGAAAACGACGCTCCAAAGCTTTGTCTTTTTCAAAGTGTTTTTGATATTCATCTAGGGTAGTGGCACCAATAGACCTTAGTTCACCGCGTGCTAAAGCAGGTTTTAAAATATTAGCAGCATCCATAGCACCTTGACCACCACCTGCACCAACTAAGGTGTGTATTTCATCAATAAATAAAATAATATCTCCGTCAGCACTAGTAACTTCTTTAACTACAGATTTTAAGCGTTCTTCAAATTCACCTTTAAATTTAGCCCCCGCAATTAAAGCTCCCATATCTAAAGAATACAATTCTTTATCTTTTAAGTTTTCAGGAACATCTCCATTAACAATTCTATGTGCTAAACCTTCGGCTATGGCGGTTTTACCAGTACCAGGTTCTCCTACTAAAATTGGGTTGTTTTTGGTTCTACGTGATAATATTTGTAAAACACGTCGTATTTCATCATCACGACCAATTACAGGATCTAGTTTTCCTGATTCGGCTAGTTTATTTAAGTTTTTAGCATATTTGTTTAAAGACTGGTAAGTATCTTCAGCACTTTGCGAGGTTACACGTTCTCCGTTTCGTACTTGTTCAATAGCAGTAGTTAAAGATTTTTTAGTAACCCCTTGATCTTTTAATATTTGACTAATTTTACTCTTAGAATCAAAAATGGCTAAAAGTAAATGTTCTACCGATACATATTCATCAGTCATTTTTTTAGCTAAATTACTAGCTTCTAAAAGCGTATTATTGGCACTTCGGCTTAATTGAATATCACCTCCTTGTACTTTAGGGTAACTTTGTAGAGTATTTTCTATTATTTGCGAAAGTAATTCTTGATTAACATTTAATTTCTTTAACAAATAGGGTAATACATTTTCGTCAACAGTACTAATTCCTTTGTATATATGTTCGTTTTCTATTTGTTGGTGTCCTAGGCCTTGTGCAATTTGTTGTGCTTGCTGTATGGCTTCTTGAGACTTTATAGTATAATTATTAAAATTCATTGTGACTTTTTTTTCTAGTAAGGTCAATTGTTGTACCATTGCTTTTTAACAGACAAAATGACTCTTTTTAAAGGTATTAAGGTGTCATTTTGTCAAGTTAAGTTACTATTAACTAATGTTTGGTGTAAGTAACAGTTAATTTTACGACTTTTATACCATTAAATAAACACTACACTATGGGATTATTAGACATGTTTAAGAAGGATACTTCAGATAAACCTGAAAAAAAAGCATTGCCTTGGATAGCTTTAACAGATGTTAAACAGTTAGCTGAAATTAAAGAAACCTCAAAATCAAAAACACAAATAATCTTTAAACATTCTACACGTTGTGGAATTAGTAAAATGGTTATCAATCAGTTTCAATCAAGTTATGTTTTTGAAGACAGTGTAGATGCTTATTACTTAGATTTGTTAAACTACCGACCTATTTCGGCTGAAATTGCGGCATTTTTTCAGGTAATGCACCAGTCACCGCAATTATTAGTTATAAAAGATGGAGTGGTGGTTCACCATGCTTCTCATCATGATATTCATGCTGCAAACATTCAACAATTTGTTTAATTAGCAGTACTTCAATAAAAAAAGAGCCTATTAGAAAATTCTAATAGGCTCTTTTTTTATGCTTATTTTTTTAGGAATAATCAAATAAGTTAACCTAACTTTGTTTAAAATTTAAGTGCGCTTAAAAATAAAATAAAGCATGTCAGTTGCTATTGAAAATTTCGTTAAAGCTATTTATCAAAATAAGATGAATGAGGCTTTAGATACTAAACCAAGTACGATTGCCAAGAAATTGCAAATTTCTAGTGCAGCAGCTACATATATGGCTAAAAAGTTAGCAATTAAAGGTCTAGTAGATTACGAAAAATACCAAGAATTAAAACTTACCCCTGAAGGTACTAGTATTGCTTTGCGTATTGTGCGTAAACACCGTATTTGGGAATCT
>CAZJGP010000153.1:0-9077 GCA_964545595.1 uncultured Flavobacteriaceae bacterium | reverse complement strand
GCCTGGTCATCAGTACCAGAATTATCTAAATTCGAAAGATCAATAGTTTGCGTACCACCATCTTCCAGAGTAAGAGTAATGATATTGGCATCGATTGAGAAGTCAGTTATTTGCTGATTGTCTGTATTATCTAAAAAAGGAGTAAGGTCTACAGAACCACCATCTTCTAATGTAAAAATACTACCTACCAATATAATTGCTTGATCATCAGTACCAGCATTATCTAAAGCAGATAGGTCAATAGTTTGTGTACCGCCATCTTCCAGAGTAAGAGTAATGATATTGGCATCGATCGAGAAGTCAGTTATTTGCTGATTGTCTGTGTTATCTAAAAAAGGAGTAAGGTTGACAGAACCACCATCTTCTAATGCTAAAATACTTCCTGACAATAAAATTGCTTGATCATCGGTACCAGAATTATCTAAATTAGAAAGATCAATAGTTTGCGTACCGCCATCTTCAAGAGTAAGTGTAATGATATTAGTGTCTATTGAGAAGTCAGTTATTTGCTGGTCATCCGTGTTATCTAAAAAAGGAGCAAGGTTGACAGTACCACCATTTTCTAATGCTAAAATATTCCCTGATAATAAAATTGCTTGATTATCAGTGTTATCTAAAAAAGCATTAAGATTTACGCTACTATCTGTAGTGGTTCCATTTGCTAACGTTAATATGTTAGAGGAGTTTAAAGTTATAGTTTGCGCATCAGTATTATCTAAGAAATTTGAAAGATCAATAATACCACCGTTTTCAAGGACAATATTATTTCCAAATAATGATATTTCTTGATCATCATCACTATTAATTACATTTGATAAATCAATAGTTTGTGTGCCGCCATCTTCTAATGTAAGAGTAATAATATTTCCTGTTAAAGAAAAATTAGTAATTTGTTGATTATCTTCAGCATCATTACCAGGGATACCTTGAATTCCTTGTAAACCATCACTTCCATTTAAAGATTCTAACCATTCTTGTTCAGTACCAATAAACCCGTTATTAAGAGCAATTTCATAAGCAGATAGACCATTAGATCCACCATTGTTATTTTGCAAAATAATCGTGTTTATTTCGCCACTTTGATTAACAAAGGTCAGCGTATTGGTTAAAGGGTTATAAGTAAGCGAAGAATTATTGTTATTAAGACATAAACTTGTCCATACCGTATTAAATTGAAATACACAATTTTCATCAATATTATAGATTAAAGATCCATTTGTAGGATTAATAATATTATTCATTTGAATTGTGTTGATCCTAGTTAAAACAAAAGCTTTATCAGTGCTTTCTAACTCTAAAAGAGAAGAAGAATCGATTGTATTAGGATTGTTTCCTATTTTAACCTGAGCACTAATGCTTGTTAAAATAAAGTATATGGAAATGAAATAAAGTATTTTTTTTGTCATAATAAACTATTTGTCAGCGTATTGTATAATAATAATATTTTGAATGTTGTTTTTTTTATTCTATTATAATAAATACGTTTTTTTTCGATAAAAAACAATTTTAAAGGATTAAATGTAGTGTTTTATTATTAAAAAAAAAATTTAAAAAAAGAACAATTAAACTTGTATAACTAATATTCCTGTGTATCTTTGCATCCGGAATGCGAGAGTAGCTCAGTTGGTAGAGCGTCAGCCATCCAAGCTGAATGTCGCCAGTTCGAACCTGGTCTCTCGCTCAGAAGCCTTTAACTTTTAAAGTTAAAGGCTTTTTTATTATAATAAAATTTATGATACTAGTTGCTATTTTAAATCCTCTTCATTAATTATAGCAGTCCAAACGCTTACTAAACCATTTTCTGCTTGTGTCCAAACAGGTCTAATAATTCCATTTTTAGCATCTATATTGTTATAATCTCCAAAAAAGTTAACTCCACGAGGGTCAAATGAGTTTTCAGATATAGTATAATTTTTAAATGTTTTAGCACCGTCTTTAGAAACTGCTAATTCAACATTTATTGCGTGTTCATTATTTTTTAATTGAGAGTAGTAAACTATATAAATATAACCAGTACTAGGGTCTACACTCATCCAATTAAAAAACTGATGTGTGTTTGGCGTTTCATTGTGGACTAATTGTGGTTTAGACCATGTTTTTCCTTCATTTATAGATTTAGCTATAAAAACATCGGTGTTATTTTCGTTAGATTGATCAGACCAATTAACGTATATAGTTCCTTTATATTTCGATTTTGATAGGTCTACCGATGTGATAGGGAAACCGTTAGCTCTATTTACACCAGGAATAATAAAACGCCAACCTGCATTTTGATTAGCAATAGGTAAAGCATTTTTCAACCATGTTTTTCCGTTATCTAAACTTTTATTAAACCATATTTTTTTATCAAAAGACCAAGAGGTATAAATGTTTTTTCCATCACTAACAGGAACAGAACCTTCTGTAGTATAATCATCATCTTTACAATCTCCTTCATGGGTACTTATTGCTAAAGGTTTACTCCAGCTATCTCCTTTATTTGTTGATCTTGAAAAAAGAATACGCGATTTGTCTTTAGAATCAGTACTACCATATTTATCAAACTCTGTCCAAGTAACATACAAATCGTTTGTTTTAGGGTTTATAGCTGCCCACTGTTTATCCTGTTGTTTTGGTTTGTTTAAACCAATACTGGTTCCAGGTGACCAACTAATTCCTTTATCAATACTTTTTTGCATAACAATACGATCTAGTATGCGTTTGCTTTTCCAATTAGTACCATCAGGGTCACTTAGATGGAAGTAATAAAAATCACCATTGCTATCTGCTACTATTGAAGGGTCTCCCCAAACTCCAAATTCCGATTTTAATTCTTTAGTATTCCATGTAAAACCTCCGTCATTTGAGGTGTGTACGTAGTTTAAAACACTACCAGCAACAATATTTTCGGGGTTTGTAGGATCAATACAAACACTAGGCTCACAAGGACCTAGTGTATTTTTAGATAACTGGCTGTAAATTTTTACATTTTTTGGACGATATGGAGTAGAAGTTGTATTTTGTGAACTGCTACAACTTAAAAAAACACTCGTTACTAAAACGATAGCTATTATAATTTTCATGTGGTTATTTCTGGAAATTTGATATTGTTTAAAAGTAAGTATTTTATGAAAAGTATTTTTAAAATTATATTAATAACATTTACGCTTAGTTTAGCTTCATTTACCTTACACAAGTATTACAGTAGTATTACTAAAATTGAAGTTGACAATAAGGATAAATTACTTAAAATTCATACGCAGTTGTTTATAGACGATTTTGAAAATGTTATGCAGAAACGTTATGATTTAACAGATATAGATTTTTCTAACGTAAGTGAAAAAGAACAAGGCAAAATAAAGACTTATTTAACTAAAAAATTACAAATTCAAGTAAATAGAAGCCCACTTGAGCTAAGCTATTTAGGTTTAGAACAAGAAGGTGAATTGTTATATGTATATTTAGAGTCAAAATTAGAACAAACTGTTAAGCGAATAGATGTTGAAAATAGCTTATTGCAAGATTTTTTTTCAGAACAGCATAACATAGTAGATGTTAAAAATAATAAACAAGTAAAAAGTTTGCATTTACATGCAGAAAACCCAAGGGGAACCATATTTTTTTAAATTACAATTACCGAATGAAGAAAATTAGTTTATTGTGTAGTCTTTTTATCTTTTTGGGAGTATTCGCTCAAAAAGACACTATTACTCCGGTAGGACATACAAACCAAAAGAAATTTAAACAATTATATGATGAGTTTGCTACACCTAATGTGTATAGAGCAGCATCAGGAGCACCAGGTCATAAGTATTACCAGCAGCAAGCCGACTATAAAATAAAAGTAACCTTAGATGATGAAAACACTAAGCTTACAGGTTCCGAAACGATAACTTATACTAATAATTCGCCTGATAAATTAGATTATTTATGGTTGCAGTTAGATCAAAATAAAAGAAGTAAAGATTCAAAAACACCTTTGATAGAGGGTAATGTTATGGATCCTTATTTTACACCAGCACAGTTTGCTTCAAAGTATTTAAAAGAGCGTTTTGATGGTGGTTTTAATATAACATCGGTTAAAAGTAGTTCTGGTAAAAAAATGGATTATACTATTAATCGCACCATGATGCGTATTGACTTAAAAGAGTCTTTGCAACCAGGTAAAAAAATAAGTTTTAGTATTGATTGGTGGTACACAATTAACGAACATGTTAGGGGAGATGACCGTTCTGGGTATGAGTATTTTAAAGAAGATGATAATAGATCTTATTTAATGGCACAATTTTACCCGCGAATGTGTGTGTATAATGATGTGGAAGGTTGGCAGAATTTACAATTTTGGGGTGAGGGAGAGTTCGCTTTAAATTTTGGTGATTATGATGTAGAGATAACAACACCTAAAGACCATGTTTTAGATGCAACAGGAGTACTTCAAAACAGGAAAGAGGTTTTTACGCCTACAATGTTAAAGCGTTATAACGAGGCTAAAGAAAATTTTGTAAAACCAGTAATGCTTATTACGCAAAAAGAAGCGGAAATAGCAGAGAAAACAAAATCGACTAACACAAAAACGTGGAAATTTAAAGCTAAAAATGTACGTGATTTTGCCTTTGCATCGTCAAGAAAGTACATTTATGAAATGATGGCTGTCGATGTGCAAGGAAAAACGGTAATGGCAGTTTCTTTATACCCGAAAGAAGGTAATCCTCTTTGGGAAGAGTACTCAACAAAAGCAGTAGCACAATCATTGAAAACGTATAGTAATATGACTTTTCAATATCCTTACCATAAAGCAATATCGGTACATTTTAAAGATATAGGAATGGAGTATCCTATGATTTGCTTTAATTACGGAAGACCAAAACCAGATGGAACGTATTCAAAAAGATTACGTGATGGAATGATTGGAGTTATTATTCATGAAGTAGGGCATAACTACTTTCCAATGATTGTAAATAGCGATGAACGTCAGTGGGGATGGATGGACGAAGGATTGAATTCTTTTTTACAATACTTAACGGAACAAGAGTTTGAAGAAGGTTTTCCTAGTAATAGAGGTCCTGTAGAAAAAATTATACCTTACATGAGCGGTGATCAAAGTAATATTACTCCAATTATGACTCAGGCAGATAATGTAAACCAGTTGGGAAACAATGCTTACGGAAAGCCCGCAACTGCTTTAAATATTTTACGCCAAACGGTAATGGGGCCAGAGCTTTTTGATCATGCTTTTAGAGTGTATGCAAACCGTTGGAAGTTTAAACACCCTACGCCTGAAGACTTTTTTAGAACAATGGAAGATGCTTCGGCAATGGATTTAGATTGGTTTTGGAGGGGATGGTTTTACACTACCGATGTAGTAGATGTTGGTATTAAAGAAGTAAAAAAATACTATGTTTCCAACAAACCGAATGAATATATACGTGATGTTTTAGAAAAAAGGAATATGAAGGAATCTGATTTGATTCCGTTAGTATATCCTGTTGCTGAAGATAGTGAGGATTTTACAAATGTTGATACATCAAAATCTATAATAGAAAACTCTGTTAACTTAAAAGAATATTTATTTGATAATTTTTCAGCAGAAGAAAGAGCAGCACTTAAAGACCCTAATTTCTTTTACCAAATTACATTTAATAAACCAGGAGGTTTAGTAACACCGTTAATTGTAAAATTCACTTATGCAGATGGTACTTTTGAAACAATTAAGTACCCTGCGCGTATATGGCGAATGAATGATAAAGAGATTAATAAAGTTATACCAGCAATTAAGAAAATTGTAAAGATAGAAGTAGATGCTAACAAAGAAACTGCTGATATTAATACCGCAAATAATGTGTGGCCACCAGAAAAGCCAGTAAGCCGATTTGATAAGTTTAAAACGGCTCATTAAAAAACAAAAACTCCTAAAATATATTTAATATTTTAGGAGTTTTTTTATTACTGAAAGCCTTTAAAATAAGTATTGTTTTTATATTTGTAACATGATTGTACATTTACCTTTGTTTATTAGTGGAGCCGAAATTGCCTTTATAGTATTTATACTAGTAATGGTTTTTGGAGCCGATAAAATTCCTGAAATAGCAAGAGGTTTAGCAAAAGGTATGCGACAGGTTAAAGATGCTACAAACGATATTAAGCGTGAAATTACTGAAAGTGGTCAGTCTTTAGATATAGAAAATCATTCAATAACTAAAGATTTTAAAGAACAAATTGACACGGTTAAAAAAGATATTGATGATTTAACGGGACCTATTAAACGTCAGTTTTAATTTTCAAAAAATTATAAAACTCTACTAATTGTTAAACCATCTCTAATTGGTAATAAAACAGTTTCAACTCTAGAGTCATCAACCAATATTTTATTGTATTCTAAAAGTGCTTTAGTCGATAGGTCATTAGGGTTTAATTCCTTAATAACTTTACCACTCCACAAAACGTTATCTGATAAAATAACTCCACCAGGATTCATTTTTTCTATAATAATATCAAAATATTTAGGGTAGTTCGGTTTATCAGCATCAATAAAAACTAAATCGAATTTAGTATCCATTGCAGGAATAATTTTGGTAGCATCTCCAATATGTTGTGTAATTACTTCCCCGTAAGGTGAAAGATCAAAATATTTACGTTGAAAATCTTCTAGTTCTTCGTTAATATCGATAGTATGTAATGCACCATCTTTTTGTAAACCCTCGCATAAACATAGAGCAGAATAACCGGTGTATGTTCCAATTTCAAGAATATTTTTAGGATTCACTAATTTTGAAAGCATACTTAAAATTCGCCCTTGATAATGTCCACTTAACATTCTTGGCTGTAAAATTTTTTGGTAAGTTTCTCTAGTTAATTTTTGTAATAACTCAGGTTCTTTTTCAGAATGAGCAACAACATAATCATCTAATGCGTCAGTTATAAAATGCATTTTAATTTTTTTTGCAAAAATAAACAGTTTGTGCTTAAATGAAGTCCTTTTTTTTGGTAAGCTTACAGAAACAACTACCTTAGGGTTATTAAAAATTACAGGTTTATTTGTTTATGAAATTTGAAAACACTCTTGAATTTGCAACTTTGTTAGATGCTCAAGACCCTTTAGCTACTTATAGAAGTCAATTCCATTTTCCAAAACACAATAATGAAGATGTTATCTATTTTACAGGGAACTCGTTGGGTTTACAGCCAAAGAATACGCGTTCTTACATTGAAGAGGTTTTACAAGATTGGGAAGAGTTAGGAGTAGAAGGTCATTTTGAAGGGAAAAAACCTTGGTGGGATTATCATGAGCGTTTTGGAACACAACTTTCGAAAATTGTAGGTGCGTTACCTAATGAAATTACGGTAATGAATACACTTACGGTTAATTTACACTTGTTAATGGTTTCGTTTTATAAACCAACAAAAACATGCTATAAAATTATTTGCGAAGAGAAGGCTTTTCCGAGCGATCAATACATGTTAGCAAGTCAATTGCGTTTTCATGGTTTAAAGCCAGAAGAAGCCTTAATAGAGCTTAAAAAACGACCAGGAGAGCATAATTTTAGAACCGAAGATGTTTTAAAAACTATTGAAGAGGTTGGAGACGAATGTGCTCTTGTATTAATTGGTGGAGTAAATTATTATACAGGTCAGGTTTTTGATATGAAAAAAATAACCAAAGCTGCTAAAAAAATAGGAGCTAATGTTGGTTGGGATTTAGCACATGCTGTAGGGAATATAGAATTACAATTACACGATTGGGATGTTGATTTTGCAGCTTGGTGTAGTTATAAATATATGAACAGTGGACCTGGTAGTGCTTCGGGTTGTTTTATACACGAAAAACACCATGGTAAAACCGATATTCCTAGATTTGAAGGTTGGTGGGGACATAACAAAAAGGAACGATTTTTAATGGCTCCTGAGTTTCAGCCTGAACCAAATGCTAATGCTTGGCAAATAAGTAATGCGCCAATATTAAGTATGGCTCCTTACTTAGCTTCATTGCAAATGTTTGACGAAGTTGGTATGCCAGCTATTATTAAAAAAAGAAATTTAATTGTTGCTTATTTAGAGTTTATACTAAAGGAAGTTTCTATAAAACTAGATGCTAAATTTGAAGTTATTACACCATTAAACCCTGAAGAAAGAGGAACACAATTATCAGTTTTTTTACACGGTTATGGTAAAGAAGTTTTTAATTACTTAATGAAAAACGGAGTGTTTGTAGATTGGCGAGAACCTAATGTAATAAGGTTAGCACCAGTACCACTTTATTGCTCGTTTACCGATATGTTTAAATTTGGAGAAATTTTAACGAAAGCGCTTAGGGCTTAAGTTTTTTGAATAAGAAAGTTTATTATCTATTCAAAACCTTATATTCATCATAACATTCGCTGATGGCATCTAATATTTGTAAGTCATTAGCTGTTTTTACAAATTGTTTAGAGTAGTTACATTGTCTTAAAATTTCATCAATGTCAACTTGATTTAATTGTAAAAGAGTGGCAAGTGTTTCTCGGTCAAATTTATCTTGCAGTAGATTTCTTATCTCATCATCTTCTTTAACCTTACGTAGCTTTTTTAGCTCATTAGGTTTACGTGCAAAAACATTGTAAACGGATGTTATAGGGTTAATAATAGCTTTAACAGCTCTACTAATACCACTAGGGTTTTTTGTACCTTCATAACCTGTGTTTAAGCCAGAAATAGCATAACGGTTCGTATTTGTGTAAATAGGAATGTTTTTAATGTCAATTTCAATAAAACCAGTTAAATTATTACCAGATACTACTACCTCTTGTAAAGCAATACCAACCTCTGTCATGGCAACATTTACATTACCATATTTTACCCAGTCATTAGTAACTACTTCTTTTTGAGGCTCAAAACCTAAATAAGTAAAATATAAAGTGTCATTTACTTTAGCGTTAATTCTAAATTCCCCTTTATCATTAGTAACAACTCCTTTAACATTGTTTAAATTAATAACGTGTACATGAGTAAGAAGTTTATCGTCAGCACTATTTTGTACCATACCTGTGACTTCAAGTTCATCTTTATTTTCTTCTTGTGCTAACAACAAATTAGAAGCAAATAGAAAAGATAAGATTAAGAGT
>CAZJGP010000152.1:0-4240 GCA_964545595.1 uncultured Flavobacteriaceae bacterium | reverse complement strand
CATTTGCTGCTGGTGGATTCGCTTTTACATAAAATACTGTTAATTTAGATATTAATAAATTCCACGAAAGTGTATTTGAAGGTTTAAACGTTGCTTTTGGAGCAGAATATCGATTAGAAAATTATGAAATATTTGCAGGAGAAGAAGCTTCTTTTGGCAGTTTACTGCTGAAGGAGAATTAATAACTATTGCTAGTCAAGAACCAGCACAAGATTTTTTTGGTAATTCTAGAGATGGAGGTTCTCAGGTTTTTCCTGGTTTTAGGCCCGATAATGAGTTATCTAGAAACAGAAATAGTTAGGTTTATATTTTGATTTAGAAGCTGATTTTACAGATAAATTTTTAGCAAGTTTTGCTACCCGTTTTGAAAATTACTCCGATTTTGGATCTACAATAAACTTTAAATTAGCTGGTCGTTATAAGGTTACGGATAATCTTAATATAAGATCGGCAGCCAGTACTGGTTTTAGGGCACCTTCATTACAGCAATTAAATTTTAATTCAGTATCCACTATTTTTGTTGATGGTGGACCACAAGAGATTGGAACATTTTCTAATGATAGTAGAGTTGTAGGATTATTAGGTATACCTCAATTAGAAGAAGAAAAATTGCAAAGTATAAGTTTAGGAATTACAGCTAAAATATCAGATGCAAATTTAAGTATAACAGTTGATGGTTATTTTATAGGTATTGATGACCGCGTAGTTTTAACAGGTACGTTTGACCCACAATTAGATGAAGTTACAGGACTTCCTATTGATGAGGCAAATGAAGAATTAGCTAGTTTATTAGGTCAAGCAGGTGCTTCAGGAGCAGCATTTTTTGCTAATGCCATCGATACGGAGTCGGTAGATTTAGACATTGTAATAACTCATAAAGCAAATCTAGGTAATGGTAAATTAAAGTCCGATTTATCGGGTACATTTTCAAGAACACGCCGAGTAGGTAATATAAACTCTTCTCAAGTACTTAGAGATGCAGGTTTAGAAAGTACTTTTTTTGATGAAATGAGTAGAGTTTTTTTAGAAGAGTCAGTACCACGTACTAAATTTAATTTAACAAATAACTATTCGGTATAAAACTGGAATTTCTTTTTAAGAAATGTGATTTTTGGACCGGTTTCTGAGGCAACAAATACAGTTGCAAATCAACAAGAATTCGATTCAAAATTAGTTACCGATTTATCGGTAGGTTACCAATTCACGGAAGCTTTAAATATTACTTTAGGAGCTAATAATTTATTTGATATATTTCCGGACAGAGCAATTGAAGAAAATAGGAGTAGTGGTCGTTTTGATTTTTCAAGACGTTCGCAACAGTTTGGTATTTCTGGACGATTCCTTTTTGCAAGATTAAGTTTTAAGACTCAATGTAAGATGTTAGATTTCTAACGTCTAAAATATAAGTTTAAACATAAAAACAAAGATTTTGAAATTAATAACTAACAAAACAGTATTAGGAGTATTAGCTTCGTTTGCATTTTTTGCTTCAGCTAGCGCACAAAAAACAGATGCTAAATCTAGAGAATTATTAGATGCTTTATCTAAAGTAAATGGTGGTTATGAGGCTTTATCGGCTAAAAATGATGTTGAAATTAAGTATGTATACGATAATTTCGAAAAAGGAAAAGATGTTTCTTTAGAACGTTACATTTTTGATGGTGAGCATTCTTGGGCTTCTTACGAACAACATGATATTAATGTTTTACCAGGAACTGAAGGTGTAGCTTTACAATCATTTGTTGACAATACATCAACAATAACTTTAGCAGGAAAAGCTATTACAGACCCTAAAGCAATTGGTGGAACTACATTTTTACGTAAGGCAAACTACTACTGGTTTGCAATGATGTATAAATTAGAAAACCCAGGTTCTAATTACAAGCACTTAGGAACTGAAAAAATTGGAGATGTAACTTATGACAAAGTAAGTTTAATTTATGATGGTGGTGCTGAAAATGATCAGTATGTATTATATTTTAATCCAAACACACATTTAGTTGATCAATTTTTATTCTCATTACCAGCTTGGAAAATTAACGATCCAATCTTAAAAATGACATTAGAATATGAAGTAATAGATGGTGTTTACGTAGCTACTTTACGTAAAGGGTTTATGCCTAACAAAGAAGGTGGTTATACTCCAATAGGTGTTTTTACAACTAGTAATGTTAAGTTTAACAATGGCTTCAAAAAAGAAGACTTATTGTTAAAGTAATATAATAACAGTTTATAAAAAAAAGCTCTTCGATTTTCGAAGAGCTTTTTTTGTTTTATAGAAAGTTTAAAATGCAATAGTTTTATTTGCTTAAGTAATATTGATAGAAATTACTATTTTGGTTTCTACTCTTATTTTATTTGTTTTAAAAATTAAGAAAAGGGAACTCTTTTTTAATTAATAATATTTTTTGCTGTAACGAAGCAATAAATTTTTTATGAGCTTCGCTTTCTGCATTAAAAGGCCTGTGTTGTAATCCACGTTGAATTTCAGTAATACGTTTTAAATTTTGCTGTGTTGTAGTTTCATAAATCCATGTTTTCATAAAGTGTTCCCAAATAAAATCGATTGCAATTTGATTTGGATGAATTAAATCGGCTTTATAAAATCGGTAATCTCTTAAAGAATCCATTACCAGTTCGTAAGCAGGGTAATAAGTTACATTAGTATAACTTTCTATACTTTGATGCAAAGCAGCTAATAAATTAGCCTTACTACGGCTATTTTCTACAATACCATCTTTAATATGCCTTATGGGAGAAATTGTAGTTAATATTTGTGCTTTAGGGTTTATTTTTTTTATTAATTGAAAACAATTATCAAAACTTCTTTCTAATTCGGTAGTACTACTTAAAACCTTTTTAAACTGTTTTTGAGGCACTTTATGACAATTAACAACAGATTTGTTGTTTTCTATATTATAGTAGCTCCAAGCAGTCCCAAATGTTAGACCTATATGGGTTGCTTCTTTTAATTTAGTATAGCTTAATTTTAATTGAGAATTTAAAATAGAAAGAAATTCTTCTTTATTTGAATTACTTAGTTCAGAATGTACTTCAAAACAATGCCATTGTTCGTTTAAGAAAAAGATATCCTCATCCGCAAATAGGTGTTGATTAATTATACGTTGAATTATATGGTATAATGCACTAGGGTGGAAGATAATTCCAAACGGATTTATTGTAGTCTGAAATTTATGATAACTTAATTTATCTCCAATATTTTGAACAAAACAAGAACCTATTAAAAATAATTTTGAATTGTAATTTATGCTTGATTCTTTTTCTTGAATAGGTAAATGAGTAAAGAATTTATCCATAAAAAAAATCGTTAAATGGTTATTATGTAATAATAGGTAGGTCTGTTTTTTTATAAACTGACTTGTAAGCTGTTTTACCACTTAGTTTAGTGATAACCTCTACAGTAGATTTATCTTCTTTCTTTTTTAAGAATTCAACCTTAGCTTTTTTAATGATACTTTCTGTAGATAATTTAATTATTAATTCGTTGCCAACAATTTTTAAATTAAACTTTATTGGAGAATCATAATTGTTTTTAATTTTCAAATCTTTATAACCATAAACAACCGTAGCATCAGAACCTAAAGGGGTATATCTACTTTCATCGGTATATAAGTCTAATGAGTGGTTATGTCTTTCAATTACATCAATGTTTGAAGACAAGCACATGAAATAAATTAAACCAGAAATTTGACAAAGACCACCTCCGTACGAGTCTATTTGTTTTCCATCAAGAATAGAAATACTTTTTGAAAATCCATTTCTTTTAGATGGATTTCCTATAATTTTCCAGAATGAAAAAATCTCATTCGGATTTATTTGAATATCGCCAATTTTATTAACTGCTTTATTTAAGTTAGTAAGTTTAGCGTCATTTTTTTTAATTTCTTGTTTTAAGGTTAGCACAACAGGGTAATCTTCTACAGTATCACTTTTCTTTACGAAATTGAAAGTATAACCATTTCGTAAGTTATTAACCTCACCTTTTAAAAGCTGAATATTAATTTTTAGTGCTTTAGGCAGTATTTTTCTTATTGTTTCTCGTACCATAACCTTTAATCAAGCGCGTAATCTACGGATATTTTTGATTAGTTAGTCGTAATAAAAATCAAAAAAATCTTAAAATTTTTATAATAACAACTTTTTTATATTAACTTGTTTTAAAATAGCTTTTTAGCCTGTTTAAATAGTATCAAATTTTCTTTGACAAAAGTGTGTAAAA
>CAZJGP010000151.1:0-4547 GCA_964545595.1 uncultured Flavobacteriaceae bacterium | reverse complement strand
TTTATCTTTTATTATGTCTTTTTCAGCGGTTTTGCCATCATACACATAATCTAAATCATTATCAATTAAATTTAAGTCTATAGTATCACCGTCAGCATTTTCAGTTAAAACAACTAAAGTATAGTGTTTATCAGCTTCTAAACTATCTTGCGGTATCTCTGTACCTTGTTCTTCAAAACGGAAACCTAAAAATTGTGGTTCTGCTTCTTCTTCAATAACAGTAGGTTCAGCTTCTTCGGGTATGCTACTCCATTTTTCAACATGAGCAGCTGTACTCCAACTTGCTTCAATTGCACCGCTTTTCATGAATAAATCAAAGGTCATAGGTTTTTCTGAAATATGACTAAAGCGTGTATGTAATTCAAGTAAGAAAGTGTCGTGACATTTTAGTACTCGTGATTTACCATGACCTATAGTAGTATGTTCCATATGTATCTCTACATATTTTTTCATAAAACTAGCCATAGCCCATTCTTCAAATAATTCTTGACGGATTGCTTCGATAGTACAACTTATACCTGTTTGCCGTGTTTTGTTAGATGAAAAACCATTAGTATCAGAACCTGTAGAGAATCCGTATTCAAAAGACTTTAAATTGTAGTATTCCCCATCTACAAAAAGTCTGGCTTGCATTGCCATATAACTTAGTTAATTAGTTTATACTGACGAATATATAGTAAACTAAACTTAAATCAAAAGAGTTAACTAAATATTAATATTCTTATTTGCTTTATATCTATTTTATTATACGTATTATCGAAAAGCAGCTATAAAGTAGTATTTTTCTGACTAGTATGGGGTTATTCGTTGTATGTTTGCACTGAGCAATGAGCGATCTTATATTCTAAATAGGGTCTTAATTACTCATAATAACTTAATAACTAAGCCTTAGTAGTAAAACTAGATAAGGTAACTCAGTGACGGTTTAGATTTTGTGCCTGTATAACACGCGTACAATTTATTACCAAACAGTTTTTCAAGAATACCAGAAACGCAAATCAATCCTTTTTATAAACTTGTAGCCTTTATAATATATAGGCTCTTAAATAGTAACATTATGTTAAATCAATCAGTAGTATTATACTAGAATAAAAAAAGCGAACTTTTTAAGTTCGCTTTTTTATTTTATAATTTTTTAGCAGCATTCCAATGTACATCCATTTCTTCAAGAGTCATGTCTTTTAACTGTTTGTTTTCTTTTTTAGCTTCAGCCTCTAAATATTGAAAACGTTTAATAAACTTTTTATTAGTACGTTCTAAAGCATCCTCGGGGTTTACTTTTAAAAAGCGAGCATAGTTTATCATCGAGAATAAAACATCTCCAAATTCGCCTTCTAATTTGTCTTGGTCCTGAGCTTCAATTTCAACTTGTAGTTCGGCTAGTTCTTCTTGTACTTTTTCAAATACTTGTTGAGGTTCTTCCCAATCAAAACCAACACCAGCTACTTTATCTTGAATACGGCTAGCTTTTACTAATGCAGGTAATGATTTTGGAACGCCTTCTAAAACACTTTTTTTACCTTCTTTTAATTTTAATTGTTCCCAATTACGTTTTACTTCTTCTTCGTCAGCAACTTCAACATCGCCATAAATATGTGGATGTCGGTGTATTAGTTTATCACAAATTTCATTTGCAACACTACCAATGTCAAAGCTATTTGTTTCGCTTCCTATTTTTGAGTAAAAAACAATATGTAGTAATAAGTCGCCAAGTTCTTTTTTAATTTCCTCTAAGTCATTATCTAAAATAGCATCACCTAATTCATAAGTTTCTTCAATAGTTAAATGTCGTAAACTTTCAAAAGTTTGTTTTTTATCCCATGGGCATTGCTCACGCAGTTCGTCCATAATGGTTAATAAACGGTCAAAGGCTTTTAATTGTTTAGCTCTATTTGTAGACATATATACGGTGCTAATTTATTTGTAAATGTATTAAATATAGTTGTTTTGTTTATGGTATTAAATGTTATCAATAGGTAAAACCGCTGTTGGTTTTCCTTTTTTTGTAATTAATCCATTTTCTATTTTCCATATTTTAGAAGCTGTATTATTAAGCTCCCAAGGGTCATGGCTTACTATTATCGATGTTAAACCATAAGTATTATGAGCTTTAACAATATGTTCTTGTAATTTAATACGCATAGTATAATCTAAGGCTGATAATGGTTCGTCTAGTAATAATAACTTTGGTTGTTGTACCAAAGTTCTTGCTAAAGAAACACGTTGTTTTTGTCCGCCAGATAATTGCTGAATAGGAGCTTTTAATAAACCATTCAATTCCATAAGATCTATTAATTCTAATAATGCTTTTTTATTATTCCCTTTAGGGGAAGCAAATTGTAAATTTTCAAGAACATTCATATTAGGAAATAATACATTTTCTTGAAAAACGTACCCCAATAATCGCTTCTGCGGAAGCAAATTAACCTTAGTATTACTATCAAACCAAACGGTATTATTAACTATAATTTTGCCACTATCTGGTTTATCTAAACCCGATAATATGCGTAACAAACTGGTTTTACCACTTCCTGAATTTCCGAACAGGCCAATAAAATCATGTTTTTTAATTTCTTCAGATATTTCTAAATTGAAAGAACCCTGATTGCCTTTTAGTTTTTTATGAATATCAATAGAAATCATTACGGTTGTACTAAGTTAAATTGCCTTTGTTTAAAAGTGTATACGGCAATTAAAATTAAAAAACTAAGACCAAGTAAAATACCAGAATATATATGTGCTGAACTATAATTTAAAGCTTCCACATGTTCATAAATTATACTAGATGCTACTTGTGTTTTATTAGGTATACTACCACCAACCATCAATACTACACCAAACTCACCAATAGTATGTGCAAAAGTTAAAACAACACCGGTAATAATACTTGTTTTAATATTAGGTAGTAAAACATAATATAAAGATTGCCATTTAGATTTTCCTAGTATGTAAGCAGCTTCTTTTAAATTGTTAGCTAAACCCATAAAACCATTTTGGATAGGTTGTACCATAAATGGTAAACTATAAAATAATGAAGCTATAACTAGTCCAGGAAAAGAAAATAATAACTGAATATTAAACCAATTGCTTAACCATTTTCCAATTCCGTAATTAGGAGAAAATGCTATTAAAAAATAAAAACCAATAACAGTAGGTGGTAAAACTATAGGTAAAGCAACTAAAGCTTCAAAAATTGGTTTTAATTTATTTTTAGAATAAGCTAACGCATAGGCAATAGGTATACTAATTACTAATAAAATTAAAGTAGTAATTAAAGCTAACTTAGCTGATAATAATAGGGGAGACCAATCAAAATTATTGAATGCTTCCATAGCCATACTTTTTTAATATTGTTTGTGCTTCGTTAGACTGTAAAAAAGCTTCAAATTCAATAGCTTCTTTTTTTTGTTTTAAAACTAATGATTGTTGTTCTAAAGGAGTATATAAACTATCAGGAATTTTTTGATAATTAATTGTAGGGTACATATTTTTATTTAAAGTTGCTAATGCTGTAAAACCAATACTAGCAGCACCAGAAATTACAAATTGATTTGTTTGTGTTACATTTTCACCAAAAACCAATTTATGTTTAATAGTATTATAGATTCCTGTTTTTTGTAAATACTCTTTTGCTATTTGTCCGTATGGAGCTGTTTTAGGATTAGGGATAGCTATTTTAGTAACTTTTTCAGAAGTAAGTAAAGAGTTTAATTTTCGACTATTAAAAGTAGTAGAAAAGATTGATAAGCTTGCAAGAGCATACGTTTTTGGAGTACTATAAGTATTGTTTTTTGATAATAAATACTTAGGGTATTTTTTATTAGCAGAAAGGAAAATATCAAATGGAGCACCAGCTTCAATTTGAGCAGTAAGTTTACCTGAAGATGCTAAAACAACAGTGCTTTTTATATTTGTTTGGTGTTCAAAAGCAGTAACAAGCTCTTTTAATGTTAATTGTAAATTAGCTGAAGCAGCAATTGTAAGCAAGTTATTAGTTTGTTTAGAACAACCAAATAAGCATAAAAAGGTAAATAAGTAATATAGGTGCCTTAAAAATGTCAAAATATTAAATGTGTGTTGTTTTAAAGTGTTGATATTTAGTTTTTAATAAAAAATAAATTTTCTTTACTAATTTAATAATGAATTTAAAAACATAAGTTATGAAATACTTAAGTCCAGAAATCGCTAAACTAGCGATAAAAGTTCCAGAAAAAAGTTTAGCAAAAAAAGGAATCTCATGTGGAATCTTTCAAGATGTAGGAGAAGATCCGCATTATAAGATGAACCATACCAGGCCCTCATAAAAATATTAAAAACTGTAATAAAAGCTGTTTTACTTAAAAATATAGTATGTTCACTTAATTTTTTTGTAAATAATTGTAAATCAACTATTTATATTTCTTATATTAGTGATCAAATGGAAATTAGTTGGTAACTAATTTATTTTTAGGTTTAGTTTTTATATTAGTTTAAAAGGCTTAAAGTTGTAGTGGACTTTAGGCCTTTTTCTTTTTTATTAACCTCCAATAGCTATCATACTTCTATTA
>CAZJGP010000150.1:0-8683 GCA_964545595.1 uncultured Flavobacteriaceae bacterium | reverse complement strand
ATGTAGACCCTTATGAAGCATGTAGTAAGTCGCATGCTATAGCAATTATGACTGAATGGGATGAGTTTAAAACTTATGATTGGCAAAAAATATATGATAATATGCCAAAACCAGCATTTATTTTTGATGGAAGAAGTTTATTAGATAAAGATAAATTAGAGAAAATAGGGTTTACTGTTTATACAATCGGAGTAGGAGTATAAGACAACGTATACTTTATTTTTAGGTAAACAATCTATGAAAAAGCAACTAAATTATCCAATTAAATTCGAACCAATATTAAAAGAAAAAATATGGGGCGGAGATAAATTGAATTTACTTTATGGAAAAGGAGATTCAAGTTCTTTGAGAATTGGAGAAAGTTGGGAATTGTCTGATGTACATGGGAATATATCTATTGTTTTAAATGGAGCCTTGAAAGGGCAAACAATAAAACAATTGATTTTAGACTATAGATCTGAGTTTATAGGTAATAAGGTTTATCAGTTATTTGGAGATAACTTTCCTTTGTTGTTCAAGTTTATTGATGCAGCGGAAGACTTGTCAATACAGTTACATCCAAATGATAAAATAGCTAAAGAAAAACACAATTCGTTTGGTAAAACAGAAATGTGGTATATACTAGAAGCAGATACAGATTCAAAAATTTATACAGGTCTTAAAAATGGTGTAAATAAAAAAGATTATTTATCGGCTGTAAAAGAAGGTAAGATATTAGAGGTTATAAATGTTGATAGTGTAAATAAAGAAGATGTTTTTTTTATTGAATCAGGAACAATACATGGTATAGGTAAAAATACTATGGTTGCTGAAATTCAACAAACATCAGATATTACTTATAGAGTTTATGACTGGGATCGAGTTAATGAAGAAGGGTTAGAAAGAGAGTTGCATAATGATTTAGCAATAGACGCTCTAGATTTTACAAAAGATAAAAGTTGTAAAGTTGTTGGTGTTTCTAATAAAATTAATAACCCAAATAGGTTAGTAAAAAATAAATACTTCACAGTTAATAAGGTCAATTTAGAAGGTAAATTAGAAAGGGAAACTTCAAAAATAGATTCGTTTGTAGTTTATATGTGTGTTTGTGGAGAAGTAGAATTGATGCTTAATGATAATATTGAGAAAATTAGAACAGGAGAAACTATTTTAATTCCAGCTTGTGTTAATTCTGTAATATTAAAAACTAAAAATGAAGCCTCTTTGTTGGAGATTTATATATAATAATTTCAATATAAGTAATAGAAATGTTTAAAAATGAAAAAATAAGACATGTTGTTTTAACAGGTGGAGTTGGTAGTCGATTATGGCCATTATCTCGTAAAAGTATGCCTAAACAATATATTGAAATGTTTGATAATAAATCATTATTTGAAATGACTATCAAACGTAATATTGAAATAGCAAATGAAGCTACAATAGTTGGTAATGTAGATAATTATCATTTAAGTAAAAAAGCTACAGAAAAACTAGATGTAAAAGTTAAAAATATAGTTGAAGCAACTCCTAGAGATACAGCTGCGGCTATTGCATTTGCAGCATTTTCAGCAAAAGAAGATGAAATTTTAATAGTAACTCCATCAGATCATATTATTCAAAACCAAGAAGCTTATAAAAAAGCAATGGTCGAAGCCATAGCATTGGCTGAAGAAGGTAATATTGTAACTTTTGGTATAAATCCAACAAAACCAGAGACAGGTTATGGGTATATAGAACATAAAGAAAATGATGTTCTTTCTTTTAGAGAAAAACCAAATAAAGAAACAGCAGAAGACTTTATCGAACAAGGAGGTTTTTTATGGAATAGTGGAATGTTTTGTTTTAAAGCAAGTGTGTTTTTAGAAGAATTAAAGTATTTTGAACCTGAAATATATAAATCATCAGAACAAACTTGGTTAGGAGCTAATGATGGTAAATTAGATAAAAAACAATCTATGTCAATACCAAGCATGAGTATTGATTATGCTGTAATGGAACGCAGTAAAAAAATGAAAGTTGTTAAGGGAGAGTTTGAATGGTCTGATTTAGGTTCGTTTGAATCTGTTTATCATTATCTAATAAATTCAGGTCACGAAGTAGATGCGGATGGAAATATGGTAATTGGATCAGATGTTTATACCGCTTTTTTAGGAACTAAAAATACCATCTTTGTACATACAGAAGATGCTAATTTAATTCTTCAAAAGAATAGTGCCCAAGACGTTAAAAAGATTTATAAAGCATTAAATAAAGTAAACTCAAGACTTTTAGATTAATTGTTATGGATAAATCAAAAAAATATACGTAGCTGGCCATAGAGGAATGGTAGGTAGTGCTATTTGTAGAGTTTTAACAAGTTTAGGCTATACCAATATCATTACTTTTACAAGTAAAGAGCTAGATTTAAGAAATCAAGAAGCGGTTAATAAGTTTTATCAAGAAAATAAACCCGATGTTGTTATAGATGCTGCGGCAAGAGTAGGGGGTATACTAGCTAACAATGATTTTCCATACCAATTTTTAATGGAGAATATGCAAATTCAAAATAATTTAATTGATGGTGCATTAAAAGCAAATGTTGAAAAGTTTATTTTTTTAGGAAGTTCTTGTATTTATCCAAAATTAGCAGAACAGCCATTAAAAGAAGAATATTTACTAACAGATACCTTAGAACCAACAAATGAATGGTATGCCATAGCTAAGATATCAGGAGTAAAAACATGCCAGGCAATAAAAAAGCAATTCGGAAAAGATTTTGTAAGCTTAATGCCTACAAATTTATACGGTACACATGATAATTTTGATTTAAAAACATCTCATGTTTTACCGGCAATGATTAGAAAATTTCATGATGCTAAATTAAATAATAATGCACCTGTAACATTATGGGGTAGTGGTACTCCAATGCGTGAATTCTTATTTGTAGATGATATGGCTAAATCAGTAGTGTTTACATTAGAAAATAAATTGCCAGAACATTTATATAATGTTGGTACAGGTGAAGATTTAACAATTAAAAATCTAGCAGAAACTATTCAAAAGGTAATAGGTCACGAAGGAGAATTAATTTGGGATAGTTCTAAACCAGATGGAACCCCTAGAAAATTAATGGATATATCAAAAATGCATCAATTAGGGTGGAAACATGAAGTTTCTTTAATAGAAGGTATTAAAAAGACATATTCTTGGTTTTTAGATAATCAAGAAAATATCAAAGAAGTAAAAATATAACTAACAGTATTATAACTAACTATTATAATGAAAGTAGCATTAATAACCGGAATAACAGGTCAAGATGGTTCATATTTGGCTGAATTACTATTAGGAAAAGGGTATATAGTTCATGGTATTAAAAGAAGAGCTTCTTCATTTAATACAGACCGTATTGATCACTTGTATCAAGATCCACACAACCCAGACGTTAGATTAAAATTACATTATGGAGATTTAACAGATTCAATGAATCTGACTCGAATAATTCAAGAGGTTCAGCCTGATGAAATATATAATTTAGGGGCTATGTCTCATGTTAAAGTTTCTTTTGATATGCCTGAATATGTTGCAAACGTTGATGGTATGGGTACTTTACGTTTGTTAGAAGCAGTAAGGATTCTAGGTTTAGAAAAGAAAACAAGAATTTACCAAGCATCTACATCGGAACTTTATGGAGGAATGACAGAAAATAAAAACAAAAGAGGTTTTTATGATGAAAACACTCCGTTTTATCCAAGATCACCGTATGGAGCTGCAAAAATTTATGGTTTTTGGATTACTAAAAATTATAGAGAAGCATATGATATTTTTGCTTGTAATGGTATTTTATTTAATCATGAATCACCAAGAAGAGGAGAAACTTTTGTAACAAGAAAAATAACAAGAGCAGTATCAAAAATAGCTTTAGGCTTACAAGATAAAGTCTATTTAGGAAATTTAGAAGCTAAGAGAGATTGGGGACACGCGAAAGATTATGTTCGCATGATGTGGATGATCTTACAAGCTGATCAACCTGAAGATTGGGTCATAGCAACGGGAGTTACGACTAAAGTGCGTGATTTTGTAAAAATGGCTTTTAAACAAGTAGGTGTTGAGTTAGAATTTAAAGGAGAGGGGATTGAAGAGAAAGCTTACGTAGTTTCTTGTGCAAACCCTAAATATCAATTAGAAATAGGAAAAGAAGTATTATCAATAGATCCGTCATATTTCAGGCCAACTGAGGTTGATTTACTTATTGGAGATCCTACAAAAGCTAAAGAAAAATTAGGATGGATTCCTGAGTATGACTTAGAAGATTTGGTTAGAGACATGATGACATCAGATCTAAAACTAATGACAAAAGATCAATTTTTAAAAGAAGGTGGTTACGAAACGTTAAATTCTTTTGAGTAATTTATGTGTTTATAAAATGGCGATGAAAAAAGATAGAACTTATATTATAGCAGAAGCAGGAGTAAATCACAATGGTGATTTAGGTATAGCTAAAAAATTAATAAAAGAAGCTAAAAACTCTGGAGCTGATTGTGTGAAATTTCAAACATTTAAAGCGTCACAAATAGTAACGAAAACATCACCAAAAGCGAAATATCAATTAGAAGTAACTGATAATTTAGAAAGTCAGTATGAGATGCTTAAAAAATTAGAATTGAATCTAGATTCATATAAAGATTTGATAGCTTATTGCAAGGACATTGAAATAGATTTTATGTCTACACCATATAATTTTCAAGATATAGAGTTCTTAGAAAATTTAGGTGTTAAAGCATTTAAAGTAGCCTCGGGTCAATTAACAGAATTACATTTTTTAAAAGCATTAGCTCGAACTAATAAAAAGATTATTCTATCAACGGGAATGGCTACCTTGTCAAATGTTTTTGATGCAGTTGAAACTATTAGAAATGAAGGGAATAATGATATTGTAGTATTGCAATGTACAACTAACTATCCTTCATATATAGGAGATTCAAATATATTAGCAATGAATACAATTAAAGAATCCTGTGGTGTAAGGGTAGGGTATTCAGATCATGTTATAAATAACTATGCTTGTTTTGCATCAGTTGCTTTAGGGGCAGAGATAGTTGAAAAACATTTTACTTTAGATAAAAAAATGGAAGGCCCAGATCATTCATGTTCTTTAACTCCAGTTGAATTTAAAGAATTAGTTGAGGGTATTAGAAATATAGAATTGTCATTAGGAAGTGCAATAAAAAAGCCAGCAATTATTGAAATTGAAAACAGTAAAGGGATGAAACGTGGTATGGTTATTATAAAACCTATTAAAAAAGGTGATATTTTAACAGAAGAACATATAGGCTTTAAAAGACCATTAAAAGGTTTGCCTCTAAATTTATTAGATACAATTATAGGTAAAAAAATAACAAAATCTATGGATTTAGATGAGTCGATCGATTATAATTGTATATCATGGTAAATGAAAGTAAATTAAATTTAATTAAAGGAGATGAGATTTTAATTAAACATTTTATAGATATTGCTGGTAGTTCATTAAATACATTTAGATATTTTGAAACAAGAGATTTTGATGTTTTAGATAATCATAAAGTTACTATTCTTGGTTTGTTAAATAATACTCCAATAGCTTATGGTCATTTGGATGAAGAAGAAGATAAAATATGGTTAGGTATTGCAATAGCGGAAAAGTTTAAAGCTAAAGGGTTTGGTAGTGTGATCATTACTTTTCTTATTGATTTTGCTAAAAACAACAATATAAACGAAATATATTTATCTGTAGATAAAGTTAATGTTATGGCTATTTCTATGTACAAAAAATATGGATTTATAATATATGAAGATATAGATAATTCTATTTTTATAATGAAAAAAACAATAAATGAAAAGTAACATATATGTAAGTTCAATAGCATTTTCTAATAGCTCGATAAAAGATATAATTAATATATGTGAAGAAAATAAATTTAATTTAGAATTTAGTTCAGGTTTACCGTATAAAGAAGATATGGACTTAATTTATTTAAACTCTAAATTAAAAAGAATGGTTCATAATTATTTCCCAGCACCAAAAACACCTTTTGTTATTAATTTAGCAAGTGAAGATAAATTAATAAGGCAAAAATCTATTGACCATTGTAAAAAATGTATAGCTTTAACAAAAAAAAGTGAAGCTCCTTTTTTTGCAGTACATGCGGGATTTTGCATTGATCCTGATCCTCTTGAATTAGGGAAAATAATAGATGTTAAATCAAATTACAATAAGGAAGTAAATAAGTATTTTTTTTTAGAATCAATAAGGGATATTTTATCCTTTGCAGAAGATTTTCAAGTTAAAATTCTTATAGAAAATAATGTGATAGCTCCTTTTAATTATGAAAATCAAGGAAACTTTCTTTTGTGTACTTCATATGATGAAATTAAATGGTTTTTTGAGACTATTGACAATAAAAATATAGGTTTGTTGTTGGATACAGCTCATTTAAAAGTTTCATGTAAAACATTAGGTTTAAATTTGAACAAAGAATTTGAAAAGATAAAACCATATATTAAAGCATTTCATCATAGTGATAATGATGGGACAGTGGATAATAATATGAAATTAACATTAGATTATTGGTTTTTAGAATACATAGAAGAATTTAAAGAATATATTCATGTTCTTGAGGTTAAAGATTTGAAAGAATTAGAAATTATAGAACAATTAAAATTTATTGAAGTAAATGAATAGTGTTGAGGATATTGTAATAAATAAAAGTTCTACATTAAAAGAAGCTTTAAAACAACTAAATAAAGTAGGTTCAGGTTTGTTATTTGTTATAAATGAGAATAATAAACTTTTAGGAGTTTTAACTGATGGTGATATTAGAAGGTTTTTAATTAATGATAATAACTTAGGTATTACAATTACTAAAGTTATGAATGATAAATTTATAGCATTACCAGTAAGTATTTCAAATGCAGAAATATTAGAAGTTTTAAGTTCTAAAATAAAAATAATTCCATTATTAAATGAAAATAAAGAGGTAGTTGATTATGCCTCAATTAATCGTTTACGCAGAATACCAATTGCATCACCAATGCTTAATGGTAATGAATTAGTATATCTTACAGAATGTATACAAACAAATTGGATATCTTCACAAGGAAAATATGTGAGTAAATTTGAAAAATTATTTAGTGAATTTCATAATTCTTATACAGCTTTAGCAGTAAGCAATGGAACTGTAGCGCTACATTTAGCTTTAGAAACGCTTGGAATAGGTAAAGGGGATGAAGTAATTGTTCCTAATCTTACATTTGCAGCTTCTATAAATGCTGTAATTTACACAGGAGCAAAGCCTGTTTTAGTAGACGTTGAAGAAAGGACATTAAATATTGATGTTACTAAAATAGAAGCTTTAATAACGGAGAAGACAAAAGCTATAATGCCTGTACATTTATATGGTCAGCCATGTGAAATGGACGTTGTTCAAAGTATAGCCAATAAACATAGATTATATATTATTGAAGATTGTGCTGAAGCTTTAGGATCAAAATATAAAGGTCAAAATATAGGGTCGTTTGGAGATGCTTCTACATTTAGTTTTTTTGGAAACAAAACGATAACTACAGGAGAAGGAGGTATGGTTTTATTTAAGAACCCTAAACATCATATAAAAGCCTCATTATTAAGAGATCATGGAATGAGTAAAGAAAAAAGATATTGGCATGATGTTGTAGGGTATAATTATCGTTTAACAAATATACAAGCAGCAATAGGAGTTGCTCAATTTGAAAAATTAGATGTTTTTCTAAAGGTAAAGAAAGAAATTGCTAAAAAGTATGATAATATTTTGTCTAAATATTCTTTTTTTAAAATACCTAAAAGAGATGAAAATATAGAAAATACATATTGGTTATATACTTTTTTAATAGATGAAAATGCTCCTTTTAAAAGAGAGGAGTTTATGAAAATATTAAATAATAAAGGTATTGATACTAGACCTGTTTTTTACCCATTACATGTAATGCCACCGTATAAAAAATATACAAATAATGATAATTATCCTGTTTCATTAAAAGTTTCATCAACTGGAGTTAGTTTACCAACATCAGCAAATTTGTCAATTCTAGAAGTGGATTATATTTGTAATAACATTAATGAATTTGTAAACAAGTATATTGTATAAAGCTTTATTTATTGATAAAAAAAATGAACAAAATATTATACTTGATACCAGCTAGGGGAGGTTCGAAAGGTTTACCGAATAAAAATATTAAATTGTTAGCAGGAAAACCTTTGATATATTATACAATTAAAGAAGCTATGAAAATAGCAGAGAATAATGATATATGTATTTCAACTGATTCTCAATTAATAAAGTCAGAAGTAGAAAAAATAGGATTAAAAGTGCCTTTTTTAAGACCTTCAAATTTATCTTTAGATACATCCTCTTCAGAGGATGTTATATTACATGCATTAGATTTTTATAAAAGTAAAGGTATTTATTATGATTTTGTAGTGCTTTTGCAACCAACATCACCTTTAAGAAAAGCTAAACACATAGTAGAAGCTTTAGAATTAATAGATAGTAAATCTAATTTAATTGTTTCTGTGAAAAAAACAGATTCTAATCCATATTATGTTCTATTTGAGGAAAATAATGAAGGTGTTTTAGAAAAGTGCATCAAAGGTGTTTTTACAAGGAGACAAGATTGTCCAGAAGTATATGAACTTAATGGAGCTGTATATGTT
>CAZJGP010000149.1:0-7132 GCA_964545595.1 uncultured Flavobacteriaceae bacterium | reverse complement strand
TGGATTATTAGTTTATCAAGGTTTAAACACAAGAGATTTACAGTTGTTAGAAGTTGAAAATATAGAGCTGTACAAAGGTAAAATAACCATTCCAGGCACAAAGAAAAGTAATACTAGAGAAATGGAGTTAAAACCGTGGCAGCTCATGGAGTTTATGGAATACATAAATGAAATTAGACCAAGAATTTTAAAGAAAACTAATAAGAATACGGAACAACTGTTATTACCTATTGGTAAAAGTTTTAAGCTTCATAATACATTGCACAAACTCGTAAAAGAATTAAAACAAATCAATAATAGTTTTACTGATGTAAAGCAAATAAGAACAAGTGTAATTATCAACTGGCTAAAGCAATACAATCTGAGAAAAGCACAATATTTAGCAGGTCATAAATACATAAGTTCTACAGAAAAATATGTGCAAGATGATTTAGAAAGTCTACACGAAACAGTAAATAATTTTCATCCGTTTAGTTAAAAAAATAAAATCAAATAAATATAAATTATCTTTGTTATGAATGTAAATTTATTAGTTATGGCAGCATTAGAAAGAAGACAAGAGCTTCATGAGTTTATAGATATTGGAGATTCTCAATTTTTAGATGTTTTATATAAAACTGCAAAAGACTATATAGAACAGCGTAAAAGAGACCGTATGATTGCAGAAGGAGAAGCGGATATTAAAGCAGGTCGTTTACATAGTCAATCAGATGTTCAAAAAATGATTGAAGATTGGACAAAATAGTTAAACCAGTTGAGTGGACTACTCGTGCAACTAAGGATTTAGAAAAGATTACTAAATTTTATATAGATCTTTACGGAAAAGAAAAAGCTAGAACAATTGTTACTTCAATTAGAAAAAATACTGAAATTTTAGAAGAAAAGGGAATTGACTTTTCTAAAATTGGGAGCGTTGATGAAGCATTTACACATTTAAAACATACTTATCGAAAATTAATTGAACAGCATTGTAAAATAACCTATCGAGAAGGTAAAAAGAAGATGTACATTGTTCGAGTTTTTGATACTAGACAAAATCCTAAAAAGAATAAATAACCATATCCCGAATCATAAAAGGTTCGGGATTTTTTATGCGTTGTAGTAAAAGAAATTAGTCTCGCCTACGGCTCGTATTTAATATTTTACGTTCGTTCCTTGCAGTCACAGCACCAAAAGCTGTCAAAGGTCTCATCACTTTTTTCGGTTCTTACACAAAAATTTTTAACGAACACTTCCGCTACGCTTCAGGTCTGTAAAAAATCTTTTGAGCAAAAACCTCAATGGCGTTCTTCGTCGTGTTCCCAGTCTTTTTTGTGTCACAATTATTGAAACAATAATCTGCGCCACAAAAAAACCTTCCACACTTCATTGGCTCCGCCGCTGGCTCGTTCAGACGTAAAAAGGGTTTTGGATTTTATTTAAAAAGAAAACCCTTTTTACTCACGCGTGCAACCGTGCTAGGCGCACTCTTTTGCCCACGGCTTCACTCACTCTACGCTATGGCTACGCCTTGTTATTGTACTCAAACGCCGTAAGGGCTTGAAACACTTGGTGTCGCTCAATCGGCGCTTGCCTATCATTTTAAAAGTTGAAGATTGCCAAGGCGCAATCCAGCCGCATAAATCATCAACTTTTAAAACGAAAAACCCTCAACATGTTGAAAATAAAGCTATAAAAAAGCTATATTTACTGAAGATGAGAAACAATACGTTCTTTTATTTTTTTGAAGTGAATATCTGGTAAGGTATGCGCAAAAAAGTGGTCGAGAGTTAAAAAAAATGCAGTGACTACTATCCATTTGGTATGTTGTTGCCTAACAGGCATGGATCTAGTAATGAGTATCGTTATGGCTATCAGGGAAGTGAAAAAGATGATGAAATAAAAGGAGAAGGAAACTCGTATGATTTTGGTGACCGTATGTTAGACCCTCGAATTGGTAGATGGTTTAGTACTGATATGAAATCGAAAGAGTTTCAATCTAACTATAACTTTGCTATGAATAACCCAACAATTTTTGTTGACCCTGATGGTAAAGATGATTATTATTTTGATACGGCAACGAAGGCTGTTTATATAATTAAGAATGGAGAGCCAAATAGATATTTCTCTATTGACTATGTTTTTGAACCAATAACAGAAAGTGGTGTAGTTTACACTGGGAAACAAGTTATAACTCCTCGTAGTATAAATTCTAGTTTTATTAGAAGAATAGGTGGAACTAGTGTCTACAGATATGCATTAAAACATGCTACTAATAAAGAACAATATAAATCTATTTATAATAGTTTAGATATTGTTGAAGAAAATGCTGTTATTTATGGAACATTGGCAGTACCTTTAGCAATAATAACAATAGCTGAAGTTGGTGTAGGTGTTCTTTTAGAAGAAACAGCAGAGTTTTTATTTGAAGAGGCTACAGGAATACCTGTCATAATAGACCCTGTAGATTTAATAGAACAAGCTGCGAAAAAGAGCAGTAAAGAACTAATAGAAGTCTCTATAGAACAAACCACAAAAAAGGTAACAGAGAAACAAAGTAAGAAAACTGGAGGTAGATTAGGGAGCGAAGCGACAAGAAAACAAAATAGAGAAATTGCAGATGAATTAGAAAAACGAGGTTGGACTGTCACAAATGGAGCAGGACGTGGAAAAGAAGAGTTTTTAGCTCCAATCAATCAGAAGAGAGTAAATGGAAGAAAAAGTACTAAAGGGTCTTCTTACCCAGATATTACAGCTGTTAAGGATGGTAAAACAATAAGAATAAATACTGTAGATGTTAGAGCTAGTGGTAGAATGACTTCTCGAGAGGCTAGGAATGCAGCTAGAATAAGGAAACAAAGACCTAAAGACCACTTGTTAACAATACCGAAAAAATAATTAAAATGGCAAGCGATAGGATTAAATTTTTTGTAAAGAAGAAGGAGTTAGGAGAATTATTAGATAGAGTAAATATTCATTTCAATATTTATTATGTGAAATCAGGTTTATTTGATAGTAATATTATAGAGAAATTATCAACTCCTATTACTAGTAATTATTTAAGTTCAAATATAAATGGAGATTGGGTTCATAACGAAAGGTTTTTAATTTTAAACAAGTTAGATGAGCTAATAATACGAGATATTGAACAAAGGCGAGGTGGAATTAAATATGCGATAGATGCATTAAAAAACAACAATAGTCTTTTGATTGTATTAGGAGGAGAATATGATAATAAAACTATAATTGCTAGTGAAATCCATTATTCAACAAAGAGTGATTTTACAAAAGAATTTCTTAAGGTTTTTAGAAATGAGCTAAAAAAAAATACAACTAAATATTCTGATTGGTATGTATCAAACAAAATAGAGAGTAGTACAAGGTTAACAACTTCCATAGATTCTCCTGAAGAATATGACTTGATAATATAGGTAAAAATAAAATATCTTTAGTTACAACGGATGAATGGCATTCACTACGCAAAACCACAACAAAAGGGTTTCAATGTTGGGAATGGCACTCGCTACGCAAAACCACGACAAAAGGGTTCCAATATTGGGAATCCCAGTCATGATAAGGCTTTAGAGTAACTACAACGGATGCAACAACAATACATTAGTTTTTAACTGTTCCATATCAGTAGTTAAATACGTTTCAGTAGAACTAATGTATTTGTGACCTGAGAGGTGTTGTATTTTACGTAAGTTGTGTTGGTTTAAAATATTAAAAGAAAGGAATATCGTTTAGTTATGGTGTTCCTTTTTTGTTTTGAAAGGCTATATGGAGTAAATAGAGAGTTTCTAAGCTATTAAATATTATAATTAAACAATTCAGATGGCTCTACCTTTAAAGCCTGTGACAACACGTATATAGTCGAAATAGTGGTGTTAACTTCACCTCTTTCTATTCTACCTACTTGTGATAATGGTATATCAGCATCATTTGCTAAGTCCTCTTGAGTAAGTTTAGCTTCTTTACGTATTCTTTGGAGGTTTTTTCCAAAGGCTTTAATGTACTTTTTATTCTTAATGTTTATCACACAATAAAAATGAGGTAAACTGATAAGTATAATAAACGTATACATGCGCTATTTTAAATGAATTTTATATGTTTGATTTAGAATTTAACTAAAAACCCAAACCTAATGAATTATTTAAAACCTACTATCACAGCTATTGTACTATCAATCTTAACCTTCTCTTGTTCTAGTGATGACGACTCTAACAATGAAGAAACAAGCTCTAACAGCTTCAATGCTCCAACAACAATTACAGGAGATATATCAACTCAAATACTCGGTACTTGGCAAATAGTTAGTATAACAGAAGATGGTCGATTAGAAGTGATGGAAGAATGTGATTTACAAGAAACCATAATATTTGCTTCAAATAATCAATATACTAGTATTGAAGCTGAAACAGATAATGAGCCCTGTAGATTCTTTACTAATAGAGGCACTTATAATCTTAATGATAGTAGAGTTGAGTTCAGTCTTGGAGGAGATAGATTTAATCAAACAATAACTGGCTTAAGTACTACTGGTTTAGTATTACAAGAAAACTTCAGGGAGAATGGAAGAACTTTTGTATTTGTAGAGACTTACAGAAGGGTTGGGAATTAAAGGATGAGTTATATTAAAGAAATTCCAGTTAAATACTTTCTTTTAATAGTATTAGGAGTTGGGATAACAGCTTTGGTTATCTACTTAATAAACGCTTATGAGAAAAACTCAAGGCAAATAAATATGAATAACAAACTATTAAGCAACACACTTAATACTATGTATTTCTATTCCGTTTGGGGTATTGTCATTGTATTATTTCAAAGAGCCAAACTCTAAACTATTAGAGGATATGTTAGGGGCTACAGCTAAATGGAGGAAAATAGATTATTTGAATTACCTAAAGAAATCAGAAGGCTTTTTTAGCCTCAAGAGCTTCGATTTAAACTGGTTGGCGGGCATTGGAGTGTTTGTGGTTAGTTTCGTTCTTATACGGCTTGTATGGAGGTATAATGAGAGGTTAAAAGGGGCTGAACTTTAATAGTTACGAGGCTGGTCGAGATAAAATAAACCCTACGGATAGCTTCTCTTTTTCTATAGGAAATATTGGTTTCTAAGGGTTTGTTATACTGCTTAAGACCTTGATATTACTAATGTTTGTAAAAGGTGTTGATATTGCTTTAGGGTAGAAACCTTGTAGCAATTCCTTCATTTGTTGTAATTCGTATGCAAACAGCTCCTAATCGTTATAATGAAAACTTAGTTATTGTATATTTTATGTATTGCTAACAACCCTAGGTATTACTTACACCAGCCCCTATAAAAAATTTATAAAAAATATTTTTTCTATGGACACAAAAATAGTTTGCTTTCTCCGAGGGAAAAGGGACTATATATAATATTTAGGGTGTCGGGTCAAAAGGGAAACCGTTTCGATTTAGCATACTGTGGGGGTCTTAGAAATATCTTTTGTTGGAAACTTTTTAGCTTTTTTGTTAGTAACATATTGTTATTTAGTTTTTTATGATAGTGATGTTCCATATATTTAATTACTTAAAACTTAAATATTTAACAATATGGGAAATCCTAAATTTGAAATCTTTCAAAGTGAAAAGAATAAGCAACACTATTTTAGATTAAAGGCTGGTAATGGTGAAATTATCTTAGCAAGTGAGGGTTACGTATCTAAACAAGGAGCTGAAAATGGTATAGCTTCAGTCAAAAAGAATGCTCCAGATGATGATAACTACGAAAAGAAACAAAATGGTAATAGTTACACTTTTAATTTGAAGGCTGGTAATGGAGAAGTAATTGGTAGAAGTGAGAGTTATACTAGTAGTTCAGGTAGAGATAATGGTATAGCATCAGTTCAAAAGAATGCACCTATTGCTGAAGTTGTAGATTAGCATTGGAGGGATGGGTATAGGTTAAACTTTGAAAGGTATTTATACCATTTCCTCAATACCAAATTAAGCAGATTGAGACCCTAAATTAGCCTCTTCTTCTCCAGACCATAATTTCTTACCAGTCATTACCTTAAAGCCATAGTAATCGGCTAATAACAAGGGTAATTCCTTCTTAAGTACATCATAGTACTCAAGAGTAGTAGAAATGCTGTCGTGAATCGTTATTAGAGGCATTTTAGGGTTGTTTTTAGCCAACTTCTTAACACAATAATCAACATAGCCTTCGCTTCAAAATGCTGTATTAGAATAGGGAAAAAGCTCCCTGTATCATCTTCATTATCATCCATCATAAAAACACGAAGCATCTTAGCTACAGCTGGGTTTTGCTCTCTAAAGAAATTAATAGCATCAACTGACCTGTAGTTACCTGAAAGATAAATGATATTTTTAATACCAATGCTTTAGCAATATCTCTTAAGGAAGCCTTAGAAACGCTTCTAATATATCCCACCTCTTTATCATAGAGTTCCATCTTATAAATTAACTCGCCAGTATCAATATCAAGAACTTCTTGAGCAATCTTAGCATTAAATAATTGTTACCCAACAGCCTCATAAAACCCACCTTGATAGACTAATTTAGCAAAGTCATAAATACTGTTTTTGAAGATTGAAAACTAAGTGTTATCAAGGGTTGCCACGTATTTTACTAACATAGTAGTAATACCCCTAACATATTTAATGCTACTATACTTATCATTATTAATCTTTATAGCTTTAGTTAACTCATCACTATTAATAGCTGTACTAAAGAACTTAACGCAACAAATCTAAATCAATAGATTTGTAATTATGTTACGTAAAAAAACAAGTAGACTTACACTTAAAGAAAGAATCCAAATTGAGACGCTTTTAAACGAAAAAAAGACCAAAGCTTACATTGCTAAAACTATCAAAAGGTCTCCCTCTACAATCTCAAGAGAAGTAAATAAATGGATAGACAATAAGAACAATAAATACGATGCTTATTTAGCACATTGGAATGCTAAAGAAGAGTATATTAATAAAAGAAATACGGATAAAATATCTAAGTATAAAAAATTACGTTTTTATATATTTAAAAGACTTCTTTCTGATTGGACTCCTGAACAAATTGCCGGTAAATTAAAAATAGAATATCCTAATGACAACATTATGTCTATTTCTCACGAATCTATTTATAGATACATTTATACAAAGCCTCAAGC
>CAZJGP010000148.1:0-18687 GCA_964545595.1 uncultured Flavobacteriaceae bacterium | reverse complement strand
AGACTCTAGACCTGTAACAGGATCAAATACGTTATAAGGAGCATCTGCCATTCTACGTCTAGCTATATCATACCATCTTTTAAATTCATATGCAAGTTCTAATCTACGCTCTTCTAAAATTCTAAATCTAAAATCTTCTTGCGATAAACCAGAAGCATCTGCAGGAGAAGCACTTGCTACAAAACCATTAGTCACACCACCCGACCTTGCTCTTGCCAAAACTCTGTTCAAATAAGTTTCCGCATCTGCTGTGTTACCTAACTCATTAGCTGCCTCCGCTGCAATCATCAGTACTTCGGCATAACGCATCATACAATAATTTGAATTTGAAGATCTTCCGTTACCATCTTGTACAGGCGCTCTACTTGCCATACGGGTAAACTTAGCTATATGAGGTCTATTAACGCTACGATCATCAGCGGCCACAAAGTTTTCAAAAGAAACTACCTCATCATTAATTATCATTGTATCATCAAGCGTTACTACTCTTCTATAATCATCAGCATCCCATTCGGTAAATACTTTTAATGCTGGCACCTCAATAGACCAACCGCCACCTAAACCGTATTGACTATCACCACGACCACCTGTAAAAGCTGCATGATAATCTCGACCTTGATCTCCATCAGACACTCCTGTAAAATCAAGTACAAAAATAGGTTCTAAAGATGCATCTATCTTAACAGCATCAAATAAATCTTGAAAATCTGGCTCAAGACCTAAATTATACGTTCCTTCATTAGCAATAACCTCTGTTGACTCATCAAATGCCATTTGCCATTCTTCCATCGTTAAATACACTAAAGCAAGAAATGAACTAGCTGCTGATTTAGCAGGAATAGCTCTTGTAGCTTGTGTATCAGGCAACCATTGTTTTGCAAACTCAAAATCAGCAATAATATTTGCATACACCTCTTCTGCAGGTAATCTAGTTGTATTAGGTAAATCTATAACCTGACTATTTTCATCTAAATAAGGCACAGCTCCAAATTGTCTAACTAAATGAAAGTAAGCAAATGCTCTAGCAAAACGAGCCCTCCCTATTATCTCATTAATTTCAGCATCATCTTCAGCTGCATTTAAACCACTTATATTAACTAAAGCTTGATTTGCAGAACCAATAATTTGATAAACCCTAGGCCAATAGGTATCAATTAATCCATTAGATGCCTCTACCGTAAAATCGTCATGATCAATTCGCTCTTGAACACCAGTTCTACCAATAGCCATCATATCACTTCTAAACATAAGTGCTTGCGCCATTTCTCTTGACAAAAATTGTCTATGATGCATATGTGCAAAAGATGTTGACAAAAAGGTCTCTGTTGCACTTATACTTGAATCCGGTAAAGGAGCCTCATTTGATAAGTTCTCTTCTAAATCCGTACAATTTACCATTAATAAACCTATGGCAAATGCACTTGCTATTTTTATTAATTTCATAATGTTATTATTTTAAAATTTTAAATTCAAACTAAATGTTACTGATCTAATTGTTGGATAATTCCCAAAATCAATACCTCTAACACTATTTGACCCCGCAAAATCATCTCCAGAATCATTAAAGCTAACCTCTGGATCAAGCCCTGAATAATCTGTAAAAGTCAATAAATTTTGTCCACTTACACCAAGTCGAATGCTTTCTACACCCAAACCTCTAACTGCGTCTTTAGGTAATGTATACCCTATTGCAACATTTTTCAAACGCACATAAGAACCATCTTCTACAAACTGAGATGACACTCTGGATGTTGTATTTGCTAGCTCAACTGACTCTGTATTTGAACCTTCTACTGTCATAGCTAAAGCATTTAAATTCAATATATCTCCTCCTTGAACTCCCTGAACAAATATGCTTAAATCGATATTCTTGTAAGAAAAGTTATTTGTAATTCCAAAAGTCCAATCTGGGTTAGGGTCTCCAATAATTTGGTCTTCTTCAAAAATTGATTCACCTGTGATTTCATCAACACCTAAAAACTGACTTCCAAAAAATGTTCCTAAAGCCTCTCCTACTCTTAAGATAGTAGTATCAGTTCGCCCTTCTAATCGTCCTCGTAAAAAACCAGGAGATGCATCACCAATAATATCAGTATCATTTCTCAGCGCCTTTATTTCATTTTTATTAGTTGCCCAATTAAAATCCGTACTCCATCTAAAATCACCGTTACTTATATTAAGTGTATTTAACGAAACCTCTAATCCACGATTATTTACTTCTCCTACATTCTGAAATTGAATAGCATCACCGGTACCTGCAAATGCCCCAAATCCACTCACCTCTAACAATAAATCTTCTGTATCAATATTATAATAGTCTACTGTTAGATTAATTCTATCATTTAACAAACCTAAATCAACACCTACATTTGTCTGAAATGAAGTTTCCCATTTTAAATCTGAATTTGCAAAACGATCTCGAATTAGACTTCCGTTACTTGCTTCAAAAGCTCCTAAAGAATCAAAAGGACCAATTGCCTGGTTACCAGTCTCACCATAACTAGCTCTTACTTTTAAATTTGAAACAACATTACTATCTTTTAAGAAATCTTCATTAGATACTTTCCAACCAATTGCAGCAGATGGAAAAGTTGCGTACTTTTCATTAAGAGCAAAATTAGAAGACCCATCTCTTCTTACTGTCGCCGTTATTAAATACTTATCTAGTATATCAAGGTTTACTCTACCAAAAACAGATTGTATTTCTTGCACTGTAGATCTTGATTCTGCAGTTGATCCTTCTGGAGTATTAAATTCAAGACCATCAACACCTAATCGATCAAATACTTCGGCATCTAAACCTTGCTGAAACGTTGACTCAATTTCGAAAGACTGACGAGCATTTTCTTGGTATGAATATCCTGCTAATGCACTAAAATTAATATTTTCAGTAATGTCGGCAGTATAATTCAAATAACTTTCTGTTAAATATGTTGTTCTTCTAGTAGTTGATAATTCGGACTTAGGTATTTCTTGAAAGTCTCCTGTACCAAAAAAAGTAGGCTTAAAAAAAGTATCTCTTTCGTTAGACACACTAAAACCAAAGCTTGTATTAAATTTTAAGTTTTTTAAAATATTATAATCTGCCGTAAAATTAGCTCTGTAATTATCTGTTATCGTTTCTATCTCTACTAAATCAGCTATAGCTGCTATATTAGTCAATAGATCTGTAGCTCCTAAAATAGTATTAAAATTTCCATCAGCATCAAAAACATCAAAATCAGGTCTTGATCTAAATGCTAGTGAAATTAAATCATCATTTCCTCCATTTGCATTATCTCCACTAGATTGTGTCTCTATCCCATCTTGAACTCCTCTACTACCAAAAACATTAAGCCCTAGTTTTAACTTATCATTTAACTGAGCATTTACATTTGTTAAAAAAGTAAGTCTATTAAATTCAGAATTTGCTACAGCTCCCTCTTGTTTAAAATAGTTTATTGAAGAATATAGATTAACCTTATCTGATCCCCCAGAAAAAGATAATTGGTGGTCTTGTGTAAAACCAGAATCAAAAATAACATCTTGCCAGTCTGTAGAACCACCTCCTGCAACAAAAGTTGGGTTCTGATCGGTTCTAAAATCTATATATTCTTCTGCATCTAATAAATCAAATCTTTCTGCAATATTTTGAATTGAATAACTTGAATTTACTTCTACACTAACTTTTCCACTTTTACCTTTCTTAGTCGTTACCAAAATTACTCCTCCTGCTCCACGAGAACCATAAATAGCAGTCGAAGATGCATCTTTTAACACCTCTATAGACTGAATATCATTAGCTTGAGGAAAAGTAGCCCCAATAAAACCATCTACTACAATTAAAGGATCACTACTTGCTCCAATTGAATTTGTACCTCTAACTACAATGTTAATTGGCGCTCCTGGCTCCCCTCCGTTATTTGATTGCACTTCTACACCTGCTGCTCTACCCTGCAATGCTTGGGCTGCATTTAAAACAGGAAAAGCTGTTAATTCTTCTGCTTTAACTGATGATACAGATCCTGTAACATCACTTTTTTTACGACTTCCATAACCAATAACAACAACATCCGCTAAAGATTCTGTGTCTTGCTTTAAAGTTACATTAATTGTTTTTTGACCTGTTACGGCTATTACCTGAGTAGAAAAACCTAAATAATTAAATTCAATCTTATCTCCTTTAGAGGCATTAATCGTATAATTCCCATCAAAATCTGTAACAGTACCATTATTAGCTGCTTTAATTAAAACATTTACTCCTGGTAAAGGCTGTCCATCTTCTGATGTTACTGCTCCTATGATATCATAAGCACTTTGAGCAAACGAAGTCACTGAACAGAATACCCCTAATATTACAGTATAAAGTATTTTTTGTATCACTTTTTGTTTTTTCATTATTAATTGTTTGTTTAGTTAGTTTTTTTGTTTTTACAAAAATTGTAAGCATTCTAATTTTCTTCAATGTTTTTCACCAAGGAAAATTCAGCTTTATTTAACATAGTTTTTGTTTTTACATAAGCTATTTATTTTATAATTATTACATATATATGTTATTATATTCATTTTTTTAAACATAAATATAAATTTTTAATATCGTTTTTTTTATAATTTTAAAACTACAACGTTATAGATTTAAAACACATTAAACAACAATAACTACAACGTTTGCACGAATTCAAATATAACTGAAATACAACAACTTAGAAGTTAAAATAAATAATATTTCGACAAAAGGTTTTTTTAACCAGCTAAAGTGTTGTTTTATGATTTAAACCTCTAATCTTCTCACTTTAATTCGCACAAAAAGACCGAACAACAACATTAATTTCAACTGTTAAAAACGTTAAAAACATCAAAAAACGTTAATTTTTCAATGCTTAAACCATTATTTAATCAAATTAAAGGCTATAAATAAGAATATTTCACATCTATTAAACATTGAATTTCTTTAAATTCAACTATTACATTCCAACACACATATTGTCCAAAAATTATTGTATTTTTGCAAACTAATTATAAATGAGGTCGTGAACCTCCAAAATTAATTCTTATGCCTGTTAAATTAAGACTACAGAGACACGGTAAAAAAGGAAAACCTTTTTACTGGATTGTTGCCGCTGATGCACGTTCTAAAAGAGATGGTAAATACCTGGAGAAAATTGGTACTTACAACCCTAACACTAACCCTGCAACTATCGACCTTGATGTTGATGGAGCTGTAAAATGGTTACAAAATGGTGCTCAACCAACGGACACAGCAAAAAACTTACTTTCTTACAAAGGAGCTCTTTTGAAAAATCACCTTGCTGGTGGTGTTAAAAAAGGTGCTTTAACGCAAGAACAAGCTGACGCTAAATTTGCTGCTTGGTTAAGCGAAAAAGAAAATGCTATCACTGCTAAAAAAGAAGGTATTTCTAAAGAGGCTGCTGAAGCAAAAAACAAAGCTTTACAAGCTGAAAAAGAAGTAAACGCTAAGCGTGAAGCTGATGCTGCTGCCGCAGTTGCAGAAGCTGAAGCTGCAAAAGCTGCTGCTGAAGCAGAAGCTACTGCATCTGAAGAAGAATAAATCTTTCAACAAACTACGATAATGCAAAAAGAAAATTGTTTCTATTTAGGCAAAATCGTTAGTAAGTTTAGCTTTAAGGGAGAAGTACTAGTTAAACTAGATACTGACAACCCTGGAATTTATGAAGAAATGGAATCGGTTTTTGTTGAATACAACAAAAATTTGGTTCCATTTTTTATTGAACGTTGTAAACTTCATAAATCAGACTTACTACGAATAAAATTTGAAGATGTAGACTCTGAAGAAGATGCCGATGACATTATGAAATGCTCATTGTATTTACCTGAAGAATTTCTTCCAGAAATGGATGAAGATCAATTCTATTTTCATGAAGTAATAGGCTACCAAGTAGAAGATCTTAAAAAAGGCCCTATTGGTACAATTACTGCAATTAACGACATGACATCTCAAGCTTTATTTGAAATTGACTATAATGGCAGTCAAATTCTAATACCTATGAACGATGGGTTTATTCATAAATTAGATAAAGAAAAAAAGCTTTTAATTGTTGATACACCTGAAGGCTTAATTGATCTATATTTATAACAATACAGATCTTACAAAACATGTCAAAACCATTTAATTTTAAAGAATTTAGTATACAACAAGATCAATGTGCAATGAAAATTGGCACTGATGGCGTTTTACTTGGCTCATGGGTCAACCCTAAAACCGAACCTTTTAATGTTTTAGACATTGGAACAGGAACTGGTTTAATCTCTTTAATGTTAGCACAACGATTCCCTTCTACTCAAATAGAAGCTTTAGAAATTGATGAAGCTGCTTTTGAACAAGCTGTTAGTAATTTCGAAAACTCTCCTTGGGGTGATCGTCTTTTTTGTTATCACGCTTCTTTTCAAGAATATTTTCAAGAAGTTGATGATGAAAAATACGATTTAATAATAAGCAATCCTCCTTTCTTTAAAGCTAGTCAAAAATCACCTAACGAACAGCGTAACAAAGCTCGTTTTGAAGACTCTCTACCTTTTGAACATTTATTATACGGTGCTTCTAAACTTTTAGAAGAAAACGGAATTGTTGCTATTGTAATTCCTTTTGACCAAGAAGATACAATACTTAAAATTGCTAAAAAAATGCACTTAAAACCTGAACGCATAACTTATGTTAAGGGAAATAAAACCGCAGAAACTAAACGCGTTTTAATAGAATTTAAATTCACACCCTCTAACGAGTCTCCTTCTACTAACACACTCATTCTTGAAAAAGAAAGACATGTTTATACAGACGATTATTTGAAATTGGTCAAAGATTTTTATTTAAAATTATAGTTATGAAAAAATACGATGTGATAATAATTGGTGGTGGAGCCGCAGGTTTTTTTACCGCTATAAATACAGCCACACTTAACCCAAATTTATCTATTCTTATTTTAGAACGCGCTAAAAATGTACTTCAAAAAGTACGTGTTTCTGGTGGTGGCCGTTGCAATGTTACTCATGCCGAATTTGTTCCTAACGAACTTATAAAAAATTATCCTCGTGGGGAAAAAGAATTACGTGGTCCTTTTCATAGTTTTATGACAGGAGATACCATGGAATGGTTTGAGCAACGTGGCGTAGAATTGAAAATTGAAGATGATGGCCGTATTTTCCCTAAATCAAACTCATCGGAATCTATTATTGACTGCTTTTTAAATGAAGCTAAAAAGCTATCTATTCAAATTGAAACGCAACAACTAGTTACAGAATTCAAACCCATAGAAAACAAATGGCAACTAACAACTAAAAATGATGTTTTTGAAACAAACAAACTAGTAGTAGCAACGGGTAGTCAATCAAAAACATGGAATCAACTAAAAGAATTAGGTGTTAATATTATTGAACCTGTGCCATCATTATTTACATTTAATTCCGCTGACAAGCGTATTAAAAAACTGCCTGGATTAGCACACAATGTAAGCTTAAGCATTAAACATACCAAACTAAAAAATGAAGGACCCTTACTAATTACCCACTGGGGTTTTAGTGGCCCTGCCATCTTAAAATTATCAGCATGGGGAGCTAGAGATTTAAATTTATTAGACTATAATTTTGAGCTTTTAATAAACTGGACAAAGATTGATTCTTTTGAAAATTGCCGCCCTTTTTTACAAGAAGAAAAAAGCGAGAATCCTAAACAAATACCATCAAAAAACCCTCTTTACAATATACCTAAAAGACTTTGGTTACAAATTGTTTTAACTAGCGGAATTGAAGAAAACCAACGTTGGGCTGATGTTAATAAAAAACAACTTACAGCTCTTGCGAATGAACTTACTAGAGCTTCCTATAAAATAGAAGGAAAAAGCACTTTCAAAGATGAATTTGTCACAGCAGGTGGTGTAGACTTAAGAGAAATTAGTTTTAAAAATTATCAAAGCAATAAATTACCTAACTGTTATTTAGTAGGAGAAGTTTTAAATATTGATGCTATAACAGGCGGGTTTAATTTTCAAAATGCTTGGACAGGCGGATTTATAGCTGCACAAAGTATTGCCTCTATAAACTAACTAATTATTTATTAAATAACTAAGCCTCTCTACAAAAGCCTTTCCATGAAATTTCTATAGCTTGTTTCACATGCCTTTCTTCTAATTCTACCAATTCATTTTCATGAATTTTCACAATAGAAACCACACTACCAAAAAACAGCTCTTGCATTACTAATGTGTTAAACTGACGAAATTTTTTCTCTTTAATTCTCTTCTTAAAAAAAGCTTCAATTTCAACGTAAAATTTTCTGCATTTTTCTTTTAATTTAATTGGTATTTGCGGAGAACGACCTATTTGTTCTGAAAAAACAAAAGCAATAGGGTTATCAATAAAATAGTGATATAAGTTAAACCACATTATTTGATATTGCTTTCTAGGGTCTGCTGTAGTATCAATATTACGCATTACAACAGTACCAAAATCTTGAGTTAAACTTTCATATAACTCATCAATAATTTCTTCTTTCTTTTTAAAATGATGATATAATGTACCATTAGGAACACCTGAAGTCTTTATAATATCTGTTAAAGATGTATTCTCAATACCCTTTTCCGTTATAAGCTCTAGTGTAACCTGAAGAATTAATGATTTTTTACTCAAAATTATTTCTATTTTAATTTAATTTCCAAATACTAAAATTTAACAAAGTAGCAAATCCTACCCATAAAATATATGGCACCAATAAATATGCTGCCTTTACATTAACTACCCTAAACCATTTGTAAGTAAAGAGCAATAAAACAAACAATCCTATTACTATTAACAGCGCTCCTAAAACCTCTTTTAAACCAAAAAAGACTAATGACCAAGCCATGTTTAATAATAATTGAAATCCAAAATGGTACATAGCTGTTTTCACCCATTTATGATAAAAACCTTTGGACCAAACCATTCCAACAGAGATTCCCATTAGAATAAATAACAATGTCCAAACAGGAGCAAAAACCCAATTAGGTGGATTAAAAAAAGGCTTAACTAAAGTTAAATACCATGAATTAACTGAAGTTTGCGTTGCCATAGAGCCTATTGCACCTGAAAAAAGGCAAACACCAACTGCTATTATTATTTTAACAAAATTATTATCCATCTATTTTATTCCTTAAATAACTAAAATAATCATTTTTTATTTTGTTAAACATAAAATAAAGTCATCAAAACTTATATTTGCTTAAAAATACAGCATCTTGAGCCATACATATTCTACTATTAGCAATAATTACAAAAAAACTAACGGAGAAGTAATTTTCACATCACCTAGCAATATTGCATTAGTAAAGTATTGGGGTAAACGAGATGTGCAAATTCCACAAAATGCATCGTTAAGTTTTACATTAAGTAATTGCAAAACGAAAACATCTGTTCATTATCAAAAAAAAGATATTGCAAACGATAAATTTGATATTACATTTTTATTTGAAGGTTCTCTTAAACCCAGTTTTGAACCAAAAATTAAAACTTTTTTAGACCGCATATTTCCCTACTGCTCTTTTTTAAAAGATTTCAGCTTCACTATTGATAGTGCCAACACTTTTCCTCATAGTAGCGGTATTGCTTCTTCTGCTAGTGGAATGAGTGCTTTAGCAAGGTGTTTTGTGGAAATTGAAAAAGAAATAGGAGCCGAACTTAACGCTAAAGAAATTCTTGAAAAATCTTCTTTTTTATCTCGATTAGGTTCCGGGAGTGCTTGCCGTAGTATTGAAGGCCCAATAACCATTTGGGGAGAACATGCAGACATTGAAAATTCAAGTAATAATTTTGCCGTTCCTCTACTTGAAAAAACACATGAAATATTTAATAATTTTCAAGATACTGTTTTACTTATTGATAAAGGAGAAAAACAAGTAAGCAGTACCATTGGCCATAACTTAATGCATAACCACCCATTTGCTATTGAGCGTTTTAAACAGGCTAATAATAACTTAACAAAACTTAAAGCCTCTCTTATAAACGGAGATATTGATGAATTTATCGAAATAACGGAATCAGAAGCTCTTAGCTTGCACGCAATGATGATGACTTCCTTACCTTATTTCATATTAATGAAACCAAATACTCTTGAAGTTATAAATCTTATTTGGGAATATCGTAAACAAACAAAAATTCCTGTTTGTTTCACCCTAGATGCAGGTGCCAACGTACACGTTTTATACCCAAATAAATATAAAAAAGAAGTACTTGTTTTTATTAAAGAAAAACTAGCTGATAAGTGCCAAAATACACAATATATTTGTGACGAAACTGGTACTGGAGCAAAAAAAATGTAAATTTGCAAATAACAGACTATACTAAAGCTAATTATGACTTCTAAAGGCCCTTTATTCTATTCTAAAATATTACTTTTTGGAGAATACGGAATCATTAAAAACTCCAAAGGACTTTCTATTCCGTATAACTTTTACAATGGAGCTTTAAAATCAAGTGATAATCTTGACAAAATTGCTCAAAATTCAAACAATAGTTTATTTAAACTAGCTGAATACCTTAAAGAAAATAACAATACTGACTTGGTTGTTTTTGACATTGATCGCTTATTTAATGATATTGAAAAAGGGTTATACTTTGACAGTAGTATTCCTCAAGGTTACGGTGTTGGAAGTAGTGGTGCCTTAGTTGCTGCTATATATGATAAATATGCTTACGATAAAATTACTGTTTTAGAGAATTTAACTAGGGACAAACTATTAAAACTTAAATCTATTTTTGGACACATGGAATCTTTTTTTCATGGAAATAGTTCTGGTTTAGACCCTTTAAATAGCTATTTAAGCTTACCTATTCTTATACATTCAAAGGACAATGTTGAAACCGCTGGTATTCCTTCTCAAAAACAACAAAACACAAAAGGCGCTGTTTTTTTAATTGACAGTGGTATTGTTGGAGAAACTGCCCCAATGGTAAACTTATTCATGGAAAAAATGAAGCACGATGGTTTTCGTAGCATGTTAAAAAATCAATTTGTAAAACATACTGATGCCTGTGTTAATGATTTTCTTGGCGGAAATGTGTCTTCGTTATTTTCTAACATTAAACAACTTTCAAGAACCGTATTAGATAATTTTAAACCTATGATACCTCAACAATTCCATTCAATATGGCAAAAAGGTATTGAAAGTAATGATTACTATCTTAAACTTTGTGGTTCTGGTGGTGGTGGCTATATTTTAGGCTTTACAGAAGATTTTGAAAAAGCTAAAAAAAGTCTTTCTTCACATAACCTAGAAGTTGTTTACCATTTTTAAAAGCTCTTTTTAAATTATTTACTGTTTTAATTTTTGTAAAAAACAATATTTAAAACACTTCTTCTGTTTATCTTAGAACTATGTTTATCCCTTTTAACATAAAACGAAGAATAAAATGGTTTTTATATAAATCATTTAGTTTACTCTCTATAATTAGAGGGTACAATTTGCTTATAATTATACTAGCCCAATATCTAACTAGTATTTTTATTCTTTCTGAAAAAGCTTCAACAGAAGTCATTTCCGATTTTAATTTATTTTGCATTGTTTTATCCAGTGTTATAACAATTGCTTCTGGTTACATAATTAATAACTTCTACGACAGTGAAAAAGATTTAATTAACAGACCACATAAATCAAAACTTGATAGATTAGTTAGCCAACAAAAAAAGTTAACAATTTATTTTATTTTTAATTTTACCGCAGTAATTATTGTCAGCTATGTTTCTTTTAGAGCTGTTGTATTTTTTTCAGTATATATTTTTTGCATTTGGTTATATTCACACAAATTAAAACGAATAACATTTATTGGTAACTTATCTGCAACGGCATTAGCCATTCTTCCCTTCTTTGCCATTTTCATTTATTATAAAAATTACGATTCTGTTGTTTTTATACACGCTATATTTTTAATGTTAATTTTATTTATGCGAGAGCTTGTAAAAGACCTTGAAAATATAAAAGGAGATCTAGCCAATAATTACAACACAATACCCATTGTTTACGGTGAAAAAATAAGCAAGAAAATACTTTTTATCATTAGTACTATTTGCATTTCTACTTCTATTTTTCTTATAAGTAAATGTGATATTGGCAAAATGACATACTTTTTTTGGTTTGTTTTATCTGTATTAATAATTTTTGATATTTTATTATATTCTGCTTTAACAAAAAAGCAATACATAATTTTACATAACTTGTTAAAACTAATAATTGTTATTGGTGTCTTTAGTATTTCAATGATAAAGCCAAGTATATTCGTAAAAATATTTTAGCAGAAACTAAATAGCTATCTTTGCGCAAAATTTCACATTATGAGTCAAGCCAGAAATAACCGAAATAAAAAGTCTTCAGGAAAACGTGACGGAAAAAGTGTTTTCAAAAAAAGCATTTCTCCTAAAACAACTAGCAAAAGACCTATTGCTAAACAGACTATTGATGGTAATGAAACTATGCGTTTAAATAAATACATAGGAAATTCAGGTGTTTGCACTCGTAAAGATGCTGACTTATATATTTCTACAGGAAGTGTAAAAGTAAATGGCGTTGTTGTTACTGAAATGGGTTTTAAAGTAAAACTTACTGATGAAGTTCATTTTGACGGACAATTAATAAAGCCTGTTAAAAGATCTTACATTTTATTAAATAAGCCAAAAGGGTTCACTATTGAATTAAATACAACGAACCTTAAAAAATCTGTTTATACTTTAACACACGCTGCCTCTAAAGGAGGCCTGAAGCCTGTTGGAAAAATGGAACGTAATTCTTCAGGGTTATTAGTATTATCTAATGATGATTCTTTTTTAGGAATGGCTAATGGATCTGGTAGAATTTCACAATTATTCCATGTAGAATTAGATAAGCCCTTAACTCAATTAGATTTTGAAAAAATACTAGAAGGTGTTCGTATTGATGAACACCCAGTAAAAGTACAAGAGCTTTCTTATGTAGAAGATACCGGTAAAAAAGAATTAGGTATAAAATTAAATTCTCAAAAAAATAGAATTGTTACTCGTATTTTTGAAACTTTAGGTTACAAAATTGAACGTTTAGATCGTGTTGCCTTTGGTGGTTTAACTAAAAAAGATATTGCTCGTGGTCAATATAGAGAACTTACTAAACAAGAAATTATAAACTTACAAATGTTAGCTTAATAGTATTTAGTAAAACATTTAATTAAAAATGGAATCTTAAAACAAGCTCTTGGCTTTCTTTTAAGGTTCCATTTTTATTTTGTGCAGGTATCCATTTTTCTCCAGAAAGGATAATTGATTTTATATGCTTTTTTTCCGAACTTTCAACAATACCAGATAGCTTTACATTTAACAATTTTCCTTTTTTATTTACATCAAAATTAACAGTAACATCATACTGCTTTCCTTTCTCAAATTCCGATGCATCTAATTGTTCTACTACCCATCTTTCATAAGACCTTTCGTTTCCTTGCGGAGGTATTGCTTTAACTTCTGACACTTCACTCGAAGAAACATTTATTCCTGACACCCTTCCTACCAACGCTTCTTCTATTTGAAGATTAGCTTTATTTGACAAAACCTCCTCTTTAATTTTAGTAATAGAACCTGTAATACTTTTTTTCTTTTTCGTTCCATACCCAACAACTACAACCTCATCTAAAGCTGCTAAATCGTCATCTAATAATATTTTTTTTCTGTTTTCAAAAGTTACTTCTACAGTTTCAAAACCTAAATATAACACCTCTAAAACAGCATTTTTAGAAGCTTTAATTTTATACTTTCCATCAAAATCAGTTACCACTCCATCTTTATAAGACCCTTGTATTATTACAGAAGCACCTGCTAAAGGTTCTCCCAAACTACTACTTATTACTTGACCTGACCATTGAACATTAGCACTTTCAGCTACTTGTTCTTCATTAATCAGTTCAACTAAATCAGTTTGTGTATTATAATTAGTTTTTTCTTTTATTGGCTCTATACTAACTAATTCCTCTACTTCTTTATCTGCTGACAAGACTAAAGTTGGCTTGCTTATTTTGCTTCTTACGTTAGCACTTTTATCTATTATTGGCTCTCTAAAAACCTCTTCTTCTATTTCCTCTTCTGTTTCCGTTTCTTCAAAAGCTACAACCACTTCATTTTTTATATTTTCCGGCTCTTTAAAAACATCTTCTCGTTTATCATCTGTTATCACTACATTATCTTCTGTTTTAACAGTGGCATCTACTATTTCATAAACACTTTCTTTAGAGGTGTTCAAAAACATAATTAAGCCTAAACTAAATAAAATTAAAACCGAAGCCGCAGCAACAATAGGTTTCCACATTGTAATTATGCTTCTTTTTTTTGTTTTCTTTTTAATCTTATGTTGTAAATCAAAAATATCACCTTTAAACTCTTGCATTGAAAGATCTGACAAACCTTCAAAAGCTTCTTCTTCAAAAGGATCTTTCATAACTTCTTTCTCAAAGTCGTGTCTTTCCTTATTTGAAAAGGAATCTTTCAAATAATTTAACATCTTATCATATGTAAGTTTCAGCTTACTCATCTCCTTTTTTATTTCTTTCTAAACATAGTTTTAAATTACGTTTCCCGTTTTGAATAAAACTTTTTACTTTTTTCTCCTCAATTTTTAACTCTTCTGCTATCTCTCTGTAACATTGTTTTGAATAATAAAACAACTCAACCGACTGTTTTTGTTCCTTCTTTAACGTTTCTAAACACTCTGCTAGCAATTTAGTTTTAACAGTAGACTCTTTACTATCTATAGGGTGCAATTGTTCTTCATTTTCCACAATAACAGCTTCAGAAAATGATATTTTTTTATTTTTTAACGAAGTTTCCTTTCGCAATTTCATTAAACAAAAATTTCTTGACACACCGTGTAACCAGCTTTTAAACACACGTATTTCATGTTTAGGAATTTCTTTAATTAAAATTTCAAAAATTTGCATCACTGCATCTTGACTATCTTCTCTATTCTTCAAATATTTTAAACAAACCCCATAAACTAAATGTAGATATCTATTATAGAGCACCCCCAAAACCTCCAAGTCGTTTTTAATACAAAAACGCTGAATTAACTCTTCATCTGAAGCATTTTGATCTTTATGTTTAACTAATAGCACTAATCTAAAATAATCTAAATATTCTAGAATTGGCCTTTAATTAGACGGAGCCTTTTATTTTAAAAAAAAAATTATGGAATTTTTATGATGTATGCATCTTATTAGAAAACGATGTATAATTTAAATTTTAAAAACATGAAAAATGCAACTTTATTTATTAGTCTATGCTTATGCTTTTTCCAAATTTTAACTGCTAAAACAATAACCGGAAAAGTTTCTTTTTCAAAAAACACTCCAGCTCCTGGCGTTAATATTTTAATACAAAACACCAATATTAACACCGTTACTAATTTTGATGGTTTTTATACTATTGAAGCAAAAGAAGGTTCTGTTATTGAATTCCAATATTTAGGCTTTAAAACACAACGTATACTTGTAAAAAAGCAAACTACAATTAATGTTTTACTACAAGAAGACTCAGATGCCTTAGATGAAATTGTAGTAATTGGATATGGAACTCAAAAAAAGAGAGATATAACAGGTTCTATTTCTAAAGTAAGAGCTCCATTAATAAAAGAATCTGTACTATCAGATATACCTGCCCCATTACAAACAAGAGTTTCCGGACTAAACATTCAACCATTATACGAAACAGAAGAAGAAATTAATGTTTCTAACGAAAGTTATGCTTCATTATCTGAAAATAGCTTTAAAAACGCTATTCAAACTCCGGTATCTACTTTCTCTATAGATGTTGATGCTGCATCATACAGTAATATGCGACGTTTTATTATGAATGGTCAAAAACCACCAAAAGATGCTGTCCGTGTTGAAGAAATGATAAACTATTTTGACTATTCTTACCCACAACCAAACGATGAACATCCATTTTCAATTAATACCGAAGTAGCAAACTGTCCTTGGAATAACAATAACAAATTAGTACATATTGGCTTACAAGGAAAATCTTTAAAAACAGAAGAAGCTCCTGCTAGCAATATTGTTTTTCTAATAGATGTTTCGGGCTCTATGGGTGACACTAATAAATTACCTTTATTAAAAAAAGCATATGCTTTACTAGTTAATCAACTGCGTAAAAAAGACCGTATTGCTATTGTAGTATATGCAGGTAGTTCTGGTTTAGTATTACCGTCTACGGCGGGAAATAAAAAAGAAGTTATTTTAAATGCATTAAACAATTTAAGATCAGGCGGAGGTACTGCTGGTGGAGCAGGTCTAAAATTAGCCTATAAAGTTGCTGAAGACAATTTTATTCAAGGAGGTAATAATCGTATTATTTTAGCTACCGATGGAGATTTTAATGTTGGACAATCTAGTGATCAAGATTTAGAAAAATTAATAATTTCTAATAGAGATAAAGGAATTTTTATGTCTGTTACTGGTTTTGGAATGGGTAATTACAAAGACAGCAAAATGGAAATTATCGCAGATAAAGGAAATGGTAACTACTCGTATATTGATAATTTATTAGAAGCAAAAAAAGTTTTCATTAACGAATTCAGCAGTACTTTATTTACTATTGCAAAAGACGTTAAAATTCAAATTGAATTTAACCCAGCTTATGTAGCAGAATACCGATTAATTGGTTACGAGAATCGTTTATTAAACAATGAAGATTTTAAAGATGATAAAAAAGATGCTGGCGAATTAGGAGCTGGACACACTGTTACTGCTTTATATGAAGTTGTACCTGTGAGTAGTAACTTTTTAGGGCCAACACAATTAAAATACCAAAGCATTAATACTTCCCCTATAAATTTGCACGATAACGAATTAGCTACGGTAAAATTTCGCTACAAAAAACCTGATAAAAAAAAGAGTCAATTAATGGTAAAAACAATAAACACATCAGAGAAAACATTTAATAACACTTCTGAAAATTTTAAATTTTCAAGTGCTGTTGCAGGTTTCGGAATGCTACTTTCTGATTCTAAGCACAAAGGTGATCTTAATTTCAAAATTATTTCTGCTATAGCAAAAAAAGGAAAAGGAATTGATGAGCATGGTTATCGTTCTGAATTTATTCGATTAATAGACTTAGCTGAACACTTGTAAAATTATTTAGTAAATTTTATCTAAAAAACATTAATTCAACAAAATACACGTGTGTAAAATATACATATGGATCTTTTGAACATCGTAAAATTAGGTTATTTGAAACCACTCTAATTAAATAATTTCATCAATTTTACAGTCATATTTTCGTAAATTCGCACAACCAAAAAAAGTAATACTGATATTTCATATTAGTTTTATTAGCTTTTTGAAAGATTAAAAAAACCGAAATGAGTAAGACATTATTTGACAAAGTATGGGATTCGCATGTAGTTAAACATGTAGAAGATGGACCAGACGTATTGTTCATAGACCGCCACATGGTGCACGAAGTAACAAGCCCTGTTGCCTTTTTAGGTATTAAAAACAGAGGTATTGATGTTATGTATGCTAGCAAAACTTTTGCTAACGCTGATCACAATACACCTACAATTAACCAGCACTTACCTGTGCAAGATCCTTTATCTGCTAACCAATTAAAAGCGTTAGAAGAAAATGCAGCTGCTCACGGAATTAGTCACTGGGGATTAGGACACGAAAAAAATGGTATTGTACACGTTGTTGGTCCTGAATACGGAATTACACAACCAGGTGCTACTATAGTTTGTGGAGATTCACATACATCTACTCACGGTGCTTTTGGAGCTATTGCTTTTGGTATTGGTACTTCTGAAGTTGAAATGGTATTAGCTACACAATGTATTATGCAGCCTAAGCCAAAATCAATGCGTATTAATGTAAATGGTAAATTAAACTTTGGGGTAACTCCTAAAGATGTTGCTTTATACATTATTTCAAAATTATCAACTTCTGGTGCTACAGGTTACTTTGCTGAATATTCAGGTGATGTTTTCAAAAACATGACTATGGAAGGTCGTATGACGGTTTGTAACTTAAGTATTGAGATGGGTGCTCGTGGAGGAATGATTGCTCCAGATGAGAAAACATTTGAATACGTTAAAGGTCGTGAACACACACCAAAAGGAGCTGATTGGGATAAAGCAATGGCTTACTGGGAAACTTTATATACTGAAGACGATGCTGTCTTTGATAAAGAATTAACATTCGATGCTTCAGACATTGAGCCGATGATTACTTACGGAACAAATCCAGGAATGGGAATGGGAATTTCTAAAAGTATTCCAACTGCTGAAAATGTTTTAGATAGTGAAGCTACATATAAAAAGTCTTTAGGTTACATGGACTTTAACGAAGGTGAAGACATGATCGGTAAGCCTATCGATTTTGTATTTATTGGTAGTTGTACAAACGGACGTATTGAAGATTTTAGAGCTTTTACTGAAATTGTAAAAGGAAGAAAAAAAAGCAGATAACGTAACAGCATGGTTAGTACCAGGTTCTCATAAAGTTTTAGCTGCTATTAAAGACGAAGGTCTTTTAGCAATCTTAAACGAATCAGGATTCGAATTACGTGAACCAGGATGTTCTGCTTGTTTAGCAATGAACGACGATAAAGTACCACCAGGGAAATTAGCAGTAAGTACATCAAACAGAAACTTTGAAGGTCGTCAAGGGCCAGGTTCTCGTACTTTGTTAGCTTCTCCT
>CAZJGP010000147.1:0-2583 GCA_964545595.1 uncultured Flavobacteriaceae bacterium | reverse complement strand
GAATTCCTATATTTGCTTCAATTACAAAAATACATGGAAAACACTAAAAAATCAACTCTATCTTTTTTATTACCCTACGCTTTAGGCTTATTTGCTATTCGTTTATTAATTGATATTTTAATAAAACAGCTAGAATTAGGTTATCAAGGCGAAAGTTATGGGAGTATTATTGCATTTTTTATTGAATGCGCTATAGTTTTTGTAACTATTAATAATTATAAAAAATTTCAAAATAATAACTCTTTACACTTTGGTGAAGGGGTAAAAATTGGAGTTGGGCTATTATTAGTAATGGGAACTCTATTTTCGGTTTATATTTTTTTAATTCATGCAAAATTTATTGATCCTAGCTATCAAGAAACTTTAATAGCTGAAGCTACACAGAAAATGCTAGAGAATAACCCTGATGCAAATGTAGATGCTTTAAACACCAAATCAGAAGGTGGTACTTTTACTGGTCTTGCCTTTTGGATTATAAAATATATTTTTATTGGTGCTATTGCCGGAACAATTAGCTCTGCCATATTAAAAACAGAACATTAGTATGTTAGATATTTCCATAATTATACCTCTACTAAACGAAGATGAATCTATTGCCGAATTATACGCATGGATAAAAAAAGTAATGACTCAAGAAAGCTATGCTTACGAGTTATTATTTATTGACGATGGTAGTAGCGATAATTCATGGAATGTTATAAAACAACTACAAACTAAAGACAACGCCGTAAAAGGAATTCGTTTTTTAAAAAATTACGGAAAATCACAAGCTTTACACGCAGGTTTTAAAGCCTGTAAAGGAAAAGTTGTTATTACTATGGATGCTGACCTGCAGGATAATCCTGAAGAAATTCCAGAACTATATAACATGATTACCAATAATGGATTCGATTTAGTTTCGGGCTGGAAAAAGAAACGTTACGATTCTGTTATCTTTAAAAACATACCCTCAAAACTATTTAATGCTGCTGCTCGTATAACAAGTGGTGTAAAATTAAATGATTTTAATTGTGGTCTAAAAGCATACAATAGTGTTGTTGTAAAAAACATAAATGTAACAGGCGATATGCACCGTTACATACCCGTATTGGCAAAAAATCAAGGTTTCCTTAAAATAGGTGAAAAAGTAGTAAAACACCAAGCTCGTAAGTATGGCGAAACCAAATTTGGAATCGAACGTTTTACTAATGGTTTTTTAGATCTTATTACCGTTTGGTTTACCGCTAAATTTGGTAAAAGACCAATGCACTTTTTTGGACTTATTGGCACACTAATGTTTTGCTTAGGTTTCTTTTTGACCTTATATTTAGGTATTAACAAATTATTTATAAACACTTCTGATCGCTTAATTACTAATCGTCCAGAATTTTATATAGCATTAGTTTCTATGATTTTAGGTACACAATTCTTTTTAGCAGGTTTTATTGGGGAAATAATATTACGAAACAAGCCAAAAGAAAATACTAACTATACTATTTCTGAAAAACTTTAACAACTAACATAATGAGTACATCTACTACCTCTTTAGATAACCGAATTAACGAATGGCTTACTCCTACTTTTGATAGTAGCACACAAGAAGCTGTTAAAGACTTATTAAAAAACAATACTAACGAAATAGAAGAAAGTTTTTATAAAGATTTAGAATTTGGTACTGGTGGTATGCGTGGTATTATGGGCGTTGGTACTAACCGTATTAATAAGTATACTTTAGGTAAAAGTACTCAAGGTTTAAGTAATTATTTAAATGACCACTTTCGTGGAGAAGAAATAAAAACAGTTATTGCTTATGACTGCCGTAATAATAGCGACACTTTAGCACGTACCGTTGCCGAAGTTTTTGCCGCTAATGGAATTAAAGTGTTTTTGTTTTCAAGTTTAAGAACAACACCTGAACTTTCTTTTGCTGTTAAACATTTAAACTGTCATTGCGGTATTGTACTTACTGCAAGTCATAATCCGCCAGAATATAATGGCTATAAAGTATATTGGTCCGATGGCGGACAAATTGTTCCTCCAGAAGATGCAGGAATTATTAAAGAAGTAAATGCATTGGATTTTTCTGAAATAAAGTTTGATGCGAATGAAGAATTGATAGAAATTATTGGTAAAGAAGTTGACGATGTTTTTGTAAATGGTGCAGTTGCTAATGGAAAATTACCTAATATTACCAGTCGAAAAAATCTCAAAATCGTATTTACCTCTTTACATGGAACTTCTATTGTGTCCGTTCCTGAAACGTTAAAAAGAGCAGGTTATACTGATGTTCACATTGTAGAAGAACAAAGAGAACCTAATGGAGATTTTCCTACAGTAAAATCTCCAAATCCAGAAGAACCCGCCGCCTTAAAAATGGCTATAGATTTAGCTGATAAAATAGGTGCAGATATTGTAATTGGTACCGATCCAGATTGTGATAGATTGGGTGTTGCTGTTAGAGATACTGACGGCAAAATGAAGTTGATGAACGGAAATCAAACCATGAGTGTAATGACTAATTTTTTACTGCAAAAATGGCAAGATGAAGGTAAAATTAATGGAAATCAGTTTATAGGTTCTACCATTGTTTCTACTCAATTAATT
>CAZJGP010000146.1:0-3848 GCA_964545595.1 uncultured Flavobacteriaceae bacterium | reverse complement strand
TAAAAAATCAATATAGTATAGCTGGTAATGCGGGACCTGTTAATTATGAAATAAAAGAAAAAATAGAACAAAATGAATCAGAGCCTATTCATTTTGTTAAAATTGAAGGAGAAATAAAAGATGAAAGATGTGCTTTAGATTTAGAACAAGAGTTAAGTTACCCTTATTTTAATGAAAAAGAAGAATTAAAAGGTACTTGTAATTTAGCATATGGTATTAATAAAAAAACAGGAGTAGTAGAGGGTATAGAGGCTTTTTTTGAAACTAAATTTGTAAATCCAAAAAAAGTGACAGTTAAAATGTTTTCTTTAGAAAAACTAGAAGAAAAAGAATCACCCGAAAAAGAAAAAAAAGAAGGAATTAGTTTTTGGACTAAGTTTTTTAAAAAAATTAAAAAATTATGAGCGAAAAGCATGCTGTAGTACAAGGCGCTATGTGTACTTGTCAGTTTGGAGATTTTCCAGATAAGTTACAAGTATTAACGCAAACACGTAATTATGCAAATGATGGTGGTGGATCGCAAAAATTAATAGCTTCTACTATGGAAATAGGGGCTGCTACATTTGAAAAAAACACTTTTGGACAATGTAAGATGCAACCTACGCCAAGCGGTTTTAAACCTTGTCAAATAATAGTAACTAAATGGGATGGAGCTTACGAAAATGTAATTTTAAGTAATCAAGGTCAAATTTTGCTTGAAGATAGTAAAGCAACATGCCCTATAGGAGGAAGCCCGTGTATAAGTATCATGAATCATGGCCAAACAGCAGCAGGCTCAGGCTCAGGAGGAGGGGGTGACGCCAATACGGAAATTCACGACCAGTTAAACCCTATGTTAGATGTTAGGGAAATGGAATATGATTTTAGTGAAGAAGGGTTAAACATTATAGCTAAATAGATATTATGGCAAGTGGAGTGCAAAAAGTAGGTAGGCAAATAGTAATTGAAAAAAGCCCATTAGGACCTTATAAAGAAGAAGAAAGTGAGTCATTTGAAATTGATTTTACGTCAGCGTATGTTGAGAAAGAATATGGCTTAGGTCATGATTTTAATTCTATTATAGGTATAGAGGCTAATAAAAAAGAAGTTTTTCAAGCCTTTTACCATAAAGATACACCTGATAATAAAAAAGGAAGAGCTAAATGGATAGCTAAACCTGATGCATTATACCCTTACACAGCAAAAGAAAAGACAGATGTTATAGGAGATACTGTAGAGGTGTTTATTGAGCCTAAGTTTTGCGGACCAAAAACAATGGCGGTAGAAGCTTTTATGAGTAAACCGACTAATAGATACCCTGCAAAAATATTAATATATGGTAAAAGTGAACAAAAGGTATTAAGCTCTGCATGGAGTAAAGAGAAAGGAGGGGCTAAATTTTCAGGAGAATTAAAATTTGGAGATGATATCTGGCTAAATGTTCAATTAGAAGGATGTAATGGTGCTTATATGTCGATAGATGTATACCATGAAGAAAAAGGAACTAACCCTTTTGTTAAAGCTTATGCAACGCAGTGTAGAAACGGAGAGCTTAATATAAAAATAAAAGACACCTATAATTGGACATCACAGCGAGGAATATTTGCCAATATACTTTTTAATGAAGAGTATTATGCAATAATAAAAGTTAAAGGTTCGTCTAATTCTATTGGGAAAAGTGAGATGTTAACTTTTGAAAATAAGATTTCTTCAAAAGAAGTTGAACAGCATGAAACTGATAGACCATTAAAGTTAGGTCAAAATGAAATTAATATTGAACGCTACGAAACCTGTAGATTTAAAAAATTAAGTTTTGTTGATGACAGTAAAACTATAGATCTTTTTGAAGAAGGTAAGTTAAAGTTAAAAGGGGAAGAGAAAAAAGAATTTGCAGCATCTGAAATTATAAATTTTGATTTAGATAAATCGGCAATCCGAAGTGATGCTAAAATTGTTTTAGATAACTTATCAAAGTTTTTAATAGACAATCCTTTTGTACCGGTAGAACTAGGTGCGCATTGTGATATTAGACATACTGATAAATATAATGATGCTTTATCAAACAGAAGAGCAGCATCTTCAGTAGAATATTTAATTGAAAAAGGGGTTAGTAAAGACAGAATTAGTGCTAAAGGCTATGGTAAAAGGAAGTTGTTAATCAAAGGAGAAAATTTAACTTCGGCTCAACACCAACAGAATAGAAGGGTTACAATAAAATACAAAATAAGTGGAGGAGATGCAAAATCAATAAAATTTAATACAATATCTCCAAATAAATCGTCTAAAGCTAAAAAGAATTTAACATTAAAAGTAAAAGGTTTAGATACAACAGAACATTGTTTTAAAAAAGGCTCAAATTTAGAACATACAACTGAAGTTACTATAATTGATTATAACAATAAACCAACTTATCATAATGGATTAAGTGATGTTATTAAAGAAATACATAGTCCTAAAATCCCAGATAGTGAAGTGTTACCTCCGATAAAGTTTATATTTCCTCATTTGGTAGCTCCTAATAAATATAAATATCATATACATTCTTGTAGGTATTATATTGATAAAACAAAAGAAACTATTAACGTTTATGTTTACCCAGATATTAAATGGGATTTTCATTTTTATATAAATTTAACAAATGACTTAAGTGTTAAATGGACAAAAATGAGTGGTGTTGATGTTAAAAGAATGCAAAGTAGAGCAGGTAAAATAGGAGCAGAGGCTAGATGGAAACAAACTGAGGTTGAGTTTGGGGCTATAATGGAGGCTAAATGGAATAAAATATCTGAAGCTAATTATGAAAAAGATTGGGATGCAACGTTAAAATACGAAGCAAAAATTAAACAATTTTATCAGGTTATAGCTAAAATTAAAGAAGTAGCAAAATATATTACAGGAGAAACAAAAGGAAAAATAGTAAAAAGTAAAGTAGGGAAAAAAGCTGGTTTTTCAATAGGTATTAAACCTCCTAATTTTTGTATTGGCGCAGAATGGCAGTTGGCTAGAGGTAGAAAAAATAAAATACCGACTAAAGAAATTGGAACTGAAATTAAATTATATTTTTCAGCAAAACCTTTAGTTGGTATAGAGATTGTTATAGATTTGCTAGATTTAGCAGTTGGTCTTGCAGCAGGAGCAGTAAGCGGAGGGGCAGCAGCGCCAGCAGCAAGAAGAATTGTAAGTGAAATTAGAGATTGGCTTGCGGTTGATAAAAATAAAAATGATGGTAAAGAGTTTACTGTTGATATGTACATTAACCTTAAGGTATGGGGAACGTTAAATATAGATGAGGTTAGTGTAACTTACCATACTGCAGCCGATGATAATAAATTAGATTTTGAATCAGGTGTAACTATAGGATTAACATTAGAAGCAGGTTTAATTATTAAAGCATCATATGCTGTTATTGTAGGAGAATTTTTTGCTAATGGAGATTTTAGAGCTTCAGGTACAGGCTCAATTACTTTTGGTCATAAATTAGCTTACCAAAGTGTAAGTGGCGGTGAAAAAACATTAACATACAGGCCCAAATTATTGTTTGATGGTATTAAAGCAACTGTGGTAGCTAAAGCAGATATAGGCTTAGCTATAAAAAAAGGGTATTTTAAAGATAAAAAGTTTTCAACAGAACTAGCTGATTTCGAACCAGAAGATCCTTATTTAATAGCTAAGCCAATGGATATTATTAAAAAAATAGAACGTACCACTGGTTTAAATGCAACTATACCAGTAATATAAAGAAAATGTTTAAAAAAATATTATGAAAAAAGTGTTATTTACATTGTTAATTATGAGTTTAATGTTTCAAAGTTGTCAATCGCAATCTAATTTTGATTTGTCAGAAATTACATTAAAAGAAAATGTAAAAG
>CAZJGP010000145.1:0-8554 GCA_964545595.1 uncultured Flavobacteriaceae bacterium | reverse complement strand
ATTATTAACAAAACTTAATAACTTATCGGTAAGTTCTGTAATACCCGTTTTTTGTTTTGCTGAAATAAACAGTATTTCGGAAATAGAGTTGCTTATGGCTTTCTTTTTATTACTGTCTAAAGCATCTACTTTATTACCAATAACAATAAGCGGTTTTAAAGGGTGCTGATTTTTAATTTGAGCTATTTCATTTTTAATAGGATCTAAACCTTTAACATCTAATTTAGAGCTGTCAATAAGATAAATAACCACTTTGGCTTGGCTTATTTTTTCAAAAGTTTTTTGAATACCAATATGTTCTATAGTGTCTTTAGTTTCTCGAATACCAGCAGTGTCAATAAATCGAAAACGAAGACCACCAATGCTTATTTCATCTTCAACAGTATCTCGAGTAGTACCTGCTATGTCCGATACTATGGCGCGTTCCTCATTTAGTAAAGCATTCAAAAGAGTTGATTTTCCAACATTTGGAGCACCTACGATAGAAACAGGAATTCCGTTTTTTATAACATTACCTAAAGCAAAAGAATCTATTAATCGTTTTAATAAAATTTCAATTTTAGATAATAGTGCAACAAATTGTGAACGATCAGCAAATTCAACATCTTCTTCTGCAAAATCTAATTCTAGTTCTAATAAAGAGGCAAAATTTAAAAGTTCATCTCTCAGTTTTTTAATTTCATTACTAAAACCACCACGCATTTGTTGTATGGCAATTTGGTGTGCGGCTTCGGAGTCACTGGCAATTAAATCAGCCACGGCTTCAGCTTGACTTAAATCCATTTTTCCGTTAAGGAAAGCTCTTAAAGTGAATTCTCCAGCTTCGGCAGTACGGCAACCTTTACGTAATAAAAGTTGTAATATTTCTTGCTGAATATAAGAACTACCGTGGCAGTTAATTTCAATAACATCTTCGCCAGTATATGATTTAGGATTTTTGAATAATGAAACTAATACTTCGTCTAATACTTTGGTATCATCTTTTATGTGGCCTAGATGTATTGTGTGTGAATCTTGTTCTAGAATAGATTTTTTGCTTTTAGCAGTAAAAATGCTATTTACAATAGAAAAAGTTTCGGGTCCAGAAACACGAATTATAGCTACAGCTCCAGAACCTGATGCAGATGCTAATGCAGTAATAGTATCGTTAGTATTCATTATCATAGTGCAAAATTATTACTATAAAACGGTAAATCAAATTATCAATGCCAGTATAAAAGTTTTGAAGCTAAAATACTTTGTATTTATAAAGTTTATAAAACAAAAAAAAGACCGCTAATAGCGGTCTTTTTTTAAACTTAGAAGTTTGTATTTCTATGAAAATTAGTTGTTGTTATAAACACTCATCCCGTGCTCATGAACATCTAATCCTTCAATTTCTTCTTTTTCAGTAACTCTTAATCCAATAGTTTTCTTTAATACTATTAAAACGATGAAAGAAGTAACAGCTGCCCAAACAATATAAGCTAAAGAACCTAATGCTTGTACACCTAATAATTTAAATCCACCACCAGAAAGTAAACCACCATCTAAAGCAAATACACCAACTAATACAGTTCCAATGAAACCACATACACCGTGTACTGAGATAGCACCTACTGGGTCATCAATTTTTAATTTAGTATCAATAAACTCGATAGAAAGAACAACTAAGATACCACAGATTAATCCGATGAATAAAGCACCAAAAGCACTTACAGCACCACAACCAGCAGTAATACCAACTAAACCAGCTAAAGCTCCGTTTAATGTCATTGAAATATCCGCTTTTCCGTACTTAGCCCAAGTAAAAAATAATGCAGCAACTGCACCAATTGCAGCAGCAATGTTAGTGTTAATAATAACGCTACCAGCAGCAACAGTATCATCTCCACCCCAAGCTAATTGAGAACCTCCGTTAAATCCGAACCATCCTAACCAAAGAATAAGTACCCCTAAAGCACCATATACTAAGTTATGACCAGGAATAACGTTTACTTTTCCGTCAACGTATTTTCCAATTCTTGGACCTACTAATTTAGCAGCAATTAAAGCGGCAGCACCACCAACAGCGTGTACTACAGAAGAACCTGCAAAATCAACGAATCCTAATGTGTTTAACCAAGCGTCATCGTCAAATGGCCAGTACCAGCTACCAGAAATTGGGTAGATAATAGTTGTTAAAATAGCAGAGAAGATTAAGTATGTAGAAAACTTAGTTCTTCCTGCAACAGCTCCAGATACAATAGTTGCAGCAGTAGCACAGAATACAGTTTGGAAAAATAAGTTATACCAGTCAGCAGCATGGAAAAAGAAATATCCTTGTGCAGCAGAACTAGCTCTCATAAATCCGCCACCAATAACGGTGTCACCATACATAAAAGCATAACCTACAGCCCAAAACATAAGAGAACCAATAGAAAGGTCCATAATGTTCTTTAAAATAATGTTACCTGCGTTTTTACCTCTAGTAAAACCAACTTCTACTAATGTAAAACCAGCTTGCATAAAAAATACAAGTATAGCTGAAATTGTGATCCATAATGCACCCATATCACCATTTATGGTTGAAATTGCTGCATCTAATGCTTCTTGTTGAATGTTGTTCATAATAATTGTTTTGTAATTGTTGTTAAAATAATCGGGGGTTAATTAAATTTTTAGTTAAGAGTTTCTCCACCTTTTTCAGATGTACGAATTCTATATGCTTCAGATACGTCAGATACAAATATTTTTCCATCACCAACTTCTCCTGTTTTGGCAGCAGAAAGTAAAGCTTCAATAGCAGCTTCTTCAAAATCATTGTTAACAACGATTGAAAGATGTCTACGTTGAATATCACTTGTACTGTAACTTACACCTCTGTATACTTTTCCGGCTGATTCATTACCAATACCAGTAACATCCCAATAAGAGAAAAAGTTAATACCTTTTGCGTGTAATGCTTCTTTTACTGCTCCAAATCTTGATTTTCGGATTATTGCTTCTATTTTTTTCATAGAGATAAAATATTTTTAGTATGAATTCTAAACCAAAAATAGACGAACAACATAGTAGAAACAAGTTTTTAAGTACAAAACTAAGTATTTTTGTGGATATGAAAATTAAGGAGACCCTTTGATATGTTATTTTCAAAATAAAATGTTAAAAATGTCAAATGCTTAGTTTATCTGTAAGGAATTATCTAGGTGTTATTGGTCTTGATTTTCTTTAGATAACCATTAATTAACATTTAAGTGTTGTTTTAGGTGTTTGTTAGGTCTTATTTAAACTAATTGTGTTATTAATGTTTTTTGAAAATTAAATTATTGAATTCGTATTTTTTTATTCTATTAATTAATAATTTGTAAAATTCTCATAATATTACTACTTACCTAATAAAAGAGCTGAAGAATAGAAGTATAAATTTTTGGATTCCTTTATGATTTTGTAATTTTGCAACTGGAAAAACTTAAGACAAACTATAGTATGCAAAAACAAGGCTTGTATTTACCTGAATTTGAACATGAAAACTGTGGTGCAGGGTTTATTTGTAATCTTAAAGGAGAGAGAACAAATCAAATCATTCACGATGCATTAGAAATTTTAGTGAAGTTAGAACACCGTGGTGGTGTAAGTGCTGATGGAAAAACAGGTGATGGTGCCGGGTTATTGATTGATATTCCGCATGATTATTTTAGTCGTGTATGTGAATTCGAAATTCCTGCGCAACGTGAGTATGCTGTAGGAATGGTTTTTTTGCCAAAAAACGAAAATCAATACAAGTATTGTAAAGATACTTTTGAACAAGAAATAAAAAATCAAGGACTATCTATTTTAGGATGGAGAGAAGTTCCTGTAGATTCTTCACATTTAGGAGAGATTGCTTTAGCATCAGAACCTAATATAGAGCAGTTATTTATTGGTAAAACAGAAGATATTGCTGAAAACGTTTTTAAAGCTAAATTATATGCTGCACGTAAAATTACAGAGCATACAATAAGAACTTCAAAAATGTCGGAAAGTAGTTATTTCTACTTGCCAAGTTTATCAAATACAACACTTATATATAAAGGTATTATTATGCCTGAAGATATAGGGCCGTATTATACTGATTTACAACAAGAAGATTTAGTAACACGTTTGGCTTTAGTACACCAACGTTTCTCTACAAATACAATGCCTGCATGGGAGCTTGCACAACCATTTAGATACATGTGTCAGAATGGTGAAATTAACACTTTACGTGGAAATGTAAGTAGAATGCGTGTTCGCGAAGAAATCATGAAAAGTGATGTCTTTGGACCTCAAATAGAAAAATTATTCCCAATTATATTACCAGGAAAGTCAGATTCTGCTTCAATGGATATGGTTGTTGAATTATTAACACATACAGGAAGATCATTACCAGAAGTAATGATGATGATGATTCCTGAAGCATGGGAAAAGCACGAGACTATGTCTGAAGAGCGTAAAGCTTTTTATGAATATAACTCTTGTTTAATGGAACCATGGGATGGACCAGCATCTGTACCATTTACTGATGGAGATTATGTTGGAGCATTATTAGATCGTAATGGTTTAAGACCTTCTCGTTACACTGTAACTAAGAGTGGTAAATTAATTATGTCTTCTGAAATTGGAGTAGTAGAAGTAGCTCCTGAAGATATTAAGAGTCATGGTCGTTTAGAGCCTGGTAAAATGTTCTTAGTAGACATGAACGAGGGGCGTATTATTAATGACGAAGAAATTAAAAGTAAAGTAGCTTCAGAAAGACCATATAAAGAATGGTTAGATAAAACAAGATTACATTTAAAGGATGTTCCTTATAATGGAGAAACTTGTCCTATCGAAACTATTGATATTAAAACAAGGCAGCGTTTGTTTAATTATACTATTGAAGATATTCAAGAGGTAATTACACCAATGGCAATTGTAGGTAAAGAAGCTTTAGGCTCTATGGGTATTGATACTCCTTTAGCAGTATTGTCTGATAGACCTCAGTTAATATCAAACTATTTTAAGCAATTATTTGCTCAGGTAACTAACCCACCATTAGATGGTATTCGTGAAGAAATTGTAACGGATATTAGTTTAGCGTTAGGAAAAGATAGAAATATCTTTAGTGTTACAGAAAAGCAGTGCAGAAAATTAAAGATTCAAAATCCGGTTATTTCTAATACGGACTTAGAGAAAATTAGAAATATTTCAATAGATAGCTTTAAGTCTGAAACTATTGAAATATTATATCCAAAAGCAAAAGGTCTTAACGGATTAGAAGACGCTTTAGATAATGTAATTATTCAAATAGAAAAAGCTCTAGAGAGAGATGTAAATATTATCATCTTATCAGATAGAGGTGTAAACGAAGAGTTTGCTCCAATACCAGCTCTATTAGCTTGTTCTTTTGTACACCACCAAATGAACCGTTTACGTAAGCGTTCTTACTTTGATATTATTATCGAATCAGCAGAACCACGTGAGCCACACCATTTTGCAACATTATTCGGTTACGGAGCTAGTGCCATTAACCCTTACATGGTTAATGAGATCATTAGAATGCAAGTAAAAGAAGGTTTCATTGAGAATATTAACGAAGAAAAAGCGGTTGAAAACTTCAATAAAGCTATTGGAAAAGGTATTCTTAAGGTAATGAACAAAATTGGAATCTCAACATTACACTCGTATAGAGGTTCTCAGATATTTGAAATCGTAGGTTTCAATTCTCAATTTGTTGAAAAATACTTCCCATATACAGCTTCAAGAATAGAAGGTATTGGATTATATGAAGTAGAAAAAGAAATAAACGAAAGATATAAGGTAGCTTACCCAGATACTAATATTGATAAGAAATTAGGATTAAACATTGGTGGAGATTACCGATGGAGACGTAATGGTGAGCGCCATATGTTTAACCCAACAACGGTTGCTAAATTACAGCAAGCAGTTAGGTTAAAAGATCAAGCTAGTTACGATGTGTATTCGAATGCTGTTAATGAGCAATCGAAAAACTTAATGACTATCCGTGGATTATTTGAGTTTGATAACTTAAACCCAATTCCATTAGATGAAGTTGAACCTTGGACTGAAATCGTTAAGCGATTCAAAACAGGAGCAATGTCTTATGGATCTATTTCTAGAGAAGCACACGAGAATTTAGCAATTGCAATGAACCGAATTGGAGGTAAATCTAATTCAGGTGAAGGAGGAGAAGACAGAAAGCGTTTTATTCCTGATGCAAATGGTGATAGTCGTAACTCTGCTATTAAACAAGTAGCTTCTGGTCGTTTTGGAGTAACATCTGATTACTTAACAAACGCCAAAGAAATTCAAATTAAAATGGCTCAGGGTGCAAAACCAGGAGAAGGTGGTCAATTACCAGGTACAAAAGTATTACCTTGGATTGCATCGGCACGTAACTCTACACCATTTGTAGGATTAATTTCGCCACCACCACACCATGATATTTACTCTATTGAAGATTTAGCACAATTAATCTATGATTTAAAGAATGCTAACCGCGAAGCTAGAGTTAACGTAAAATTAGTATCAGAAGTAGGAGTAGGTACTATTGCTGCCGGAGTTTCTAAAGCTAAGGCTGATGTAGTATTAATTTCTGGTTTTGATGGTGGTACAGGAGCATCTCCATTAACATCATTAAAACACTGTGGTTTACCATGGGAGCTTGGTTTAGCTGAAGCACAACAAACATTAGTATTAAACAACTTACGTTCTCGTATTGTTGTAGAATGTGATGGTCAGTTAAAAACAGGACGTGATGTTGCTATTGCTGCATTATTAGGAGCTGAAGAATTCGGTTTCGCAACAGCACCATTAGTAGCTTCAGGTTGTATTATGATGCGTAAGTGTCATTTAAATACTTGCCCAGTAGGTATTGCAACTCAAGATAAAGACTTACGTAAGAACTTTAAAGGTACACCAGAACATGTAATTAACTTTTTCTACTATGTAGCAAATGAGTTAAGAGCAATTATGGCTGAGCTTGGGTTTAGAACTATGGATGAAATGATTGGTCAAACTGATAAGATCAATTCAAACAAAGCAATTACACATTATAAAGCTAAAGGTTTAGATTTATCATCAATCTTATACAGACCAGCAGCTTATAAAGAAATGCCAATTAAGAATTCTGAAAAACAAGATCATTGTTTAGAAGAGGTGTTGGATATGACGTTAATTGAAGATGCGAAAGCAACAATTACAGATAAAACAAAAGCAATTTTAAGCTATCCAATTAATAACTTAAATCGTTCTGTAGGGGCAATTTTAAGTAATGAAATTTCTAAGGTACACGGACATTTAGGTTTAGAAGAAGATACATTAACCCTAAACTTTAATGGTTCTGCCGGACAAAGTTTTGGAGCTTTTGGAGCACCAGGGGTTACTTTTAACTTATCTGGTAATACGAATGATTATTTAGGAAAAGGTTTATCTGGAGCTAAATTAATTGTTAAAAAACCAGAAGAAGCAACCTTTGTTGCAGAAGACAATATTATTGTTGGTAATGTTTGTTTATTCGGAGCCGTAAATGGTGAAGCATATATCAACGGAATTGCTGGAGAACGTTTTGCAGTTCGTAACTCAGGAGCTACCACGGTAGTTGAAGGAGTTGGAGACCACTGTTGTGAATATATGACAGGAGGAAAAGTAGTTGTATTAGGTAGTACAGGTAGAAACTTTGCCGCAGGTATGAGTGGAGGTATTGCTTATGTATATGATCCTGAAAACAAATTTGTAAACGGGTTATGTAATACAGAAACTATTGAATTTGAAGACATCTTACCTGAAGATGCAGCAGACTTAAAAGGATTAATAGAAAATCACGTAAACTATACCAATAGTAATCTAGGTAAAACATTATTAGAAGATTGGGAAACTAGCTTAGCTAATTTTGTAAGAATAATGCCTACAGAATACAAAGCCGCTTTAAAGCGTTTAGAGACTGAGGAAGAAATGGTAGAAGAATTAACAACAGCATAGTAAGATGGGAAAAGTAACAGGATTTAAAGAATTTGAAAGAAAAGACGAGTCTTACAAACCCGTTGAAGATCGTGTAAAACATTATCAAGAATTTACAGTTCCTTTAAGTGATAAAGAAATCACGGAACAAGGTTCTCGTTGTATGGATTGTGGTATTCCATTTTGTCATAGTGGTTGCCCGTTAGGAAATTTGATTCCTGATTTTAATCATATGGTACATCAAGGAGAGTGGAAAAAAGCCTCTTTGATTTTACATGCTACAAATAACTTTCCTGAGTTTACAGGTCGTTTGTGTCCTGCACCTTGTGAACAAGCATGTGTGTTAGGTATTATAGAGGACCCTATATCTATAGAAAATATTGAAAAAAATATTGTAGAGCGCGCTTTTAAAGAAGGTTGGATAAAACCACAGGAACCAAAAACAAGAACTGGTAAAACAGTGGCGGTAGTTGGATCGGGACCTGCAGGTTTAGCAACAGCTCAACAATTGAATAGAGCAGGTCATTTGGGGACTGTTTTTGAAAGAGATGATGCTATCGGAGGATTGTTGCGTTACGGGATTCCTAATTTTAAGATGGAAAAGGAAATTATAGAC
>CAZJGP010000144.1:0-10945 GCA_964545595.1 uncultured Flavobacteriaceae bacterium | reverse complement strand
TATTAATTTTTAACATTCAACACAATAAATTATATTTTTTGCTAAATAAAAGTTTCAATTCAAGTTATACTCTTTAATATTTGCCAATTAATGTATATTGAACCCTTAATTAATGATTAGGTATGGATTCCAACAAAAAACTATTTTTACTAGATGCATTTGCTTTAATATTTAGAGGTTATTATGCATTAATAAAAAACCCACGAATTACTAGTACAGGAATGGACGTTTCTGCAATAATGGGATTCACTAATTCATTACTAGATGTTATCCGAAGAGAAAAACCAGACTACTTAGCTGTAGCCTTTGACAAAGGAGGTAGTCACGAGCGTACTGAGATTTTTCCTGAATATAAAGCTAACCGAGCTGAAACACCTGAAGCTATAAAAATTGCTGTACCTATTATAAAGGACATTTTAAATGCTATGCACATACCTATTATAGAAGAAATGGGTGTAGAAGCTGATGACCTGATAGGAACATTATCAAAACAGGCTGAAAAAGAAGGCTTCCAAGTTTATATGGTTACGCCTGATAAAGATTATGCTCAATTAGTTTCGGAAAATATATTTATGTATCGTCCTGCTCGAATGGGTAACGGTATTGAAATTTGGGGAATTCCTGAAGTTCAAAAAAGATTTGAAATTGCACACCCTGAACAGGTTATTGATTATCTAGGAATGATGGGAGATGCTGTAGATAATATTCCTGGGCTACCTGGTGTTGGAGACAAAACCGCCAAAAAGTTTATTGCTGCCTATGGTAGTATGGAAGGCTTACTTGAAAATACCGATCAACTTAAAGGTAAAATGAAAGAAAAAGTAATTGCTAATGCTGAATTAGGATTACTTTCTAAAAAATTAGCCACTATTAACTTAAATTGTAATGTAACTTTTGATTCTGAATCCTATTTACTTACTGCCCCTGATGCTGAAAAAGTAACTAAGCTTTTTGAAGAGCTAGAGTTTCGAAGAATGAAAGATCAGTTCTTTAAACTTTTTGATGTTGATGGCTTAAAGAGTACAACTGAAACAGTAAAACCTTCTGAGGTTAAAACAGAAAAAACAGCTGGTGCTGGTCAATTTTCTTTATTTGGTGCTGATGGAGACACTCCTGATGCTTCTGCTGAATACAGCTCTAGAAAAACAATTGCAAATACTGCTCATCATTACCAAACGGTTCAAGCCGGAATGGGTTTTAAATTGTTTTTACAAAACTTAAACAATCAAACATCAGTTTGTTTTGATACTGAAACTACAAGTTTAAATCCTTTAGAAACACAATTAGTTGGTATTGCTTTCAGTTGGGAAAAGGCTAATGGGTTTTATTTACCTTTCCCTGAAGATAAAGAAGAAGCTCAAAAATTAATTGATGAACTACTACCCTTCTTTGAAAATGAAAGCATTCAAAAAATTGGGCAAAATTTAAAATACGATATTAAAGTATTACATAAATATGGTGTTTCTGTAAAAGGTAAATTATTCGATACTATGATTGCGCATTATTTGATTAACCCAGATATGCGTCATAATATGGATGTACTTGCTGAAACTTATTTAAACTATACACCTGTTTCTATTACTGAGTTAATTGGTAAAAAAGGAAAAAATCAACTTACTATGCGTCAGGTTCCTGTTGAAAAACAAACGGAATATGCAGTAGAAGATTCAGATATTACTTTACAATTAGCCGAGCATTTTAAACCAGAACTTAAAGAGGCAAATACTCTTGGTTTATTTAATGATATTGAATTACCATTAGTAGAAGTTCTTGCTGCTATGGAAATTGAAGGAGTTAATTTAGATATTGATTTCCTTAATAGTCTTTCGGAAGAATTAAATAGTGATATTACTAAATTAGAAGAAAGCATTTACGAGCAAGCTGGTGAAACTTTCAACATTGGTTCTCCTAAGCAAATGGGAATTGTTTTGTTTGAAAACATGAAATTGGTGGACAAACCAAAGAAAACAAAAACTGGTCAGTATTCTACTGCCGAAGATGTACTTTCGAACCTAGCTAAAGAACATAAAATTGTTGAAGATATTTTAATGTATCGTGGTTTAGCTAAATTAAAGAGTACTTATATTGATGCTTTACCAACTCAGGTAAATGAAGAAACCAAAAGAGTACACACTCAATACATACAAACTGTTGCTGCAACCGGTCGTTTAAGTTCTAACAACCCGAACTTACAGAATATTCCTATTAGAACAGAACGTGGTCGTCAAGTACGAAAGGCTTTTGTACCTAGAGATGAAAATCATGTATTGGTTGCTGCCGATTATTCGCAAATAGAATTACGAATTATTGCTGCTTTAAGTAATGAAACAGCAATGATGGAAGCATTTCAAAATGGAGAAGATATTCATGCTGCTACAGCTGCTAAAGTTTTTAATGTAGATTTAAGTGAAGTTACTAGAGAACAGCGTAGTCATGCAAAAACTGTAAACTTTGGTATTATGTACGGGGTTTCTGCTTTTGGGTTAAGCAATCAAACTAACTTAACACGTTCCGAATCTAAAGAACTGATTGAAGCATATTACGAAACTTATCCTAAGCTTAAAGCTTATATGGGAGAGCAAGTAAATTTTGCTCGTGAAAATGGTTATGTACAAACTGTATTAAGCCGTCGTAGGTATTTAAAAAATATAAATTCAGCAAATGCTATAGTACGCGGAGCTGCTGAACGAAATGCAGTAAATGCCCCTATACAAGGTAGTGCTGCCGATATTATTAAGATTGCGATGATTAATATTCATAACAAACTAAAATCGGAAGGTTTTAAAACCAAAATGCTATTACAAGTACATGATGAATTGGTGTTTGATGTTCCTAAAGACGAATTAGACGACATTAAAAAACTAATTAAGCACGAAATGGAAAACGCTCATAAAATGGACGTACCCTTAGATGTTGAAATTGGGGTTGGTGATAATTGGTTAGAAGCACATTAATTTTAACAAAACACTGAGACCTTTCATTATTTTGTTTTAATAATTTTGATTAAAATATACTTTTATTAAAAACTAGAAATTATTTATGTTCGAAAGAATCATTAAAAAGTGTACTCACTCTCAAGTACGTCATAGTTTTTACGATAGTATTACCGATATACCAAGTATAAACTGGGAAGAATTTGACATTGATAATCGCATTTTCTTTTCTTTTGAATATTTAAAAAGTATTGAAAACACACTTAGTAAAGATATTAAGTTTAAATACATTGTATTTTTTAATGAAGAAAAACCTATTGGTTTTGCGGTTACTCAATTGATTTCAACAAACACTAAAGAATTAGAAAATCAAGAACTTCCTTGCACATTAACCGACAATTTAAAAAATGTTCTTTTAAAAAATATTGATGTCACCGTTTTAGTTTGTGGTAACTTATTCTCATGCGGAGAACATGGTTTTATCTTTAACAAAAACCAAATAACCCCAAGCGAAGCCTACAAATGTTTAGCTAGCGCTTTACGCAATACTAAAAAGGTTGAAAACTCTAAAAAACCATCTTTTATTCTAATAAAAGAATTTTGGCCAAAATCATTTACAGACACCGATTCTATAAAAAAAGAAGGGTTTAGAGATATACTTATCGATGTTAATATGGTAGTGCAAATACAACCAGAATGGAATACATTTGACACTTACCTTTCCAGTATGCGAACTAAATATAGAACTCGTACTAAAAAAGTATTAAGTAATTCAGAGGCTCTTATTGTTAAAAATTTCAATGAAAATGACATTAACAATTTTAAACAAAAAATAAACGAGCTCTACACATCGGTTATTGATAATGCGTACTTTAAATTAGTCCAAATAAACGTTCCACTATTAATAGAACTAAAAGCTTCTCTTAAAGAAAAGTTTATTTTTAAAGCATATTTTTTAAAAGAAGAACTTATTGGATTCTCTACCTGTTTTATTCAAGATAGTACCGTAGAATCTTTTCATATTGGCTTTAACTATAATTATAAAAAAACACACAATATATATCAGCGTATATTATATGATTATGTAGCTATAGCAATAGAAAACAAAGTTACTGAGCTCCATTTAGGGCGTACTGCCGAAATAATTAAAAGTTGTGTTGGTGCAGAACCCGTAAACATGAAATTATACGTTAGACATCGCAATTCGGTTTCAAACACTTTATTAAAACCAATAGCCGATTCCATAACACCAAACACATACGAAACTAGAAATCCCTTTAAAAAAGAATAACAATTAGCTAATATGGATTCGTTAACACAAATTGTTCTTGGTGCCGCTGTAGGCGAAGCCTCTCTAGGTAAAAAAGTTGGAAATAAAGCTTTATTATGGGGTGCAATTGCAGGTACTATTCCTGATTTAGATGTTTTTACTAAATTATTTACTGACAATATTGTTACTGCTAATGAAATTCACAGAGGATTTTCTCATTCCATTTTATTTTGCCTTTTAACCGCTCCTATTTTTGGTTGGTTACTATCTAAATTATACAAAAAACAAGAAGCTACTTGGAAAGATTGGTCTTTACTAATGTTTTGGGGTTTGTTTACACACCCTATCTTAGATGCTTTTACTACTTGGGGAACACAGTTATTTTGGCCTTTAAACTATAAGGTTTCTTTTAAAAATATTTTTGTTGTAGATCCTTTATATACACTTCCTTTTCTTATTTGTGTAATTGCTGTATTATTTTACAAACGTAATAATCCTAAACGTAAAAAAATAAACCTAATAGGTATTTATATTAGTAGTGCATATATGTTTATTACCCTTTTATTAAAATGGTATACTTATGGTATTTTTACAAAAAGTTTAAAAGACCAAAATATTGCTTACGCAGAAGTACAAACCAAACCCTCTCCATTAAATGCTATTCTTTGGAATGCCAATATAGAAACCTCCGATTCTTATTTAATAGGTAGTTATTCTTTATTTGATAAGGACAAAAAAATTAATTTTATAGAGTTTAAAAAGAATCATCATTTATTAAATAATTTAAAAAATGAACCATTAGTTAAACGCTTAATAAAGCTTACTGAAAATTGGTATACACTTCAAATAATTGAAGACAAATTATTTTTAAATGATTTACGTTTTGGTTTACGTGGGTCTGAAAAACATTCTAAAACATTTGTATTTAGATATGAACTTACTCATAACAAAGATGGCAAACTAATCGCTTTACAAAGTGACCCAAACCCTAAAGAAGCTGCTCCATTACTAAAAGAATTATGGTTAAGAATACTTGGTAATAAATAATATTATTAAAAAAAGAGCCTCAATAATGTAAATTATTGAGGCTCTTTTTACTTTTTACTTTCTTTTTTATGCAAATTGGCAAATAACACCACCCATTAAAGCCAAACTAACTACCCAATAACCTACATGAATTGCTATATATTTAACACCTTTACTTTCATATAAGGCATGAGTTCCTATAATTGGTAATACTGCAAAAAATGCAAAAAGTACACCATGCAATACACCATGCTTAAAGGTTCTATAATTGTCTCCGTAATTACTCATAAATTGCTTTGCAAAATTAAAAGCTTCTGAGCCTGGTTCTGTTAACCCTGGCACTCCATTAAGTGTCGAAAAGAAACCAAATTGATGAATAACTAACATTGTAAGCGTAGCAGCTAAAAAGAAATTAAACACAAACGAAACTAAAATAATTACTATCATTTTAGTTTTACTCTTATATTCAGTATCAAAACCGTTTGTTTTTTTCCATGCATTACCTAAAACTTTTGGGTTATACCAAACGGCACCAACTACTAAAGGTATTAATGCTGCTAAAGCGGTTACTAACAAGTTAAATTTCATCTTAAATATTTTTGATTAATGGTCGATTAAATATAATAACTATTACATTAACTAACCGGATGAAACAAAAAAAGCCAAAAGAATAATTCTTTTGGCTTTTTTGAAATAAAAAATAATATTTTTTTTTAAATAGCTACGATACCCTGTGTATTGTTTTCAGGTAAATTCCCTCTAACTTCTTCTACAGGTATTAATGAATTACCTTCTATTCTAAAAATACCAATAGTTCCATCTAAACCATATAATTGGTATAAAAATTCACCATCATCACTAATCCACATATCAATCCATCCTTGAGTCTCATCAAAAGGAGTAGCTCCCTCTTCTGTTGGAGCTACTGCTGGAGCAGGAGCTCCTGAAGCTGCTGAACCATTTACTAAAGCTATATTTCCATTATCAAAACTATAAGTAACTAATTCCGATTCAATTGCATTAGACACAAAGAATGTATCTTCATCAGAAAAATCTAACCAACAAGCAGTTCTACCTGAACCATCTGTTCCTGAATTTACTGTTTCAATAAAATCAAGGCGATCTCCTACAATTTCCCAGGTTGAAACTGATCCATCTTGTAATTGATTAAATGCTGGAGGTGCTCCATTAGGTTGAAATTCTCTTGCTTCAGTAACTACAGCAAATAAACGTCCATTATCTCCTTCAACAATTTGTGAACCAATAGCCGATGGAAGGTTTCTTTGATCTGCATTCCCTCTTAAAGTAGATGTTACTCCATCTAATCTTGTTAAGTTTCCTCCATTAATACTAAATAATACAACTTCATCTTGATTTCCTGTTGCCACAGAATCTGCTCCTGTATTATCTGTTGCTCCAACATCTAAACCTGCTGCTCCTGCATTAATAGAAGCTACAATTGCATATGCTCCATCAGGAGAAATATATACACAAGAAGGTCTATTATCTAAATCTACTGAATCTCCTGCTGATTGAAAAGTACCGTCATCTAATAACCAAAAAGCATCTAAAGTACCTCTATGCATTGGCTCTCCACCTGCTAAAAATTCTTGACGCGTAATGTTTGTAACTAATACTAAACTATTTACCCCTTCCATACTCTCTGGAGCTGGGTAAGAGTCAATACTATTTGGTCCTACTGCTGAAGTTCCAATACTTTGTGGTTCTCCTAATGAGTAATCTTCATTTATTGGTAATGCCGTAATTGTATTACTACCTGCATTTACCGCTAACATGAATGAATTATCTCTTGTTTTTGTAAGCGAATATGCTGAAATTAAAGGATCTAAACCTTCTCCTCCATCAAAGTCTCCTCCATTTCCTCCTGTTAAAACAGGTCCTATTGGTGTTAATGTTCCATCTGCTGCTCTACTATAAGTTATAATAGTATTCGGCCCTTGTACGTTACCATCTATTTGACCTTCTCCATTTGTCATGGCATAAACAGCTCCAACTGGGACTGCTCCTTCTCCACTGTTTCCTCCGTTATCATCATCATCACTACATGATGTAAACATTAGTGCTGTAGAAAACAACGCTAATAAACCTAAATTATAATTTTTCATTTTGCTTTGTATTTTAATTAAACTGTTAATTTTAGCAATTAACTTCGCTATTTATTTTGGCCAAATATGCTGCGAGAACTCATAAAGTATAACAAATGTTAGTTCGATAACTAAACGATATACTTTCATAAGAAATTCTTATACTTTAAAACATATCAACAAAATAAATCATAAATAACTAATAATCAACCATTAATAGTTTTTATTTGTGATTTATTTAACTTTTGATTTCTTAACAACAAAGGCTCGAAACATTGTTCGAGCCTTTGTTGTTAAGAAGCATTAAAACTAGGTTTCTTCACTATTAATTATGAAATCGCAATATTCATCTTGAATTTTCCCTTCGAATAATTCGTATTACAATACATTATAAATATTGTTATTAAATTAACCTGCAAATATTAAAAATACTGCTATTACTAAACAAATTGATAGTATTGCAAAAAATATTTTCCAAAATGAATATGGTCTTTTTCCTGAAATTATACCAGTTTGTCCATTTATAAAAAAATTATATTTTTTACCTGAATAAGTATAAGTACTAATATAAATAGGAAGTAAAATATGTTTGAATGTTTCTTCTGATAATTGCATATCAATAGAACTTACTCTTTGGGTGTCGCCACCAATATCTCTACGAGCCCATGATTTAGCAATATCTTTAGCTTCTTCTTTAGAAGATAAGTGCCCATCTTTTAATGAAATAGTATATTTTTCAGTAACAAAACCTGCTAAAAAACTGGTGTTAAAAGGTTGTAAATCGCTTAAATTCCAATTAGTAATTTTAGATGGAATTTTATTTTTTCGTTCATAAGATGCTTTTATTAAAGTATCATCTACAAATCCATTGATTGTTCCACTTGTAAAAGACCAACGTGTTCTTTGTTCTCTTCTAGTTTTTTGAACAGACCTTCCTTTCACATTTGCTGTATAAGGAACATCTACATAATAATAATCTCCACGTTGCCCTGTATAATTAGCTTTTAACTGAGCATCAAAAGTCCAATATGGCAAATACAATCCTTTAGTTTTTTGAGGATCTAAAGCCGCTTTCTTTAAGTTATTTGGGGCAAACCATAGATTTTTTACCCATTTTGAAAATATTTGATGTGATTTTTCTTGATCAAAACCAAAAGGAAGAACTGCTCCTGGTAAAATCCAATTTTCATTATAAGCATCTTCAATAATTAACGGAGTTGTACAGTAAACACAATGTAATGATTTATAGTTCTCTTCTACGTGTTGATTAGCTCCACAATTTTTACATTGTAGCATCTGTATTTCTTCCGAATGAAACTGAGATCCCATTTCGTTTAAATAAGATTTCAATTCTAACTCTTCAAAGCCCTCGTCATTCTGTTCTATAATTTCATGGTGTCCACAATATTCACAAGTTAATGAGGTAGTACCTGGTTTATATTTTAATTCTGCACCACATTGTTTGCATGCTCTTTTATTTTCAGAAATCACTTTTTCTTCCATAAGTAACAATACTCTTTTTTTAATACTAAAAAAAGAGTTTATTTATAACACTAATATTAAGCCATTGGTGGTAAAGGCGGTGGCGTATTCCCTCCTAAAAAGACTTTTAATTCTTCTATATCTTTTAAAGCTGTCCAGTTAGCCATTCCCTGTTTCCAAATTAATGCTTCTTTATTTATAGTTCTATTAGCAAACAATACTTTTAATTGCTCAAAAGTAACAGGGCCAATTTGCTGTCCATTTAATGCATAAAAATAATTTACTTGAACAGGCATTGGCGGAGGTGCTACCTGATTAGCTTGTATAGGTTGTGTTTGCATTTGTTGTTGGCTTGCCATTGGGTTCATCATGCCTCCCATTTGTTGAGCTAACACAAAGCCCATTCCCATTCCCATTCCTGCTCCTGCTGTTCCTCCTTCGTTTGCTGCTGCTACCTCAATAGCTTTTGCTGCTTTAAATTTTGTAAGCTTATCTAAATCTATTTTATCAATTCGGCTATATTCAAAAATTTCTTTCTTAAGCTCTTCAGGCATAGAAACATTTTCTATGTAGAATTTTTCTAATGATATACCAACAAAATTAAATTCAGGTTGCATAACATTTAAACAAGTTTCTGACAACTCACTTGTATTAGCTGCATATAACTCGATAGGTAAATTAGCTTCGCCGACAGTATCAGTAAAACGTGTTGCAATTAAACTTTTTAAATGTTCATTAATCTCAAAATTGGTGAAGTTAGCATCTGTACCAACAACATCAACCACAAATTTCCCTGCGTCTTTTATTTTAAAAGCATAGGTTCCAAATGCTCGAATTTCAACTAAACCAAAACGTTCATCATTTAAAGTTATTGGGTTTTTTGTACCCCACTTTTCATCTGTAAACAAGTGCGTATTTACAAAATAAACTTCTGCCTTAAAAGGACTGTCAAAACCGTATTTCCAACCTTTTAAGGTTGTTAATATTGGTAAATTCTTTGTGTTTAATGTATATGTACCTGCTGTAAAAACATCTCCTAATTGACCTTCATTAATAAAAACAGCTGTTTGTCCTTCTCTTACAATTAACTGAGCATTATTTTTTATTTCGTTCTGATAACGTTCAAACCTATGAACTATAGTATCATTAGTATTATCTAACCATTCTACTATATCTATAAATTCGTGACTAAGCTTCTTCTTTATTTGATCAAAAATTCCCATTAATGAATTTGTTTATTGATTTACAGTTCTAAAACTACAAAATAGATTTATCATGAAAAATTAAATTCTATCTGAATTGTATCTAATAATTCTTTCTATAACAAAAAAGGCTCGAACAATGTTCGAGCCTTTTTGATAAGAAGCGTTAAAATTAAGCTTCTTCTCTATTAATTATGAATTCGTAATCTTCATATTGAATTTTTCCTCCGAATAATTCTTTTGATTTTTTTATTACAGCTTCTACTTCTTTGCTATCAAAACCTAAACCTATAACATACTTATGTAATAACTTATCTTCTGCTTCATCAATTTCATGATCTACATAAATAATCTTTAATAAATCATATAAACGTTCTAAGCGTTCATGCTTATTATTTGGCGGATTAATTGGGTAACGCTTTGGTGTTTGTAAAATCTCAGTATATTCACTATCGTCTACATCTAACTTACGAGCAAAACGTTTTAATAATGTTTCTTCTTTTTCTGTTATCTCTCCATCAGCAGCTGCTAAAGTAACAATAGAAGCAAAATGCCCTAGTTTTTTAGTATGCTTACCGCTATCGAATAAATCATTAAATGACATAGTATTTTTTTTAAGTAACACAAATATATATAAATCTTAGGTTTAATCCATATACTTAAAATAACTTCTAAAAATTAAAAACCAAGCATTAATTTAGAGATATAGAAAAATAAAAATATTCCAAAAATATCGTTACTGGTAGTTATAAAAGGACCTGTTGCAATTGCAGGATCTATTCCTCTTTTGTCTAAAATAATGGGTACAAAAGTCCCTATTAAAGAAGCAAAAATTATAACCGATAACATAGATATTGCAATAGTATAACTTACCAATTGGTTTTGACCAACTATAAAACCAAACAAAACAACTAATAATGCTAAAGC
>CAZJGP010000143.1:0-10147 GCA_964545595.1 uncultured Flavobacteriaceae bacterium | reverse complement strand
TTACCTTGGATTGCATCGGCACGTAACTCAACTCCTTTCGTAGGGTTGATTTCGCCACCACCACACCATGATATTTATTCAATTGAAGATTTAGCGCAATTAATCTATGATTTAAAGAATGCTAATCGTGAAGCTAGAATTAACGTAAAATTAGTTTCTGAAGTAGGAGTTGGTACCATTGCAGCTGGAGTTTCAAAAGCAAAAGCTGATGTAGTATTAATTTCTGGTTACGATGGTGGAACAGGAGCTTCTCCTTTAACATCATTAAAACATGCAGGTCTTCCTTGGGAACTTGGTTTGGCTGAAGCTCAACAAACTTTAGTGTTGAATAACTTACGTTCTCGTATTGTTGTTGAATGTGATGGTCAATTAAAAACTGGTCGTGATGTAGCTATTGCAGCGTTTTTAGGAGTAGAAGAATTTCGATTTGCCACTGAACCATTGGTGGCTTCATGATGTATTTTGATGCGTAAGTGTCACTTAAATACATGTCCTGTAGGAATTGCAACTCAAGATAAAGACTTACGTAAAAACTTTAAAGGAACACCAGAACATGTAATTAACTTTTTCTACTATGTAGCAAATGAGTTGAGAGCAATTATGGCTCAGTTAGGGTTTAGAACAATGGATGAAATGATTGGTCAAACTCACAAGATCAATTCAAATAAAGCAATAACACATTATAAAGCTAAAGGATTAGATTTATCATCAATTCTTTATACACCAGCTGAGTATAATGAAATGGCAGTTAAGAATTCTGAAAAACAAGATCATGGTTTAGATCATGTATTGGATATTAGTATTCATGACAGTGCAAAAGAATGTATAGCAACAAAAGCACCAACAACTTTAAGTTACCCAATTAATAACTTAAACCGTTCGGTAGGAGCTATATTAAGTAATGAAATTTCAAAAGTACACGGTCACTTAGGTATGCCAGAAGATACTTTAAAGATTAACTTTAAAGGTTCTGCAGGTCAAAGTTTTGGAGCATTTGGAGCACCAGGTGTAACTTTTAATTTAGATGGTAATACAAATGATTATTTAGGTAAAGGATTATCTGGAGCTAAATTAATTGTAAAGAAACCAGCTGAAGCTAATTTTGTAGCTGAAGATAACATCATTGTTGGTAATGTTTGTTTATTTGGAGCTGTAGATGGTGAAGCTTATATTAATGGTATTGCAGGGGAACGTTTTGCAGTACGTAACTCAGGAGCTACAACAGTAGTAGAAGGAGTTGGAGATCACTGTTGTGAATATATGACTGGTGGTAAAGTAGTAGTACTTGGTGAAACAGGTAGAAACTTTGCTGCAGGTATGAGTGGAGGTATTGCTTATGTATACGATCCAGAAAATAAATTTACAAACGGATTATGTAATACAGAAACTATTGAATTTGAGGATATCTTACCAGAAGATGCAGCAGATTTAAAAGGATTAATAGAAAATCACGTAAACTATACTAATAGTAACCGTGGTAAAGAATTATTAGCAGATTGGGAAACTACTCTAAGTAATTTTGTTCGTGTAATGCCAACAGAATACAAAGCAGCTTTAAAGCGCTTAGAAACAGAGGAGGAAATGTTCGAAGAATTAACAACAGCATAGTAGACAATGGGAAAAGTAACTGGATTTAAAGAATTTGACAGAAAAGACGAATCTTACACTCCTGTGGAAGATCGTGTAAAAGATTATAAAGAATTTACAGTAGCCTTAAGCGAAGAAGATATTACGGAGCAAGGTTCTCGTTGTATGGATTGTGGAATACCTTTTTGCCATAGTGGATGTCCATTAGGTAACTTGATTCCTGATTTTAACCATATGGTGCATCAAGGAGAATGGAAAAAAGCTTCTTTGATATTACATTCTACTAACAACTTTCCTGAGTTTACAGGTCGCTTATGTCCTGCACCTTGTGAGCAAGCTTGTGTATTAGGTATTATCGAAGATCCTATTTCTATCGAAAATATTGAAAAGAATATTGTAGAACGTGCTTTTGCTGAAGGTTGGATTAAGCCTCAACCTCCTAAAACAAGAACTGGTAAAACTGTAGCTGTTGTTGGTTCAGGTCCTGCTGGTTTAGCAACTGCGCAGCAATTAAATAGAGCTGGTCATTTAGTAACAGTTTTAGAAAGAGATGACGCTATCGGTGGTTTGTTACGTTACGGAATTCCTAACTTTAAAATGGAGAAAGGAATTATCGATCGTCGTGTAGCTATTTTAGAAGCAGAAGGTATTGTGTTTAAAACAAATACTAATGTTGGTGTAAATTATGATACTGCTGAATTAAAAGCGTTTGATGCTGTTGTTCTTTGTGGTGGTTCTACAGAAAGAAGAAGCTTACCAACACCTGGTATTGATGCTGATGGTGTAGTACAGCAATGGATTTCTTAACACAACAAACTAAAGTTGTTTTTGGACAAGAAATTAAAGATCAAGTAATGGCTACAGATAAAAATGTAATCGTTATTGGTGGTGGAGATACAGGTTCTGATTGTATTGGAACATCTAATCGTCATGGTGCTAAATCGGTAGTTAATTTTGAAATTATGCCAAAGCCACCAGGAGATAGAGCAGAAAGTACTCCATGGCCTTACTGGCCATTAAAGTTGAAAACTTCATCTTCTCATAAAGAAGGTGTAGAAAGAAACTGGTTAATAAACACTAAAGAATTTGTTAAAGATGAAAACGGAAAATTAACTGCTTTAAAAACAGTTAATGTAGAATGGGAAATTATTCCTGGTCAACGTCCTAAATTAAAAGAGATAGAAGGTACTGAAAAAACTTGGCCTTGTGATTTAGCTTTATTAGCATTAGGGTTTACAGGACCAGAAGCTACTATAGCAGATCAATTAGGTTTAGAGAAAGATGCGCGTTCTAACTACAAAGCAGAATATGGTAAATACCAAACGAATGTGCCAAACATATTTACAGCCGGAGATATGCGTAGAGGTCAATCGTTAATTGTATGGGCTATTTCTGAAGGTAGAGAAGCTGCTCGTCAAGTAGATATATACTTAATGGGATCATCTGATTTACCATCTAAAGGGAATTTAACTGGAGATTTACCAGGAGTATAATTAATAGTTATATATTTTAATATTAAAAGCCTGTTACGTTAAGTAACAGGCTTTTTTGTTAGCTATCAATAAGTATTTATTTGTAATCATTATTTTTTTCAAAATATCTTATGAAAACCTTTGAAATATCGATAAGAAAAATATTGGTTGTTCAATATTGAAAAGTTATATTTGTCCGATTTACAAGGAAACACAAATTAAAATTCTATTTAATAATGCAGAATAAAGGACTTGTACGAGTATTTGCCATATTATTTGGTTTGGTATGTTTATACCAACTATCGTATACATTTATCACAAACTCTAAAGAAAGTGATGCAGAGGCTTACGCCGTAAACAAATATGCTGAAGGAACAAAAGATTATGCTAAGTTGCGTGAAGCGGCTGAAAAATCTTATTTAGATTCTATTGGTAACGATAAAGTTTTAGGTACTACTTATAACGAAGCTAAAAAGAAGGAATTAAATAAAGGACTTGACCTTAAAGGAGGAATTAATGTTATTCTTCAAATTTCTGTAAAAGATATTTTAAAAGGTTTAGCTAACGGTTCTAAAAACCCAGCTTTTAATCAAGCTTTAGTAAAAGCTGATGAAATTCAAAAAGATGCTCAAGAACCATATGTAGAGTCTTTCTTTACTGCTTTTGATGCTTTACCAGACGCTAAGTTAGCTACACCTGAAATCTTTTTAACTAAAGATTTAGATGGAAAAGTTATTGTTGGAATGTCTAATGATGAAGTTAAACCTGTTATTCGTAAAAAGATTAATGAGTCTATTATTTCAGCATTCGAAGTATTAAGAAAACGTATTGATAAATTTGGTGTAAGTCAGCCAAATATTCAACGTATTGGTGAGTCAGGTCGTATTTTAGTAGAGTTACCAGGTGCTAGAGATATAGAACGTGTTAAGAAATTAGTTACAAGTACTGCGCAATTAGAGTTTTGGGATGTTTACAAATTTGATGATGTAATTCCATTCTTAAGTCAAGCAAATGAATTATTAAAAATTGAAACTGTAGAAGAAGATGCTAAACCTGCAGATGCTTCTAACGAAAGTGAGATTGATAGTTTATTAGAAGATGCAGATGCTGTTGCAGAAAAAGAAGTTGTAAATCCATTATTCGATTTATTAGTTCGTGATGCAAGATCTAAAGCATATCCTGGAGGTCCAATTATTGCAACTATTGCTAAGCAAGATACTGCTCAGTTTATGGGATATATTAATAGCGCTAAAGTTCGTGGTTTATTAACAGGGCAACAACGTTATACACGTTTTGCTTGGGGTAAAGCAGAAGAAGGAAGTACTGTATTTGATTTATATGCTATAAAAGCAAACAGACAAAACAAACCTGAACTTTCAGGAAATGTGGTTACCGATGCACAACAAACTTATACACAAAGAGGTCAAGTTGCTGTAAGCATGCAAATGAATGGTAAAGGAGCTAAGGTTTGGGCTGATATGACAGGTAGAGCTTCGCAACAACAAAGTCAAATAGCTATTGTTTTAGATAATGTAGTATACTCTGCACCTGGTGTTAGTAGTGGTGCTATAACAGGTGGAAGAAGTGAAATTACAGGGAACTTTGATATTTTAGAAGCAAAAGATTTATCTAACGTTTTACGTGCTGGTAAATTACCTGCTTCTGCAGATATTATTCAGAGTGAAATTGTTGGGCCATCTTTAGGTCAAGAAGCTATTGATAGTGGTGTATTATCATTTTTAATTGCATTAGCGTTAGTATTAGTGTGGATGGTTTTCTATTACGGAAAAGCAGGTATTTATGCAGATATTGCATTGGTCGTAAACATCTTATTTATTTTTGGTGTTCTTGCTGGTTTAAAAGCAGTGCTTACGTTACCTGGTATTGCGGGTATTGTATTAACAATAGGTATGTCGGTTGATGCAAACGTACTTATTTTTGAACGTATACGTGAAGAGTTAAGTAAAGGAAAATCTCAAGTTGAGGCTATTAAAGATGGTTTCGGAAATGCATTATCATCTATTTTAGATGCCAATATTACTACTGGTTTAACAGGGGTTATCTTATTAGTATTTGGTTCAGGTCCTATTAAAGGGTTTGCTACTACTTTATTAATTGGTATTTTAACTTCATTATTTACCGCAATTTTTATTACTCGTTTATTTATTGATCGTAATGGTAAAAAAGGAAATGATTTAGCATTCTCTACAGCAATCACAAAAAAGTGGTTCCGTAATTTTGATATTCAATTCTTAAAGAAACGTAAGCTAGCTTATATCCTTTCAGGAGCAATTATTTTAACAGGTTTAGGTTCTTTGTTTACTCAAGGTTTAGATCAAGGTGTAGATTTTGTTGGAGGTCGTACATATACAGTTCGTTTTGACAGTGATGTTAATACAACTGAAGTAGATGAAGCTTTGACTAAAGTATTTGGTAGTGCCGAGGCTAAAACTTTTGGAGCTGCTAACCAATTAAAAATTACTACAAAGTATAAGATTGATGAATCAGGAAGTGCTGTAGATGATGAAATTCAAGAAAAATTATATGGTGCATTAAAACCATACTTATCTTCAGATCTATCTTATGCGTCATTTGTATCTGGTGAAGAGGCTAAAGTAGAAGGAGTAATGTCTTCTATGAAAGTAGGACCAACTATTGCTGATGATATAAAGAAAACAGCTTTATGGGCAGTATTAGGATCATTATTAGTAGTGTTCTTATATATCTTATTCCGTTTCCGTTATGTGAGCTTTAGTTTAGGTGCTGTTGCAGCAGTTTTTCATGATGTTTTAATTGTATTAGGTTTATTCTCATTACTACATAAAGTAATGCCATTTAACATGGAAATTGACCAGGCATTTATTGCAGCAATATTAACTGTAATTGGTTATTCATTAAATGATACCGTGGTTGTATTTGACCGTATACGTGAATTCTTATATGAGTATAAAGACTGGACATTAGTAAAAGTTGTAGATAGCGCATTAAGTAGTACTTTAAGTAGAACTATCAATACATCGTTAACTACATTATTAGTATTAGTTACTATTTTCATATTTGCAGCTCCATTAAGAGGGTTTATGTTCTCAATGATAATTGGTGTAATTGTAGGTACTTATTCTTCTGTATTTATAGCAACACCTATTATGTTTGATTCTGCAGAAAAATTTAAACTTAAAGAAAAAATTCAAGCTGCCGAAGAAGCTAAATTAGCTGCTGAAGCAGAAAGATTAGAAGCTGAAAAAGCAATGCTTAGCTAGTAATTATTTCTTTGATAAAACAAAAAAGACCTGATGAAATTCATCAGGTCTTTTTTTGTTTTTATAATAAGTTGAATAAATAAGAGTTCTGCTATTAAGCTTTTAAGTGAAGAAAATGGCTTGTGTAAATTTATGGCATATTGTTTGTTTAAAAGCTGTAGACGAACAAATTAAATATTATGAAAAACACATATAAACTTACTATAGCATTCTTATTAGGAATGTTTTTTATGACAAATGCTCAGGTTAGAATAGGTGGTGGGGTATCGATAGATATTGATTTGCCTTTGCCAGAAATTGTTGTAGAAAAGAAACGACCAATACCAGCTCCACAACGTTACCCTAAACAAAAAAGAAAACAAAGAAAAGTTAATAGACCAGTTTATAATAAACACTCTTTAGGTTCTATTAACAATCAAAATAGAAGAGATGGAAGCTATAATTATCATGTTATTAATGCATCTATAGCCAAAGCTAATTACAATAAGGAAAGCATATTATATGAGTTTGATAATGGAGAAACTTTAGAGTTAATTATTGCTACTACTAATCCTCATGATTATAATTATCATTTTTATAATAATAGAGGTCCTCATGGAGGAAACCAAATACAAGTAATACTTTTAAATGGTTATGAATTACCAGCTCATAGCGCCTCTTTATCTTTACAACCCATGAGAATTGGATACCATAGCGTATTAAATTTACACTCTGTAAATGAAGGTAATTTTAATGGTACTGTAAATTTTTAAAATTAATTCATTATCAAGAAAAGTAAAAGATTCTATTTTAGGATCTTTTACTTTTCTTAATAATGATTATTCAACATATTTCTTTTCAATGTTAAGTTAATGTAATACTAGTAGTCTACAGTATTAATCTATTTTTTTAAGTGATTTTGGATAGTATATTTGTTTTTCTATACTTAATTACTTTAAATGAGATATTTCAGTTTTTTAATTTTTTCTTTTAGTTTTTTTAATTTTTTTGGTCAGAATGCAAAGCCTAAACTTGTTGTTGGTATTGTTGTCGATCAAATGCGTTATGATTATTTAACTAGGTTTAAAGATCGTTTTACTGAAGGAGGTTTTAATAGGTTATTAAACGAAGGTTTTAATTGTAAAAATCATCATTTTAATTATATGCCTACGTATACAGGTCCAGGTCATGCCTCTATTTTTACAGGAACCACACCTGAAAATCATGGAATTATCGCCAATAATTGGTACGATAAATTTAACGCAAAAAGTGTTTATTGTGTTCAAGACGATTCTGTTTTGCCTTTAGGCACAACAAGTTTAAAAGAACGTATGTCTCCGCATAGAATGTTGTCTACCACTTTTGCTGATATTAACAGGTTACACACGCAATTTAAGGGTAAAACTATAGGAATAAGTATAAAAGATCGTGGAGCTGTTTTACCTGCAGGACACTCAGCAAATAATGCCTTTTGGTTTAGAGGAGAAGATGAAGGAGCGTGGGTTTCGAGTACTTATTATGAGGATACATTACCTAATTGGGTTTCTAAATTCAATAAAGAAAAGTCAATTGATAATTATTTAAAAACATGGAACACGCTTTATCCAATTAATACTTATACCAGTAGTGGTAAAGATGCTAATAACTATGAGCATGGTTTTGAAGGAAAATCTACAGCTACTTTTCCTTACGATTTAAAGGCTTTAAAAGAAGCAAACAAAGGTTATAATATTTTAAAATACACCCCTTTCGGGAATTCTATTGTTACTGATTTTGCATTGGAAGCAATTGTAAATGAAGAATTAGGAAAAGATAATGTAACAGATGTATTAACTATAAGTTATTCTAGTCCCGATTATATAGGGCATAATTTTGGAGTAAATTCAGTAGAAATTGAAGATACTTACTTGCGTTTAGATAGAGAATTGGCAAGGCTGTTTGATACTTTAGATGCTAAAGTTGGTAAAAGTGCCTATACTGTTTTTTTAACAGCAGATCATGGAGCAGTGCATGTACCTCAATTTTTAAAAGATAATAAGATACCAGGGTACTATGTAGATAAAATAGCTTTTAAAAATAGTATTGAAAATTTTTTACAAACTACTTTTGGTACAAAAGAGCTACTAAAAAACATATCTAATCAACAATTGTTCTTAGATTATGCTATTATAAAAAGTAATAATTTATCATTAAAAAATGTTACAGAAGCCTTGCAAGAGTTTTTAATACAGCAACCTAATATGCAATATGTATTTACTCGTTCCTCTTTGCAAAAAAGAAATATGACTAATAGAATAGGTAGGTTAGTTCAAAATGGCTTTCATCAGCGCTCTAGTGGCGATTTAGTTTATGTATTAACACCAGCAACAATAGGATATTCAAAAACAGGATCTACACACGGTAGCCCTCAGGTTTATGATACGCACGTACCATTATTATTTTATGGTAATAGAATTCAAAGAGGAAAAACGCTTAAGAAAACCGAGGTAACCGATATAGCTCCAACAATTTCTGCATTATTAGAAATTGCTTTCCCAAATTCTACAACAGGAAAAGTATTAGATTTTATTATTAAAGATTAATTTATTTTTTTTCAAGATGTTTGCTCCATTCACTCCATCCGCCAGTGTAATCATAAACTGTTTTAAAGCCTAAACTTTGTAATAATTTACTAGCATGATAACTTCGTGTACCTGATTGACAATACAGGTACACAGGTTTGTTTTTGTCAAGTATTTCCACTTGTTTTTTAAATTTCTTCCTGTTAAGAATATTCATGTTTATGGCATCATCAATGTAACCATTATTGTATTCTAACTGTGTTCGTGAGTCAATTAATTGCACATCTTTGCCAATAACTTCATTTTTTAAAGTATCTATTGAAATCGCTTTGTATCCTTTTTTAGGAGGTTGCCCCTTACAGGATAATAAAATAAAAATGGCAAATAGTATGTTTAAAAGATGTTTTGTCATTTTAATAAATTGCGTTTGCAGAATTTTTATTTAACCATTTAGACCATTCCTTGTTATAGGTGTGTACGTTTTTTGTAATAGAATCACTAATTATCTTTTTACCAGAATGTATCCATTCAAAAATCCCTCCATATAAATTTGAAACATTTGTATATCCTAATTTTATAAGCTTTTCTGCTGTTTTTTCACTGCGATATCCAACAGTACAATACACTATAATTTTAGAGTCTTTCGGAATGTTATTTAAATTTCCTGAATTAAAAGTTTCATATCCTATCCATTTCGCATTAGGAATATGACTAACATTATATTCTTCTTTTTCTCTAGAGTCTAAAATTATTATATCGGAATTTAAGTTAATTTGATTAGGATTAACTTCAGTAACAGAATGTTTTAATAATGATTGTAACATATTATTAAAATCATCATTTTTTACTATTGTTTGAGAATGTATAAAGAATGATTGTGCTAAAAATAAAAAAAACAAAGCATCCTTAAAAAGTGTTAGTGGATGCTTTGTTTTTTTTAGGAATAAAATCATATAGGTGTTTAATTTACAGTATACTTAAAATTACTAAAAATAAATAACTATTGAAATTAAATATTAAATTTGAGAATTTACCAAGATATAGGCATGTAGTCTTTTAAAAATTTACCCGACCAATGTTTACCAGTATTTATACCATCAAATAATGGGTCAATAACACGAGCTGCACCATCAACAATGTCTAATGGTGGTTGAAAGTCGTGTAAGTCTTGTTTCTTTTTAGCTAATTCAGCAGGGTCTTCATCAGTTACCCAGCCAGTATCCACTGCATTCATAAAAATTCCCTCTTTAGCTAAGCTACCGGCTGAAGTATGTGTTAACATATTTAA
>CAZJGP010000142.1:0-6885 GCA_964545595.1 uncultured Flavobacteriaceae bacterium | reverse complement strand
AGCTAAAATAGTGATGACCTTTGTGCCTGAAGATGTAACCAACGGTGATAAATACGGACACGGTATAGCTTATTTTGGATTTGCTATTGTATGGAGTTTGTATTTTTATGTTAATAGTGAAGGGCATTCTAAAAAAGTATTCTTGTACGGAGTTTTAAAGGCTGCAGTTTTTGGAATTATTTTTGGAATTTTAATGGAGGTAGCTCAATTAACGTTGACAAATTATCGGCAATTTGATTTAAAAGATGCTTTGGCGAATACAACAGGTATACTGATAGCGTTACTGCTATTGTATTATTTTTCGAAATTTTTCATGTTAATTAAAAAAAGAACAATATAATAGGGACTTGTTTAAACTTTTTGGAAATTTTCCAAAAAGTTTAAACAAGTTCTTTTTTATTCCTCAATAAATTATCTATTTTAGCTCAAAGTTAACAAACAAACGGTATGGAATTAAAAAAGAATCCAAAAGTAGATCTTCGTAGTAAGAGTACAATCTTTCTACAAATAGGTTTAATATTGGTATTGTTGCTAACTTGGGGGGGTATTGAATATAAAACTTACGAACGCCATATAGCAGAGGTAGTAGAAGAGGTGGTAATATTGGAAGAAGAAGAAGAAGCTATTCCAATTACCAAAATTGTTTTTAGAAAACCGCCACCGCCACCGCCACCGCCACCATCAATAGAAATTATTGAAGTAGTTGACGATAAAGAGGAAGTAAAGGAAACAGTATTCGAAGAAACAGATGTTGAAGAAGAAGAAGATATTCCTGAAGAAGTGCCAGATTTTAGTGAAGTTGAAGACGACGGAGCTGGAGAAGAGGTAATAGCTGATGTTCCTTTCGCAGTAATTCAAGAAGTTCCAATTTTTCCAGGTTGTGAAAAGAAAAAAGGAAAAGCAGCTAAGAAAGCGTGTATGGAGAGTAAAATCAGTAAATACGTTTTAAGAAAGTTTGATACAGGTTTAGGAAGTGAATTAGGTTTATCAGGAATTCAACGTATTTTCTGTCAATTTAAAATTTCTAAAACAGGTGATATTGTTGATGTGAAAGCAAGAGCTCCACATCCAAAATTACAACAAGAAGCTATTAGAGTTGTAAGCTCATTACCTAAAATGACACCGGGACAGCAACGTAATAAACCGGTAGGAGTATTATATGCTTTACCAATTACTTTTAGGGTAGACGACTAAAAAGATATATTTATATAACAATGAAAAGACTCCGTTTTTACGGGGTCTTTTTTGTTTTATAAGCATACAGTAAAAGTAAGAGTGTAGTTAATAGCGGGTAATCTTATTGTAAACAATGTAATTAAGGACTATCTTTGCACTCTGAAAAAAGCTTTTAAATCAATTACTTTGAGTACAGCTGAAATACAAGAAAAAAAGGTTTCCTTTATTACTGATTTTAAAGAAATAACAAAAATACGGTTAACTGTAATTGTTGTTTTTTCTGCAATAGCAGGATATTTTTTAGGAGCAGATACTATAATTATTTCTGAATTATTGGTGTTGTCAATAGGTGGTTATAGTATAGTTGGAGCTTCTAATGCTTACAATCAAATTATCGAGAAAGATTTAGATGCTTTAATGGATCGTACTCGTAATAGGCCAATTCCTGCTGGTCGAATGACTACACAAAAAGCGCTTACAATTGCTATAGTTTTAACAATAATAGGTCTTTCTATGTTGTATTACTTAAACCCCAAGACAGCAATGTTTGGAGCAATTTCAATATTTTGTTATGTTAGTTTATATACGCCTTTAAAAACAAAAACACCATTATCTGTTTTTGTTGGGGCTATCCCAGGGGCTATCCCTTTTATGTTAGGTTGGGTTGCTGCTACAGGTAATTTTGGTATTGAAGCAGGTACCTTGTTTATGGTACAGTTTTTTTGGCAATTTCCTCATTTCTGGGCTATTGGTTGGTTTTTATTTGACGATTACAAAAAAGGAGGTTTTTTTATGCTACCTACCGGCAAAAAAGATGATACAACAGCAAATCAAATTATTATTTACACTATTTGGACAATTGCATGTTCTATTATACCTGCTTTTGGAAAAACGGGAGCATTAAGCATATCAGTGGTTTCAGGAATTATCGTGTTTTGTTTAGGTTTATATATGCTTAAAGAAGCTATTGTGCTTTATAAAGTAAGAACAGATGCAGCAGCAAAAAAATTAATGTTGGTAAGTGTTACATATATTAGTGTTTTACAGGTAATTTATGTAGCAGATAAATATATTACGGAATGGATTTAACAGAAGGTACAATTGAACAAAAAACTAGTCGTGCAAAAATAAACATGATGTGGTTTGCAATGATAAGTATGGTTATGACCTTTGCAGGTTTAACTAGTGCTTATATAGTAAGTAAATCTAGAGCTGATTGGGTTAGTGAATTTAAATTCCCTACAGCTTTTTTTTATAGTTTAGCTGTTATTATTTTGAGTAGTATTTGTTTTCATTTAATGAAAAAAGCTATTATAGATAACAAGCGACAAATAGCAACAATAATGCTTGTTTCTACTTGTCTTTCGGGTATTTTATTTGTTTACTTGCAATTAAAAGGTTTCGGTCAAATAGTGGATCAGGGTTTTTTTCCTACTGGTAGCGAGTCTACAATAGTAACTTCATTTATTTATGCTATTGTTTTTGTTCATTTATTGCATATTGCTGGTGGATTAATAGTTTTATTGGTTGTAGCAATTAATCATTTTAGAGGTAAATACACTAAAAGCAATCATTTAGGGTTAAAATTAGCCGGAATGTATTGGCATTTTGTGGATGTACTATGGGTATATCTCTTTTGCTTTTTATATTTCATGAGATAATAAAATTTACTATTTTTGCCTAACAATTAACTATTACATAATTATTATAATTACTTATGGATACAACTGTTATTAAAACAGGTACTGAAGGAAGTGTATGGGGTGGTGGAGATAGCCAGCCATTAAAAGCGAGTTATGGTAAGATGATGATGTGGTATTTCATATTATCAGATGCTTTAACATTTTCAGGTTTCTTAGCCGCTTACGGTTTTTCAAGATTTAAGTTTATTAATTCATGGCCAATTGCGGATGAGGTATTTAATCACTTTCCGTTTTTACATGGTGTAGATGCACCAATGTATTATGTAGCTTTAATGACATTTATCCTTGTTGGATCATCGGTTACTATGGTTTTAGCTGTAGATGCTGGTCATCAAATGAAAAAAAATAAAGTTATTATTTATATGTTTCTTACCATTATTGGTGGGTTAATATTCGTAGGTTCTCAAGCATGGGAATGGAAAAACTTTATTAAAGGAGAATATGGTGCTGTAAAAACAAATGGAGGTCAAATTCTTCAATTTGTAAATGGAGAAGGGCATAGAGTAAAAATGTCAGATTTTGTTGTAGCAGCGCATACCGATAGAGTTAAACATGAGAGTAAAAATGGATTATGGTTTACAAAAAGTGAAGCATTACCTAGCTACTCAATGAATGATGTAGTTACAAGTTTTAAAAAGCATCCTGAATTATTAGTTAGAACACAAATTCTTACGGATGAAGGTCATAAAACAATACTTTCTAGAACGGAATCATTAGGGAAATTAGTTAATGATGGAAAAAGTGTTGTTGAAGGAGCTAATCTTTATGAAAACGAATACGGAAGCCCTTTATTTGGAGATTTCTTTTTCTTTATTACAGGTTTTCACGGTTTTCACGTAATATCAGGTATCGTAATTAATATTATTATTTTCTTTAATGTATTATTAGGTACATATGAAAAACGTAAGAGTTACGAGATGGTTGAAAAAGTTGGTTTATACTGGCACTTTGTAGACCTTGTTTGGGTATTTGTATTTACATTCTTTTACCTAGTTTAATTTTTAAGATTTTTAAGAAGTCATTATGGCACACGATATAGCACACCACGAGTCAAGTACAAAAAGAATTTGGCAAGTATTTATAATTTTAGCATTAGTAACTCTTGTTGAAGTTGGATTAGGTATTTGGAAACCACCTTTTTTAAATGCCCGAATAGCAACAATGAAATTGTTAAATTGGATATTTATTATTTTAACAATTTATAAAGCATATTTAATTACATGGGCTTTTATGCACATGGAAGGAGAAACTAAAGGGCTACGTAGATCTGTTGTTTGGACAGGAGTATTTCTTATCTCTTACTTAATGTTTATTCTATTATGTGAAGGAGATTATGTTTTTGAAGTATATAAACATGGGCATATAAGTTGGAATTTTTAAGACCAATTTTTAATGCATAAAAAAAGCTACCAATTTGGTAGCTTTTTTTATGTTCTTAATTTTGTTTCAAAGCACTTACTTCTCCGCTTAGTCTTTGCATAGCTAATTGTAGTTCATGTATTGTAGCGGTTTCACTTATAGTGTGTATATCAAAGCTTAATTTGCTAGATACTTCCCATACTTCTTGTATTTCGGTAATAGCTATGTCTACAGGAGGGTAAGTTGTGTTTAAAGATACTAAGCTAACACTAAGACCATCTTCAAGTTTATTTATTTGCTTTACCAATACGCTATCTTTTAAAACAACAACACAAATTCGTTTGTTGCTAAGATGTTGAAAATTATCTACAGCTCTAGCAATTACCCATTCATTAGGTTTTAAATGAGGGTACATACTGTCTCCTTGTACTTGAAACCCTCTAAAGGTTGCATTTCTATATTCGGGTAGCGGAAAGTCGAACGCAGGTAGCTCATTAAACCAGTGTGGCTCTTGTATGTTAGTAGGGTAACCAGCAGCTGCTTTAGCGTCTACAAGTACCATATTTTCATTCTTTTCTGAATTTAAAGTAATAACTTTAGGGCTAACATCAGCTTGCATAGCACTCATTTCTTTTAATGCACTAAATCCATAAAGCCATAAAGGGTTAACTTGATATTGTTGCATTAGCCTAACAAGTGTATATCCGGTAATTTTTGTTCTACCGCGCTCTATGTCTGCAATATTGTTTTTTATTCCAAGTATTTCAGCAAATTCTTTTTGTGTAGCTCCATTACTTTCTCGTATTTGTTTAAAGCGTTTTGCAGCTAAATCATTTGACTTTTCCATATAGCTAATATACTTTGTATTTGGAATTATTCCAATTTTATTTTTTTTAATCCATTTAATTGGATATAATCCATATATTTGTAATAGTTCCAAACCTAATATTATAGTTATGGCAATTTTATTACATAAACAACCATCTGAATCTTTAGTAAAACATTCTTTAAATAACTTATCAGAAGCAAATGATAAGTTATGGCATCGTTTACAATGTAGAGATCTACAATCTTTTAATTTTGAAAAAAATGTAAGTAACGGAATTTATAAATTTGATTATTATTCAAGTGTATTAAATTTAGGAATACAATTAGATGCTTATTCTTTTTGTTTTGATGAAACATTTAACTCAGATAGTTTAAAAGCTTTTACGGTTAGTTCAAAGTCTATAAAGGTAATTAAGTTGACTGATTATCAAATTATTATTGATATGGATCAAATAGTTCGTTTTCTAAAAAATGAGTTACTGATAGATTATTCTGACAAATTAATAGCTTAATAAATTATAATGGCTCATTATTGTTATTTGTAGGGTGTTTCTGCATTTTGTGGTCTTTTCTGTTTCATTTTAGATTTGTTAATAAAATATAAAATATACTATATCTGGCTCATAATTAGATACAAATTAACTATTATGAAAAAATTAACTTTAGGAGTTGCGGCATTATCATTGGTGTTTGCTACTTCATGTAGAGAAGCTGTAGATAAAGCTGAAAACGCAGTAGATACTGCAGGAAATACGGTTGAAGCTACAGGAAATGTTGTAGAAAAAGCTGGTGGAGTTATAGGTTCTGAAGCTACTGAAATGGCTAAAGGAGCTGTTGATGCTGTAAAAAGTGCAACAGGTGATGCTGTCGATGCTGCAGGGAATGCTGTGAATTCTGTAAAAGAAGGAGCTGTTAACGCTGCTGGAAATGCTGCTTCTTCTGCAAAAGATGCTGCAAGTAATGCTGCTTCAAGTGCGGCTAATACTGCTTCTAGTGCTGCAAGTTCAGTAAAAGAAACTGCTACTAGTGCTGCTAATACTGCTACTAATGCTGTAAGTTCAACTAAATCATCTGCTGTAAATGCAGTAAACAGCGTTGTAAAATAAGGTTGTTTTAACAATATTATATTTTATAAAAAAGCCATTACTTTTGTAATGGCTTTTTTTATGCATTCAATTGTAAGCCCTTTAACAATAAGCTTGTATTCCTAAAGGAACGTCATATACATCGCATAAACACATTAACATAAATATATCGGGCTCATGTGGGTGTTTAGCTAAAGGGTCTCTAAAAAATGATACCATGTCTATTTTGTTTTCAGCAACAAGTGCAGCTATTTGAGCATCTCCTCCTAGAGGTCCTGATTTTACCGTTTTTACAGTAAAGTCAGCTTTTTTTTGCTTTTTACCAGTTGTTCCTGTAGATATTAATTTGACATCATTGCCTTGTAAAATTTTGTAAAATTTCTTTATGGGTGTTTAAAAATTGTACCATTTCAGCTTTCTTATAATTGCTATTTTCATTATTTGTTGTTTTGAAGTAAAAATACAACACTAAATTATTTATTAATTATACTGAGTTTAGTTTTATGAATAAAAAAAGTCCTACTTGTTTTTTAAGTAGGACTTTTTTATTTTATGTATCAAAAGTGATTTAGAACTTAGTAAAAAGCTTTTGCATTTTAACACTTTCTTCAGTAGCTAACTCTAAATCTACTAATATTCTTCCACTATGTTCGTCAGTAATAATTTTTTTACGACTAGCAATTTCAGCTTGAATTTGAGGAGGAATAGTAAAGTATGAACCTCCAGAAGCACCA
>CAZJGP010000141.1:0-2623 GCA_964545595.1 uncultured Flavobacteriaceae bacterium | reverse complement strand
AAAAAAAAAATATTTTTTTTGTTATTGGGTCTTTCCAAGATGCTTCTATTACATAAGGATTTTTGTTGTTTAAACTTATCGAATCGTCTAAATACACTTCTTTAACTTTTGCTCGTACTATTCGTGAATATTTTTTAGAATTAAATTTAATATATATTGGATAAAATAGACTTAACATTAAATAGATACCTGCACTTGTAATAATAAAACCAATTAATCCAAATATTATTGAAACACCCCACATATCAAAAAAAAAATCTGTGATATGGGCTTTATTACTATTGTTTAGAATATAACGAACTTTAACTTTATCTCCTTTTCTTCCCATTCTTAATGAAGAGGAACTCCTTGAAGTAACATACCTAGACGCCCCTTTATTATCTGTAAAATTAACCACAGTATAATAGGTTAATGAATTATCTTTACTGTATTCCGAATTAAAATGACTTATGTAACCTGTAGTAATTATAGATTTTCGTATGAAATTAATATTACTAGTAACTCTATATATACTAAAGCTAAAAAAAACTAAACCTATACATAAAACAATACTGTAACCAATGGCAAATTGTTTTAGTGGAGTCATATAAAATTATCAATTACTTATTTATAGGTGTTTTTTGATTACAAGCACAACGAAAACCAACTCCTGAACCGTAATTATCTGGTTTTCTTACTCCTCTCCTGCTGTATACCGAATAACTTAAATGATGCCACCCTCGTACCATTTTCTTTTTAGAAAACACTATACTATCATACCTAGGGTTTACTAAAGGACCTTCTTCATAACTTACAAACCAATCATTGGTCCATTCTGGACGACCTCCAGACATATCGTGTAAACCCAAAGAGTTTGGAGGGTAATATCCTGAAGGTGTATCTGTTCCATAATTATCATATGCACCAACTTCAATTCTACCACTATCTGTGGCATGTTCAACATTTAAGCCTCTGCTTCGTGCTGCATACTCCCATTGTGCTTCGGTTGGTAAACCTAAAGATAGGTTTAATTGCGTTCCCAGCCATTTACAATAATCATCTGCTTGATGCCAGTTCATCCATTTTGCACCAAATTTTGGTCCAAAACCTTCAGCATCTCTATAATCAGAAGCTAGTTTTTCTTTTTCGTTAATTTCTGAATAAACATCAAATTCTTTAAAAGTTGTTTCATATTTACTTATAGAATAACTATCTAAAGTTACCTTGTGTTCTGGCGCATCGTACACATTATTGTTTCCCATAATAAAAGTACCCCCCTCTACAAATACAAAGTTTGCTTTGGCTTTACTCAGTATTGCCTGTTGTTCGGGTGTACCCTGTTTTTGCGAATTACAACTTATAACTACAAAACAAACACAAAATATTAAAGCTAAAAAACGCACTAATTTATAGGTGTTTTTTGGTTACAAGCACAACGAAAACCAACTCCTGAACCGTAATTATCTGGTTTCCTTACTCCTCTCCTGCTGTATACCGAATAACTTAAATTATGCCACCCTCGTACCATTTTCTTTTTAGAAAACACTATACTATCATACCTAGGGTTTACTAAAGGACCTTCTTCATAACTTACAAACCAATCATTGGTCCATTCAGGACGACCTCCAGACATATCATATATACCTAAAGGGTTTGGAGGATAAGACCCCACTTTAACTTTTGACCCTTTATAATTTCTTTTTTCTGTGAAATTCCCTTCTATTTTACCACTATCAGTCGCATGTTCAACGTCTTTTCCCCTGCTACGTGCTGCATATTCCCATTGCGCTTCTGTTGGCAAACCTAAAGATAGGTTCAATTGTTTTCCTAACCAGTTACAATACGCTTCTGCTTGATGCCAATTTTCAAATTGCACCCCGTATTCTGGGCCCAATTCTTCAGAATCTCTATAGTTTGGAGCTACCTTTTCTAATCCATTTAATTCCGAGTAAACATCAAATTCCTTAAACGTTGTCTCGTATTTACTAATAGAATAACTATCTAAAGTAACTTGATGTTCTGTAGCTTTGTATACATCATTATTTCCCATAATAAATGTACCCCCTTCTACAAATACAAAATTCTCTTTAGCTTTATCTATAATTGCTTGTTGGATTCGTGTTGGTTCTCTTTTTTGAGAGGTACAACTGATTCCTAAAGAAATTAGAACTAAATAACTTATTTTTTTACATATATCTTGCATAACTTTCTATTCCTGGAGTTACTCTATCTTTTCTTTTTTCTAATTTCCATGCCTCGTCTAACTTATCTAATTTATTTACATGGTCACATACCTTATTCCAATCGCTAATATCTTTTATGAGCTTCTTTAAATAAGTCACACCATCTTGTACACGTAATATTGCTCCTGGGTCATTCTCTTTAGCGGCATCATCATAAGGTAGATACCCTTTTCTACTAGGGTTTCTTATGGCAATATGTTCCATAACTTCTTGCCATTCACGTCCGTGTTTAATAGTTTTTATTACGGAAATAGCGGCCTCTTCACATGCTTTGTTTTTATCACCAACACTGAAGTCCGACCATTCCCAATAGACATGCTCTATTAATTGATATAGCATACGTCCTTTTACCCTCGGAGGAGAGAATCTTAAGGTGCCATGTTTTTTTTCTTTCTCTATAT
>CAZJGP010000140.1:0-7081 GCA_964545595.1 uncultured Flavobacteriaceae bacterium | reverse complement strand
CCTCTAAATTTTTCAATCGCTGCTGTTTTTATGTATTCAAAAACAGCATTTGAATCCCATTTATTTTCAATATTTTCAATAGTCATAACTTTGTCCATTATTGCAGCTTGCTTATCTCCTATTTCTAATGCTTCACTATATGGTTTATTCGAAAAGGTAACTCTTGAATATAAAGGTGTCCATAATTCAGGATGAATAGCTGAAAACTTTTTCTCTATTTTTTTACGAAGAATAAAATTTGGATCAGCTGTCTTTTCACTCATTTCTACAAAATTTCTATACGAAAGTTCTGCTATAGCATCAGCATTTGGCTTACGTTGCTCTTGAAATTCTTCGAATATTTTTTGCCAATCATCTCCATTCTTTTCAATAATTTGATCTAGTTCAAACACATCTTCAAAACCAGCATTCATACCTTGTCCATAAAAGGGAACAATTGCATGTGCTGAGTCACCTACTAAAGCTACTTTATCCCAATACGTCCAAGGGTAACACTTCATGGTTACTAAAGCACTTGTAGGGTTTTTTTCAAAATCTTCTAACAAAGTAGGCATTATATCTAAACTATCTGGAAAGTGTTGTTCCCAAAAAGCTTGTACCTCGCTACTATTCGTAAGTTTTTCAAAAGACTCTTTACCTTCAAAAGGCATAAATAATGTACATGTAAAGCTACCATCTAAATTTGGCAAAGCAATAAGCATAAATTTACCTCGAGGCCAAATATGCAATGCATCTTTATCTAACACATGTTTTCCATTTGGTCCTGCAGGTATACTTAACTCTTTATAACCTGTATTTAAAAAATCTTGCGAATAATCAAACCTACTTCGTCTTTGCATTTTATGTCGTACACGAGAAAAAGCACCATCACAACCAAAAATCAAATCAAATTTATATTCTTGCCATTCTCCTTTTTCTGTTTCACCCGTGTAAATTTTAGCTTCAGGTAAATTAACATCCCAAACCTTTTCTTCAAACTTAAAAACCACTCCTGCATCCTCTGCAAGCGTAATCATTTCTCTATTTAAAACTCCTCTTGAGATTGAATATATAGCCTCTCCTTCTTTCCCGTAATCTTGTGTATAATCTTCTTTGCCATTTACATGAATAAAACGACGAGACATTGGTATACCCAAAGATTCAACTTCTGATTTTACACCAGCAGCCTCTAAAGCATTCCAACCACGAACCGACATTGCTAAATTAATAGAGCGCCCACTAAATTTTATATTACGTATATCAGGGCGACGATCAAAAACGGTTACTTTATGATTTCTTTTTCGAAGATAAATAGCTAGTAGAGAACCTACCAATCCACTACCAACTATGGCAATATTCTGTTGTTTCATGTATTATTTTTCGGCAAATTCACTTATGTATATACATATTTATAGCGAAAGCGATATATGAATTGCAATTTAATCATAAAAAATGATTTAAAATTAACAATTAGCAAACACAAGGCGTTAAACAGTTCTTAAAATTAAAAAAAGTTTAAAATCGTGGCTTCACATTGTATATTTTTACTTCATATGAATAAAAACATTAATAAAACTCAACTTAAAGAATTAACAAAATTTGAACGTGTCAACTTAGTTAATAGTATTACTGGTTATAAATCTGCCAATTTAATTGGAAGTCAAGATACTGGTGGAAATACCAATTTAGCAATTTTTAGCTCTGTAACACATTTAGGCAGCGACCCTGCTTTAATTACACTTACACTAAGACCTAATACTGTTGAAAGACAAACTTATAATAACATGATTAATACTGGTTTTTTTACCGTAAACCATATTTCTTCTTCTATTATTAAACAAGCACACCAAACCTCTGCTAGGTACTCTAATGAAGTTTCTGAATTTAATGTCACAGGTTTAAAAACTGAATATCTTAATAATTTTTATGCTCCATATGTAAAAGAAAGCGTTATTAAACTTGGCTGTAAATACGTAAATAGTTACAAAATTAAAGAGAATGGGTGCATTATTATTGTTGCCTCTATTGAAGAATTTAATTACAACGAAGCATTCGCTGAAGAGGATTACTGGATACGATTAGATAAAGCCGAAACTGTATGCGTTAATGGCTTAGATGGCTATGCGTTACCTAAATTACTAGATCGTTTTAATTACGCTAAACCAGATAAAGAAGTGAGTTCAAAATTATAACGAACTTTATATATAAAAAAAGCCACCTTAATTAGGTGGCTTTTTTTTTACTTAAAATAGATTAAGCTATTTTGTTACGCTTACGCTCATTTTCAGTTAAGTATACTTTACGTAATCTTAAGTGATTTGGAGTAACCTCAACGTATTCATCTTTCTGAATAAATTCTAAAGCTTCTTCTAAAGAGAATTTAATTGCAGGAACAATCTTCGCTTTATCATCTGCTCCAGAAGAACGTACATTCGAAAGCTTTTTAGTTTTCGTTACGTTAACTGTCATATCATCTCCACGAGAATTTTCTCCAATAACCTGACCTTCATAAATATCCTCACCCGGATCTACAAAGAAACGTCCTCTATCTTGTAACTTATCAATTGAATAAGGAATAGCTGAACCGTTTTCCATAGAAATTAACGAACCATTCTGACGTTCTGGAATTCCACCACGCATTGGTTGGTATTCTAAGAAACGGTGAGACATAATAGCCTCTCCAGCTGTAGCTGTTAATAATTGGTTACGTAAACCTATAATACCTCTAGAAGGAATGATGAATTGGCAAATCATACGGTCCCCTTTAGTTTCCATACTTAATAATTCACCTTTTCTTAAGGTTACCATTTCAACTGCTTTACCTGAAACATTTTCTGGTAAATCAATATTTAATTCTTCTACTGGTTCACATTTTTGACCATCAATTTCTTTGATGATTACTTGTGGCTGACCAATTTGTAATTCGTAACCTTCTCTACGCATTGTTTCAATAAGTACTGAAAGGTGTAATACACCACGACCAAATACTAAGAACTTATCTGCACTATCTGTTTCGTTTACACGTAAAGCTAAGTTTTTCTCAAGCTCTTTATTTAAACGATCTTTAATATGACGAGATGTTACAAACTTTCCATCTTTCCCAAAGAAAGGAGAATCGTTAATTGTAAATAACATACTCATTGTTGGCTCATCGATAGCAATAGTTTCTAATGCTTCTGGCTCTTCAACATCAGCAACAGTATCACCAATATCAAAACCTTCTAAACCAACTAAAGCACAAATATCTCCTACTTGAGCTTCTTCTACTTTTTTACGTCCTAAACCTTCAAAAGTATGAACTTCTTTAATTTTAGACTTTACAATACTACCATCGCGCTTAACTAATGATACAGTTTGATTTTCTTTTAAAGAACCTCTTTGTAAACGACCGATAGCAATACGACCTGTAAATGAAGAGAAATCTAATGATGTAATTAACATCTGAGTGTTTCCTTCAGGGAATTCTGGAGTTGGAATATTTTCCAATACCATATCTAATAAAGGCTCTATATTTTCTGTTTCTTTTTTCCAGTCATCACTCATCCAGTTATTCTTAGCTGAACCGTATACTGTAGGGAAATCTAATTGCCATTCTTCTGCTCCTAGTTCAAACATAAGGTCAAATACCTTTTCATGAACTTCTTCTGGAGTACAGTTTTCTTTATCTACTTTGTTTACTACTACACAAGGTTTTAAACCTAAGTCAATTGCTTTTTGTAATACAAAACGTGTTTGTGGCATTGGCCCTTCAAAGGCATCTACTAATAATATAACACCATCAGCCATGTTTAATACACGCTCTACCTCCCCACCAAAATCGGCGTGACCAGGAGTATCGATAATGTTAATTTTTGTTCCTTTATAATTAACCGAAACGTTTTTAGAAGTAATTGTAATTCCTCTTTCACGCTCTAAGTCGTTATTATCCAATATTAAATCACCAGTATTTTGGTTTTCTCTGAATAATTGACAGTGGTACATAATCTTATCTACCAATGTAGTTTTACCGTGGTCAACGTGCGCCACAATGGCGATGTTAATTATTTTATCGTTCATAGAGATGCGTTTAAATGCAAAAATTTGGGCAAATGTACAGTTATTTGAGCAATATTTTAGTATTGCTTTATTATAATACTGTTATGAATATTACGAATTAAGAAAATTCTTGTATATCGAGTATTTTTTTAGAATTTATAACCTAATCTAAAACTAAGATTAATTCCTCTTTCATCACTAAAAAATCGTAATCTATTTAAGTAGTTTCTATAAGTTGTATTTGTAAGGTTTTCTACTTTTAAACCAAAATCAAACGAATGACCATCAACAGTTATAACTGTATCTGCTGACAAGTTTAATAGTGTATATGCATCAGGTGGAGCAACTAATTCTTGTTCAAGATCAAAATTATTTTGCCTAGCAGTATGACTTACTGTTAAACCCAAATTTGTATTTTTAAAATGTTTTAAATCTTTTAAATTGTATGAAGTAGTAATAGACCCATTATTAGCAGGTATAAAAACTAAAGCTCGATCAAAAGTTAAATCTTTACCATATATGTAAGCGTATTTAAAAGTGAATTTCAATTGATCTGTCGGACTATATAATAACTTAAAATCATTACCTGTAATTAATGCATCTGTCTGTGTATAAGCAAAAGTTGGGAAAGTCCCTCTTAATGTAAGACGATTGTTATTTTCTGAAGCTATATAAATATAATTGTCAATAAAATTAATATAAGGTAATGTTTGTAAAAACAGTTTATTACCAATACGGTAATCCCAAGACCAAGTAGTTTTAAAGTTTCTCTCTTCTTCTAAAAATGTCTCTTCATTCCCAAAAACACTACCTCTTTCAAAACGTGCATTACCTTGGTGTACTCCAAAGCTAAAAAGTTCATTTGTATCTGCTCCTCTTGTTGAATACCCAACATTAAAAGCTGTTTTTAATCCCCTAGAAAATGCATATGTTACCCCTGCTGTTACTCCATAATTAGTATAATCATAGCTAAATCTTCTAACCTCACGTTCTTGAGATATAGCTGTTGCAACATTAAAATCGCTAAAATTTAAACGTGCTCCAAACTCGTATGTAAGCTTATTTATTTGACTTGTATAGGTAGCAAATACACCTATTTTTTCTGAATTGGAATCAGGTATTAAAGGCGTAGTACCTGTTCCAAAAATATTTCTATTTAAAGTTTCTGTATATTGTATCCCTGTCTTAAAATTATCATTACCAGAAAACTTAGTACTAAAAACTGAACTTATATATCTTGACTCTAGTTCAAGATCTAATTCAGGTGTGTTTGTTAATTCTTCTGTTCTTCGTACATCAAATTCAGCACGTTGGTTTTTTTGGAAAGAATATTCAAAATTCAACTTAGAAACATTCGAAAATTCATAAGATCCTAATAGCTTCAAAAAGTTATGAGAAACTTCTTGTTTAGGACTATTAATATCGTAAGAAAAAGAATCATTAATATTATTTGGAACCTCTGCGGTAAATGAACGTATTAAATCTTCCTCAGTATCTGCAAAAGCACCTGAAAAAATACCTGACTCCGTATTATAATAGCTATAATTAGCTTTTAATTTTATCTTTTTACCTATATTTTTTTCTAACAACAAACTAACATTTTGTTGTGAAGAACCTGTGTTTGTTAAAAAATAATCTGGAGCTCTAGCATCTCCTGATCTTTTCAAAGTTCCTGAAACAAAAAAACTTACTATTTTATTATAGTTCTCAAAACTTACATTAGCTGTCGAACCTCTTGAATTAGTATCATATATATAACTTGCTTCCCCATGCAAATGAGGTTCTTTTTTTATTACATGTGGTTCAACAACTACTAATGCGTTTGCTGATGTTGCATACTCTAAAGCTGCAACCCCTTTTACAACAGAAATATGATCTGCTTTTGTTGGGTCGATTTCTGGAGCATGATCAACTCCCCATTGCTGAGAAGCTAAAGGAACACCACTATCTATAAAACCAACTCTACTACCTGTTAAACCATGAATAATTGGTTTTGAGACAGCATTCCCTATTTTTAAACTACTAACTCCCTCTACATCACTCAATAAATCTCCAAACGACTTATTAACATTCTCTTTTATTGTTTTATTAGTTACAACGTTATTTTCTTGTATCGATTTTAATTCTTTTCCATGAACTACTGCCTCACTTAACAATTCTGAAAAATGTTTCAGTTTTATATCTAAACTTCTATTTTGATTCACTTTACAATAAGTAACACTGTCTTCACACCCTACATGTGATGCTGTAATATGATATTCTCCAGAGCATAAATTAAAAAAAGAAAATTCTCCTTCTTCATTAGTAAGTGTTTTTTGGTTAGTTTCTTTTATAGTAACATATACATTTTGCATACTATATTCAGTACTTAACTCTGACACTTTACCTGTTAAAGAAAATGAGCAATCTTGAGCAGAAATTGCTGCTATTGAAAAAATAAATAAAAAAAGAAATTTCATAAAAACTTAACCAATAATTAAAAAAGTGCAATATTAAAACAATATTGCACTTAATTGATAATTAACATAAAAAATACAAAACATCAATTTAAGATTAATGTTTTATATAAAATATTTATTCTATTACAATTGGAAAATCAACTGAAATATCAGTAGAACCACCTGCGTTAGTAATATCTCCTCCTGATACACCTTCAGCATTTTTATCTAACTCGTGTCTTAAAACTATTCTAAAGTCACCTACTGAAGCTTCACCTGTAGTTAATTCAAACGACAAACCTAATGGATTTCCATCAGCATCAAAATCTAAAGATGTTGTAGTAATGTTTAACACATCATCTAATAGGTTTCCTTCTGCGTCCATAGTTACAGGAATAAAAAAGAATTGGTGCTCATCATTTTCTTCTTGAATTTCAGCTGTAACATCCATTTCATCCTCAGACTCTGCTAATGCATTAACTAATGATATTGATCCTGTATATACCGTATTTGCAACTAATGTACCACCTGTTATACTATCAATTTCTTCATCTCCATCAGGATCATCTGCTGATAACACAACATCATCTAAACCTGCTGCGCTTAAAGTAATATCAAAATCCGTAATT
>CAZJGP010000139.1:0-10076 GCA_964545595.1 uncultured Flavobacteriaceae bacterium | reverse complement strand
TTCTACTGCTGGTTTTTGGATGTATTCTCCATAAACCATTACATGTAAATAACTATCTACTTGTTTTTTTATAGCATTAACTACATTGGGATGACAATGACCTAGACTGCATGCTGAAACTCCTGCTACAAAATCTAAATGAGCTTTGCCTTGTTCATCATAAATATAAGATCCTTCCGCTCGGCTAACTTCCATTGCTAATGGAAAAGGTGTCGTTTGTGCTTGGTATTCAAAAAAATCGTTCTTCACTATTTTTCTTTTAATTCTACATCTTTAAACCTAGAATCTTCAGAGTCATTTTCCTCAATACGTTTTAAGGTTTCTTCATCAAAGAAGTCTTTTTCTTCTTCCGGTAACGGCAAACCTTCAATTTTTGTTAGTTCAAAAGGTTTTTCATCTCGAAATAAATCTTTTTTACTAGATATTAATTCATCACCACGCCAATTTAAACCTTTTAATACACGTTCATTTTCTGGCAAACTACTTTCTTGATATAAAGTACCCTCTACATTATCGTAATAATAGACATCGGTTAATTGCTGTTCTTCAAACTTAATTTCTATACGACTGCATATTACTTTATTAATACCTATTAACTCTAAATTTTCATTTCTTTGGAAATAAACTGTTTCAGTATTTTTATCTATATGCACTTCATTTAATTCATTTTCTTTAAACAAACCATATAGAATAGAACCTTTTACTTGATTAAACCCTTCTTGTAAAGTGTCTTGCTGTACTAAAAAACTGTTATTAAAAACTTTTAGAGAATCTAATTTATTAGTTTTTATATTAGAAATTAACTGAATAGTGTCTCCTGTCATTTGGTTATCATTAGCCCATAATATTGGCTTACCAATAAGCTTTGTAAATCCTGTTATTTGGTCTACACTAATAGAATCTGATTTTCCGCTAAGGTCTTTTTTATAGATTTTAACATCATAAAAACCTCTTAATAATCGCTTTTGAGGTTTCCCTGTTACCATTAAGGTATCGCTATGAATAAAAATAGTATCGTTTTGTTGTTTTGTTATTGCTAAAGCTCGTTTAGTTATAAAAACGGAATCTCTATCTTTATAAACCTCTGCATAATGACCTTTTATTAAACTATGATTAGCCGTGTCTATTACTTGAATATTATTGGTTGCAGAAGCAAAACTACGATTACTATCATAATAAATACTATCTCCTAATACCCTTCTATTTTCATAATCTATACGTGCATTTTTTATGGCATACCCAATATTGGTTTTGGTGTCATAAAAACCTCTTTCACAATACAAAGTACTCTCAGGACTTTTTACTGTAGATGGTCCATATAAATAAGTATATCCGCTTTCTGTAAAGTAATCTAATCGTTCTGAATCTACAGTGTTTTGTGTATTAACAATATTAACTTCTTTTGAAAATCTATATAAATTTCTATCTATATAATACCTACCTATTTTACTTTTTAAAGTATTTGCAGAATCTTTAACAGTACCTCCGCTTCGATAGTATGCTTGTTGACGTAAACGATCAAAAAATAAAGTATCTGTTTTTAATGTGTTCTCGGGTGTTTTTAAAACTACATCAGTACTAGCGTATGCAAATTCAGTAATTCCATTATACTCAGCATAATTACTTTTCATGCTAATAGAATCTCCTTGTTTCATTTCTACATTACCAAAAGCTTTTACAAAACGATCTTCTCCATAATGAACCGCTTGATCACACCATATTTCTATACCATTATGTTTTAAATAAACTTGTTTCTTGACTTTACTTAATAAGGTAGCACCAGGAAATTTTTCTTCATCAATTTCTAATCTATCTGAAGTAACATCTATTACTTTAGATTCTTGATCATCTTGCGCACTTGCAAAATTAAAAAAGAGTAGAAAAGCAATAATATATATATAAGTGTGTTTTTTCAAGTTATAATATTTTTAACAAATTTATTTATTTAAAAGTTAACTAAAGTTATTTACCCAAGCTTCTTTACTTAAAATATGTTAACATGATTACGATTTGCAGTATACTATGTTGCAAACAGCAACATAAGTAAGGTAATATTAAAATAAAAAAATCCCCTTAAAACATATAGCTTTAAGGGGAAACCCTAACTTAACAATAACCAAACAAACTTTATAAGTAAGTTTAAATTATTAAAAAATTTAATTAAATATATTTTGGTTTAATTTTCAATTATCTATTTATAAAAATATTATATCCTTTTTTTCTTTAAAATACAAGTATAAAGGACTAACTGTATCTATTGTTTTATTTTTTGAATTTATTGATAATTTCTTTCATGTGTTCTCCTGCTGCTTCTCTACCACCAAGACCATAAGATAATGCAATTGCAACAGCAATAGCTCCTAGTATTAATCCGAATGCTAATTCAACAATACTATTTGCAATACCCATTGTTCTTAACGATATAGCAAGGAATAACGATATAATTGCTCCACGTGCAATAGATGCTACAAATTTATTGTTTTCCGACTTAGATAAAATATTATAGAATAATGTTGCTATAAAGTTACCTATTACAAGAATAATTAATCCGAATAAAATTTGCCCTGATAAATCTAAAATTGTTCTTAAAATATCATTTAACTGGGTAAGTTTCTAAAATTTCTACACCTGTAATTATACCAAAGTAAACAATGAAGAAATATAATAAACCAGATATAATACCCGCTATTGATTGTCCTTGACCTACAACTGATGACAAATGCATTTTTTCTGCTAAAGTATTTACACCTAAACTATTTAATAAATCTTTTAAAAATTTACCTCCAAATACAAAAAGAGCTATAATAATAAATGATGCTAATATTTTTGGTACATACCCATTATAGAGTGTAAAACTCCGTTTGCAGGTTCGCTAATTGCATTAATTTCTAATGCATTTAATGCCTGAATTACAAAAGGTATTAAAATAACAATAAATACCACTTTTTTAATAACGTCTACTAATTTAGAAGTATTCATTATTTTAAACTTACTAGCTGCTTTATTTATTAATAGATGACCCCATACCTATTAAACTAGATACCACTTTAGCAATAATATAACCTACAAAACCTATAACTCCTGCTGCTATAATATTAGGTAAGAATCCTAAAATTTCATTTAATAAGTTTTTAATTGGATCTAAAACCCCGTCTAAACCAAGGGTACTTAACACTAATAATAATACAAATAGTATAATTATAAAGTAAACAAAACTTGCTATAAATGAGTTTACGTCAGTTTCTCCTACTTTATATCCTAATAATTTATTATCCCAATCTGTTTTCTTTAATAATTTAACAACTAGTTTTTTAATCATTTTTGCTACTATCATTCCAATAAATAATATTGCTATTGCTGATAATAGAACGGCTATTTTTCCATCTATTCCTATTATAGAAAAAATGTTTTTTACTTGATGCGTAATTTCTCTCATTGTGTTTTAGTTTATATTTTAAATTTATTGTTAAATATTAATGTTCTAGTTGTTTTCGTTTTTTTTAGGCTTTAAAATCTTTTAAATTCTCCTAAATAAGAATGAAAAACATATGTTTTTAACATATTTACTTTTGAAAGTAAATGTCCTCATCAATATAATCATTATTTTACGTAACGAAAACCATTTAAACACATGATTAACAAAGATTTAGAGTTAGAAAACGCACAATTAAGAGAAGAATTAAATAAAATTAAAGGCAAAAAAAAGGCTAAATGGCAAAGTAGGTATAATTTTACTAAAAAATTATCTCACTCTATTTTAGGTAAAGATTTAAAAACATCTTTACTAAGTTTTTTTACGGAATTAGAAAATAAACATTCCGTATCTAAGAACACTGTTTCTGATTTATTATCAGCTGTTTTTATGAGACTTACTAGAATTGGTTTTTTTCTAATAATAACTTCATTACTACCAACTCTTTTCTTACTGCTACAAGTATATTATTTACGTAACCAGAATAATTTAATTACTATTCAAAATAAAAGACTAGATCAACAAACCTATTTACAAGAAGCAGACAGGCGTAGCTCTATGACAAGTGTTTTAGACACTATGATTAAAGAAGTTACCAATGAAGGTTACCGAAATAGTGGTAAAATATCAAAAGTTAATAGTACACGATTAATAGCTTTAAGTAAAATACTAAAGCCTTATAAATATTTAGAAAACGATAAGCTTATAGAAAAATCATTAAGTCCAGAGCGTGGTTATTTATTAATATCATTATTAGAAAGTAATTTAGATTTAGGTACTATAATTAACAACAATACAAGAGCTTCATTACTATCTTTATTGAACTTTGATTATGCCGAAATTACTAATGCCAATATGGTCAAACTAGATATTAACACTATTCATCTTAATCATTCTAATTTAGATGGTGGTAATTTTACAAAATCTACATTTATAAAAAGTTCTTTTGTAGGTGCCAGTTTACAAAATGCTAATTTTTATAAGTCTGACTTATTAAGCTGTAATTTTACCGATGCTAATTTAACAGATACCAGTTTTACCGATAGTGCATTAAATAAAATAAATTTTACAAACGCTAATTTATCTAATGTAGATTTTAGTAATTGCGATTTATCTAAAATAACATTTGATAACAGTACTATTATTGGTGCTAATTTTAAAAATGCTATTGTAACTGAATCTACTTGGTTAGAAGATCAAAAAGAAGTTTTAAACAGTGAAAATTTTAAGTATTTATCAAACTCTTTTAAAGTTAAAAGTGATAATAAAAGATATATCGTTGTTAAACGATAATAATTAAAACTTTAAAACAAAAAAAGGAGGCTTAATATTTTAAGCCTCCTTTTTTTATAAATATAAATATAACACACTATTCTTCAGAAGTTGTATCGACCCCTGTATTTGGAATAGCATCTTCCGAGTCAGAAATTATTGGATTTCCTTCATCATCTAATTCTATTTCAACACCTTCTTCTTCGTGCATTACTTTTGCTACTGCTGCAATAGAGTCTTTACCTTTAAGATTAATTAATTTAACCCCTTGTGTAGCTCTACCCATTACACGCAATTCTTTAACAGCAAGTCGTATAGCAATACCAGATTTATTGATAATCATTAAATCATCAGCATCCGTAACGTTTTTGATAGCAACAAGCCCTCCTGTTTTATCCGTTACCGAAATAGTTTTAACACCTTTACCACCACGGTTTGTAATACGATAATCTTCAAGACTAGAACGCTTACCATAACCGTTTTCAGAAACTACAAGTATGTTACTTTCAGCATCATTAACTGCAACCATTCCAATAACCTCATCATTTTCATGCGCTAAAGTTATACCACGAACACCTGAAGCTCCACGGCCCATTGGTCTTGTTTTTTCTTCTTCAAATCTAATAGATTTACCAGATTTTAATGCTAACATTACTTGACTATTTCCTGTAGTAAGCTTAGCTTCTAATAACTCATCACCTTCTTTAATAGTAATAGCATTTACACCATTAGTTCTTGGTCTAGAATATTGCTCTAAAGAAGTCTTTTTAACCTGACCTCGTTTAGTTGCCATTACTACGTAATGTTCATTAATATACGTTTCATCTTTTAAATCTTGTGTACAAACAAAAGCTTTAACCTTATCATCTTGCTCAATGTTAATTAGGTTTTGAATAGCTCTACCTTTCGATGTTTTGTTTCCTTCCGGAATTTCGTACACACGCATCCAAAAACATTTTCCTTTTTGCGTGAAGAATAACATATATTGGTGGTTGGTTCCAACAAATAAGTGTTCTAAGAAATCTTCATTTCTTGTAGTACTACCCTTTTGTCCAACTCCTCCTCTATTTTGTGTTTTATATTCTGTTAAAGAAGTACGTTTAATATAACCCGCATGAGAAATAGTAATAACTACTTTTTCATCAGGTATCATATCTTCAATACTTAAGTCTCCACCAGCATATTCTATTACCGATTTACGCTCGTCTCCGTACTTTTCTTTAATTACAGCAAGCTCATCTTTAATAATTTGCATACGACGTTCTTTCTTATCAAGAATGTCTTTTAAATCATCAATAGTAAGTTTAAGCTCATCATATTCAGCTCTTAATTTATCTTGCTCTAGTCCAGTTAACTGGCGTAAACGCATTTCGACAATTGCCTTAGCTTGAATCTCAGATAATTTAAAGCGCTCAATTAATTTAGCTCTTGCTTCATCTGCATTGTTAGAAGCTCTTATAATTGCTATTACTTCATCAATATTATCTGAAGCTATAATTAAACCTTCTAATATATGTGCTCTTTCCTCTGCTTTACGTAATTCATATTGCGTTCTACGCACTACAACTTCATGTCTATGTTCCACAAAATAATGGATCATATCTTTAACATTTAGTAGTTGCGGGCGCCCTTTTACTAAAGCAATATTGTTTACACTAAACGAAGTTTGTAATTGTGTATGTTTAAATAATGTATTTAAAACAATGTTAGGAATGGCATCACGCTTTAATACGTAAACAATACGCATACCTTTTCTATCCGACTCATCACGAATAGAAGATATTCCTTCAATTTTCTTATCATTAATAAGGTCTGCCGTCTTTTTTATCATATCGGCTTTGTTTACCTGATAAGGTATTTCCGAAACAATAATACACTCACGACCTTTAACCTCTTCAATAACTGCTTTAGCACGCATAACAATACGACCTCTACCAGTTTTAAAAGCTTCACGAACACCATCGTAACCGTAAATTGTTCCCCCTGTAGGGAAATCAGGCGCTTTTATATGCTGAATAAGTTCATCTATTTCTATATCGTTATTGTCAATATATGCAATAGTACCATCCACAACCTCACTTAAGTTATGTGGAGGCATATTTGTAGCCATACCTACCGCAATACCTGAAGCTCCATTAATTAATAAACCTGGTACTCTAGTAGGTAGCACATCTGGCTCCTTTAAAGTATCATCAAAGTTTAAACTATGGTCAACAGTTTCTTTATCTATATCAGCAAGCATATCTTCTGATATCTTACGCATACGAGCCTCCGTATAACGCATTGCTGCAGGGCTGTCTCCATCAACAGACCCAAAGTTACCTTGCCCATCAACAAGCATGTAACGCATACTCCAATCTTGAGCCATACGTACCATAGCATCATATACAGATGTATCACCATGTGGGTGATACTTACCTAATACTTCTCCTACAATTCTTGCGGATTTCTTATGAGCTCCCGTAGCACGTACTCCTAATTCATACATTCCAAATAACACACGTCGGTGAACAGGTTTCAAACCGTCACGAACGTCTGGTAAAGCTCTTGAAACAATCACAGACATCGAATAATCGATGTATGCTGATTTCATTTCTTCATCAATATTAATTGGAATCAGCTTTTCACCGTCTGCCATATAGTTGGTATTTTATTTTTAATTCTAAGCAGCAAAATAAGAATTTTACATTACTCTTTAATAAAGTTTAGAATTTTATATTATCTACTTATTAACAAAACAAGCTATCATTATAGTTAATAAATACTTTGATTATTGTTTTGAAAACGTTAACTTTTTAACTCAATTAGTTAACATAGATTAATTGGAACATTTTTTGTTCATTATTAACTCAGAAAATCATAAATTTAACGTACAAAGAATATTTATGGACGATAATTTTTCACCAAGAGTAAAAAATGTAATTGCATATAGCAAAGAAGAAGCATTGCGTTTAGGTCATGGCTTTATTGGCACTGAACACCTTATGCTTGGCTTGTTAAGAGATGGAAGTGGAAAAGCTATAGATATACTTTTTGCATTAGAAGTGGATTTAACCCATTTAAGAAGAAAAGTAGAAATCTTAAGCCCGGCTAATACAAGTGAATTAGCAACTTCTAACGAGAAGAAAAACCTACACTTAACCAGGCAAGCAGAGCGTGCTTTAAAAACAACTTTTTTAGAAGCCAAATTGTTTCAAGGTTCTATTATAAATACAGCACATCTATTATTGTGTATTTTAAGAAATGACAATGACCCCACAACAAAACTTTTAAACCGTTTAAAAGTTGATTACGAAAGTGTTAAAGAGCAATTTAAAGGTATGACAGTAAACGAAGACGAAAAATTCGATACTCCCACTTCTGAATCATTTCCGGATGAAAATGATGATTTAAATGAAGGGGAACGCGAATCATTTGGAGGTGGTAATCCTTCTGGTGGTAGTGGTACTAAAACTGTAAAAAAATCTACAACTCCGGTTTTAGATAATTTTGGAAGGGACCTAACAGCTATGGCTGAAGAAGGTAAACTAGATCCTGTTGTTGGTCGTAAAAAAGAGATTGAACGAGTATCGCAAATTTTAAGTCGTAGAAAAAAGAATAACCCTTTATTAATTGGAGAACCTGGTGTTGGTAAATCTGCTATTGCCGAAGGTTTAGCTTTAAGAATAATCCAACGTAAAGTTTCTCGAATTTTATTTGATAAACGAGTTGTAAGCCTTGATTTGGCAGGTCTTGTTGCTGGTACAAAATATCGTGGTCAGTTCGAGGAACGTATGAAAGCGTTAATGAATGAGCTTGAAAAAAATGATGACATCATTCTTTTTATTGATGAAATTCACACCATAGTTGGTGCCGGTGGTGCTACAGGAAGTTTAGATGCTTCGAACATGTTTAAGCCTGCATTAGCACGTGGAGAAATTCAATGTATTGGTGCTACTACTCTTGATGAATATAGAAACTCTATTGAAAAAGATGGTGCTCTAGAGCGTCGTTTTCAAAAAGTTATTGTAGAACCTACTAATATTGAAGAAACTATTGAGATTCTTAACAATATTAAAGATAAATACCAAGAGCACCATAATGTAATTTATACGGATGATGCACTAGAAGCTTGTGTAAAATTAACGAATCGTTATATGACAGATCGTTTTTTACCAGATAAGGCTATAGATGCTTTAGATGAAGCTGGTTCACGTGTACACATTACCAATATTGATGTTCCAAAAAAGATTCTTGATTTAGAACGCCAACTTGAAGAAGTTCGTGAACTTAAAAATAGTGTAGTTAAAAAGCAGAAATACGAAGAAGCTGCTAAATTACGTGATGATGAAAAAACTATAGAGAAACAATTAACATTAGCACAAACACAATGGGAAGAAGAAGCTAAAGCCCATAAAGAAATTGTTAATGAAGAAAATGTTGCGGATGTAGTTTCTATGATGACAGGTATTCCTGTTAACAGAATTGCACAAAAAGAAATTACAAAGCTAGCTGAATTACCTAATCTTATTAAAGGAAAAGTAATTGGGCAAAATGATGCTGTAGCTAAAGTTGTTAAAGCCATACAGCGTAATAGAGCTGGTCTTAAAGACCCCAATAAACCAATTGGTTCTTTTATATTTTTAGGACAAACTGGTGTTGGTAAAACACAATTAGCTAAAGTATTAGCTAAAGAGCTTTTTGATAGCGAAGATGCTCTTATTAGAGTTGACATGAGTGAATACATGGAAAAATTCGCAATATCTCGTTTAGTAGGTGCCCCTCCAGGTTATGTGGGTTATGAAGAAGGTGGTCAATTAACCGAAAAAGTTAGAAGAAAACCATATTCGGTTGTACTTTTAGATGAGATAGAAAAAGCACATCCAGATGTTTTTAATATGCTTTTACAAGTATTAGATGACGGTTATTTAACAGACAGTTTAGGTCGTAAAATTGATTTTAGAAATTCAATTATAATTATGACATCTAATATTGGTGCTCGCAAACTAAAAGATTTTGGTGAAGGTGTTGGTTTTGGAACACAAGCTCAAAAATCGCAAGCCGATGCCAATGCAAAAAGTATTATTGAAGGAGCTCTTAAAAAGGCTTTTGCTCCAGAATTTTTAAATAGAATTGATGATGTTGTAGTCTTTAATGCATTAGAGCGTGAAGATATTCATTCTATTATCGATATTGAATTAAAGAAACTATTTCTTAGAATTAAAGAACTTGGTTACCACCTTACTCTAAGTGATAAAGCTAAAGATCATATTGCAGATAAAGGTTTTGATAAACAATACGGTGCTAGGCCATTAAAAAGAGCTATTCAAAAGTATATTGAAGATGCTTTAGC
>CAZJGP010000138.1:0-2869 GCA_964545595.1 uncultured Flavobacteriaceae bacterium | reverse complement strand
CTGAATATAACGAACACTACCGTGAAACTTTCGAAAAGCATGGGTTAATAAATGTATTTTTAATTACTCCACAAACTAGTGATGAGCGTATAAAAGTAATTGATAGTGTATCAAATGGATTTATTTATATGGTAAGTTCAGCTTCAGTTACAGGTTCTACATCTGGTTTTGGAAATACTCAAGAAGCTTATTTCAAAAGAATAGAAGCTATGAATTTAAATGCCCCGCAAATTGTTGGGTTTGGTATTAATAATGCCGAAACATTTACACAAGCAACCAAAAGTACAAAAGGTGCCATTATTGGTTCTGCCTTCATAAAAACACTTACAAAAGATGGTATAAAAGGGATTGCTCCTTTTATAAAAAGTATTCGATAAAACAGTTTAGTTCTGTTTTATACCTTTTATCGATTAGTAATATTAAAGAAAGCAATAGTTATTTTAATTATTGCTTTTTTTAGTATTTTGCTATGAATAAAAACACAAATTATGGAAGAGACATTAAAATCATTTGACTTTAGTAAACTTATTGATTTAGGTATTGAATATGGTACTAAAATCATATTAGCATTAGCAACCCTTATCATAGGTTTATGGATTATTAAACTAATAATGAAGGGTATTAAAAAAGCTATATCTAAAACAGATATAGACGAATCATTAAGAGGGTTTATTTTAAGCTTAATTGGTTGGGCTTTTAAAATACTTTTATTTATTACTGCTTTAGGACAGTTAGGTGTTAAAACAACATCATTCGTAGCAATAATTGGTGCTGCTGGTTTAGCTGTTGGTTTAGCATTACAAGGTTCTTTAGCAAACTTTGCTGGTGGTGCATTAATATTATTATTTAAACCATTCAAAGTTGGAGATCTTATTGAAGGACAAGATGCAATGGGTGTAGTAAAAGAAATTCAAATTTTTGTTACTAAAATAATTACTCCAGACAACAAAGAAGTTATTGTACCAAACGGTGCACTTTCTAACGGAAACATTACTAACTATTCTACAACTGGTCACTTACGTGTTGATTTAACCGTAGGAATTAGTTACGGTGACGATATTGAAAAAGCTAAAACTGTTATTATGGAAACATTAATGAGTGATCCTAAAGTTCTTAAATCTCCAGCTCCAACCGTTGCTGTTGGTGAATTAGCTGATAGTTCTGTTAATATTTTAGTAAGACCACATGCTACTGTTGCTAACTACTGGGATGTTTACTTTAAGTCTTTACAAGATGTTAAGGTTGCCCTTGATAATGCAGGAATCGAAATTCCATTCCCACAACAAGTTAACCATACTGCTAAATAATAAAAGTAGTTATACTACAAAAAAAGCCTCGTATTTTCATACGAGGCTTTTTGTTTTTATACATTTACAATAGGAACTTATTATTTCATTATCAGGTTGCCAATTTTAATTTACTAGTTCTTAACGAAACTGAGCTTCTTAAAGCCGATAATAACTCATTAAATATTATAAATCAATTATTACAGTTATTGGCAAATTCTAAGTCATTATGTATTACCGAATACTTATGCTTATTTGCTAATGAATAGTATAAGCAGGCTTGGTCGATAATTCCTAAAGAAGTGTATACGTCCCCTAAAGATTTAAAAGCATAAGAATTTACTGTATTATTGGCTATCGCTTTATTTAAGTAATTAATAGCTAAAGCATTATTTCCTAATTTATGATATATTTCACCACTAGTAGTCCATAGATTTCTTTCGTAATTAAAACTACGAGCTAAATGCTTTTCACTCCTTTCATCTGCTAAAGTTTTTTTAATAAACTCTTTTGCTTTTATGAAGTTACCTTTTTCATAATTTATTAATGCTTTATTAAAAAAAGCATAATAATTATCAGGAGCTACCTCATGACATTTATTTAAATACTTCATTGACAAATCATAATCCTTTGCATTAAACAAAAGAAACCCAATATTATTTAACACTCCCTGATTCTCATTATCAATAGAGTAGGATTTAAAATTATATTTTAAGCTATTTTCATAGTCTTCAATTGCTCCATAAGCAATAGCTATGTTTTGGTATAAACCTCTTTTAAGGTTAGGCGATATATTATCTACATTTATTTTAGATTTCAAAAATTCAAAATCTTCAATTGCCTCATCGTAATAGCCTAAATTAAGATGAATATTAGCTCTTCTAAAAACCCATCTCAGGCTATTTCGATTCCTCATTAAATTGTTATTACACTCTCTTATTCTGTCATATTTTTTCTTCCCTTTAATTATATTTCCATCTACATCAAAATCTGTTCTTTTTTTTACAACCCCTCTTTTATAAACCCAGACTGTTTTTGTTTTACCATTAGGAAAATAAAAATTAGCTATACTATCATGCATTCCCTTAGAGTTAAAAACATAATAAGATCTTAATTCTCCACTCTTATAATAAGTTGAGTAATTTTTAATTTTATTGTTATCGAATTCTCTATTTACTCTTACATTTCCATTCTTATAATAGGTTTTTTTTGGCAACCCCTTATATAATTTAGCTCTTTGAGAAAACCCTGATAAAGAAAACATTAAAATAATAGCGATTGTAAATTTCATTGTATCTAAACTTTTATTTAATCCTCAAATATAAAGTTATACTCTATTTAAAAAATCATATTAAAGTATGATTTTTGAATAAAAACAAAAAAAAGCCTCAAATCAATGTATTGATTTGAGGCTTTTTAAATATTATAAGTAAATAAATTACTGTTTCTTAATCACTTTTACATTTTGTTCACTCACTTTCTTTTCAGATAGTTTAGATGGGCTATGGAATAATAAATCTTCACTTTGTCCTGTTTTAGGGAAAGCCATAACTTCTCGTATAGAAGCTTTCTTTTCTAAAATC
>CAZJGP010000137.1:0-7394 GCA_964545595.1 uncultured Flavobacteriaceae bacterium | reverse complement strand
GATAACTGTTTTAAGTTTTAATTTAGAAGTTATAGTTCCTAAATAATTTACAACAGTTGGTTTATTAGCACGTACAAATTCAGGAATTTCAACTCCTTGTGTTGCCGATGTTAATATTCGTTTTTCTAGATCTTGTAATTGCTGCAAAATAAATTTCATTTCCCCTTCAAAACCAACTTCTAATGATTTGTCAAACTCATCTAAAACCAAAGTTTTAATAGTTTCTGTAGTAAAACGTTCGCTACTAAAATGATCGGCAATACGACCAGGTGTTCCAATAAGTATTGCAGGTAAGTGTTTTAGTTCAATTTTATCTTTAGACATTGGTCTGCCACCATAAACAGCATTTACTTTAAACCCAGAACCCATAGAGCGTATAACCTGCTCTATTTGTATAGCTAATTCTCTAGATGGTACTAGAATTAATGCTTGAACATCTTTTATGCTTGGGTCTAAAGAGTTTAATAATGGTAATAAAAAAGCTAATGTTTTACCAGAACCAGTAGGAGAAAGTAAAATAGTGTTTTTAGAGTTAGTAACACTAGTAAATGCCTCTTCTTGCATGGCATTCAACTTAGAAATATTTAGTTTTTTTAATATTTCTTGTTGGTCTTTTATATAATTTGCCATGGCTTTACTTTTTTTGAATACTAATTCAATTAAAGTGCAAAGGTAGCTAGACTTACCAGTAGATTAACTATAAATTATGAGCAATAATTTACAGTTAATCTTAATCTTTTTTTAAGGGGCGTATAATTAATCCTAACGGACGATCGTAACTTATATAATTATATACCCAATCGCAAAAAGCAGAAATTTTATTACGGAAACCTACTAAAGACATTATGTGCACAAACATCCACACTAACCAAGCAAATGTTCCTTGAAATTTCCATTTTGGTAAATCGACTACTGCTTTACCACGACCTATGGTAGCCATAGAGCCACGGTCAACATATTCAAATTTTTCTAACTCTTTCCCTTTAATTAGTTTTAAAATATTTTTAGAAAGAAGCTTTCCTTGCTGCTGTGCTACTGGCGCTAACATTGGTAAACCTTTAGGGTTATGTTCCGTAATACAAATAGCAACATCACCTATTGCAAATATATTTTTAAAGCCTGTTACTTGATTATAATCGTTTACAAGAACTCTGTTTCCTTTTAAAGCATTTTCAGGCAAACCATCTATTGGAGCTCCCTTTACCCCTGCCGTCCAAATTACCGTATCAGTTTTAAATGTATCCCCATTTTTAGTAGTTATAACATCTCCTTCGTAATTACTTACTCTTGTATTTAAATGTACATTAACTCCTAGTTCTTTTAAATATTTAGCACATTTATCAGATGCTTCATTAGACATAGAAGCTAATAACCTATTAGGAGATTGGTATAAATTAATATTCATTTTAGAAATATCTAAACCAGGAAAGTCCTTAGGTAATACATGACATTTCATTTCAGCTAATGAACCTGCCACCTCAATACCTGCAGGACCACCACCAATTATGGCTATATTTAATATTTCTTCAATGTTTTTATGCTCATTGTTTTCAATAGCCTTTTCTAAATTCTGAAATATATAACTACGTAAATCTAGTGCTTCAGGAATTGATTTTAGAGTTAATATTTTATCTTTAATCGATTCAAAATTATAGTAGTTGGTTTTACTACCAGTAGCTATAATTAAATAATCAAAATTAATATCACCAATAGAACTTTTTATAGTGTTTGTTTCGTTTTCTACAGAAAATACCTCTGCCATTCTAAAATGAACATTTGTAAATTTTCTAAAAATTCGACGTACAGGATAGGCAATACTATATGGCTCTAATGCACCCGTTGCAACTTGGTACATTAATGGTTGAAAGTTGTGATAATTATATTGATCAATTAACAATACTTCGACTGGTTTATTTTTAAATGATTTTGCCATAGCAATACCACCAAAGCCAGCTCCTACAATTACAATTTTCGGTTTTTTACTCATATAACAATATTAATACTATAAATTTTAGGTACAAAAAAACCTACTTGAAAATTCAAGTAGGTTTTTTAAAGTATCTTACTTTATAATTACTTCAGTTCATTCCAAATATCCCAAGATTCTTCGGCTTGTAGTACTAACATTCTAGATCCGTTTAATACACTTGCTCCTTTCTCTATTCCTTTTTTAAGAAAAGCAGTTCGTTCAGGGTTATAAACCAAATCAAATAACATATGCTTATCAGTTAAAAACTCATATGGTATTGCTGGCGCATCATTAATATTAGGAAAAGTACCTACAGGACTAGAATTTACAATTAATAAGTTTTCTTCAATGATTTCTTTAGTTAACTCCTCATAAGTATAGCGACCTTCTTTTTTTGTTCTAGAAACAAACATTGGTTCTATACCTAAGTTTTCAAATGTATGTTTAATAGCTTTAGAAGCTCCACCAGTACCTAAAATTAATCCCTTTTTAGGAATTTCTTTAAGCAATGGCATTAAGGAATTTTTAAACCCGTAATAATCGCTATTATATCCCGTAAGTGTTCCGTCTTTTTCAAACTTTACTACATTTACTGCTCCAATAGCTTTAGCAACAGGAGAAAGACGATCTACAAACTTTATAACATCTTCTTTATAAGGAATGGTAACATTCATTCCGCTAAGGTTTTCTTTTTCGAAAACAGCTTTTAACTCTTCAATATCTTGTAAATCGATATTTATATATTGTGCATTTATTTCTTCCTTTTGAAAACGCTCATTAAAGTAATTACGTGAAAAAGAATATTCTATATCTTTTCCTAAAAGCCCGTATGTTTTTTTCATTCTGTTATTGTCTTATTTCCTAAAGAGTCCAAATATACTACGACTAGTATTCCTATTAAAATCCAGAAACAGGTAATATAAGTTTCAGTTGTTAAATTTGGTATATAACGTTGATAATCTTCTATTATAGAATTTCCGTTAAGATCCATTATTAATTTATTAAAACTATCTGTTTTATAAATTTTGTTTTTCCATGGCCAAACAACCCCTAAGGAACCTGTAATAAAACCAATAATTAAAGCAAAGGTTTGTGTTTTAAATTTCTTTAATAAATAACCTAAGCCATGCGATAAGCTAACTAAACCTACTAAAGATCCAATTGTAAAAACTATTAATACATGCAATAACCTCATATGCATTGGATCATCTAAAAAAATATAATTGTTATTTAAAATATAAATAACCGTTTTAGATAATGCATTTACAGAATCTACTAATAGTAATACATAATTACCTAATAGCATAAGTATAAAAGAACCAGATAAGCCTGGCAATGTCATACCAGAAACCCCTATAATTCCGCAAAAAAACACAAAAATTAAATTATCATTTTGAGTGGCTGGTTTAATTAAACTAATAATTAATCCTATGCTTATTCCAAAAATTAACCAACCGTAATTTTTTATATTCCAACTATTATAACTTTTAACAATTGATATTAAAGAACCAATTATCAATCCAAAAAATAGGCCCCAAACATAGACTTCATTTTTTTCTAAGTAATAATCTAATAGTTTAGAAACACTAAAATAACTAATAAGCATTCCTAGTATTAGCAGGCCTAAAAAAGGTCCATTAATATAACTCCAAAAGCTTTTTAAACGAAAGCTGATTAAAAGTTTAAAAGACTTAAAATTTATTTTTTGAAGTGAATAAATAAACTCTTCATAAAAACCACCAACAAAGGCTACAACCCCTCCAGAAACACCTGGAACTTTATTTGCTGCACCCATAGCTAACCCTTTCAAGATTAAAACTATTTTTTGCAGAAAGTTACGTTTGGTGTTTTGCATATTTTATTTTTTTGATGCTAATTTTTCTAAAATAAGAATGAAGGTAAAACCAACAATTGCTAAAACGATAGCTGAAAGTAAATGTGGTTCTGTTTCAAAGTTAGAAGGTAAAACTGAAGCTTCTTTTATTACTTTAGTTTTACCATCTATAACAATAGATTCTAGAGTATGTTTCCAAGGCCATATTTTATTTAATGATCCTAAAATAAACCCTGTAAGTATTGCTAGTGTTAAATTTTCGTAATTTTTAAAAAGCCACTTTAGTAGGTGTGAAAAAGATAAAACTCCTGTTAACACTCCAAAACCAACAACTGCAATTTTTGTTATATCTACATTGTGTACCGCATCTATAATAGTGGCATATGCACCTAAAAGAACTAAAATAAATGAACCCGATATTCCTGGTAATATCATTGCACAACTTGCTATTGCTCCTGCTACAAATAGAAAAAACAAATTATCGGACTCTTGAAAAGTTCCTAATTGAGTAATACTAAAAGCAAAAACAGCACTAATTATTATTGCTAAAATGGTTATTGCCGACCAGTTTTTAATTTGTTTTCCTATATAAATAATACTAGCTAACACTAAACCAAAAAAGAAAGCCCATAATTTTACTGGATGATTTTCTAAAAGAAAGTGTACCACTTTCATTAAACTAAATACACTAATAAAACCTCCTGCTACTAAGGCACTTAAAAAATTACCATTAGCTTTATGCCACATAGCTTTAAAGCCTTCTTTTTTCCATGTAGTAATTAAGCCTAAATTAATACCCGAAATAGTTTCTATAAGCTCTTGATAGATCCCCGATATAAAAGCAATAGTTCCTCCTGAAACGCCTGGAACAACATCTGCTGCTCCCATAGCCATTCCTTTTAATAAAATAATAAAATAACTTTTAAGTGTTCGTTGCATAGTTATTAATAATGATTACTCACTTTAATATGAGATCATTCAAAAATAACTAAATAAAAGGAGTTAAGACCTATTTTTTAAGGCTTGCATATAGTTGTTGTACATTATTTAATATAGCAACATTCGGAAATAATTCTTCAATAATAATAAAATAGTCAGGCTCGGCTATTAAAGCTTGTTTTAAGTATAATTCAGCTTTATTATCTTCTTTCTTATTGAAATGCAAACCTGCCAATCGATAGTTTACTTCAGAATTATCAGGATGTATTTCTAAAGTTTGATTAAGACAAACAATAGCAGCTTCATTTTCTCCCATTTTATAAAGTAAATCAGCTCTATCTAACCATATATTAAGTGATATATCACCTAATTGAAGTATTTTTTGAAAGCTAATTTCTGCTTCTTCATAATTTAGTAATCTATTATTAATCGATGCTGAATGTTTCCAATAGTCAACATTTAAGGCATCTATATCTATTGCTTTGTTAATATAATATAAAGCTCGTGTATATTCTTTTTGCTTTAAATAATATTCAGTTATGGCTATCCATCCTTTATCTAGTAAAGGGTCTTCATGCACCGTTTTTTTGTAATAAATAAGTGCGTTATCATTATCTGATAATTTCTCAAAACACATACCAATATGAAGTAATGCATATGAGGTAGGGTCTTCTAGCTCTAGAGTAATCATATAATTTTCAATAGCATCTTGAAAACGATTTAATTTCTCTAACACTTTCCCTTTTTCTATATAAGCACCAACAAAACGATCATCGCTAATTATGGCAAAATCAAAGGCTGCAAGTGCTCTTTTATATTCTTGATTATTTTGATATTGTTTACCTAATTGGTGCCAAGCAATTTCACTATAAGGATTAATATCTAAATATTTAGTTAAAAACTCTATAGCTTCATTTGGTTGTTCTAAAAAATTAAAACAATTAATCGTATTATACAGTGAAGAATAATCTTCGGGATCTAAAAATAGACATTTTGAAAAATGTTTTTTTGCATTTTCAAAATCATCAATAAACAAATACTCCATTCCTAATAAAGAATGAATATCTGCTGGTTCATTACTAAAACCTAATGCAAATTTTAATAAGCCTATAGCTTCATGATGTTCATTACGTTTAGAACAAATTGAAGCTTTTTGAATATATACTTCATCATTTTCTGGTTCTAATTGTTGAAGGGTATTTAAAATTTCTTCTGCCTTTTCAATTTCTTCATCAAAAATTAAAATCTCGACATTAAACAATTTTAAACTTACTGTTGAAGGGTGTTGTGATAATGCCATTGAAACTGCTCTTTTTGCTTTGTTCAATTGACCATTATCTAAATAATGATGAATTATATTTTCGAACTCGTTGGAATCAAAGAATATAACTCTGTTAGATTTAAGCATTGCTTCATATCTATCAAGTGCTACATTATCATTTTCATCAGGGTTCAAAAACATATGGTATATGGTTTACATTTATTTAAAATTACTATTTTAATAGCTACATTTAAACTAAACGGATTCATGTTATTAACATAATAATGAACAAAGTTAATGCCACATTAATATGTTATGAATTAAATTAATTCATTAAGAACATCTATAATTATATTACAACCTTCTGTTATTTCTTCTTCTGATATTATTAAGGGAGGAGTTATTCTAACTGCTTTTTTTTCAAATAATAAGAAAAATAGAATCAATCCTTTTTCCTTGCATTTCATAACTAAATCTAAAGCTAATTCGGGTGTAGGTAATAATATTATTAACATTAGACCTACTCCTCTAACTTCTTTAATTAAACTGTGCTTTAATAATTTACGAAATAAAACCTCTTTAATCAAGGTTTTTAACATTAAATCAGACTCAATAATTGTATTAACAGTTGCTAAACAAGCCGATGCTATAACAGGGTTACCACCAAAAGTAGTAATATGACCAAGCATTGGGTTTTCAGTTAATAGTTCCATATGTTTTTTAGAAGCTGTAAAAGCTCCAACTGGCAAACCACCACCAAGCCCTTTTCCTGTAACTACAATATCGGGTATTACATTATAATTTTCAAAACCAAAGAATTTACCTGTACGCCCTATTCCTGGTTGAATTTCATCTAGTATTAATAAAGCTCCAACATCTTCGCAACGTTGTTTAACTTTATTTAAATAATTATTATTTGGTATAATAAAACCAGCTCCACCTTGAATAGTTTCTAAAATAACTCCTGCTGTTTTAGTAGTTATTTTTTGAATATCAATTTCATTATTAAATTCTATAAAATGAACATCGGGTATTAATGGCCTAAAAGCTTGTTTGCGTTCTTCAAAGCCCATGACACTTAAACTACCCATAGTATTACCATGATAAGCATGTTTGGCTGCTATAATTTCACTTCGACCAGTAACGCGTCTTGCTAACTTTAAAGATCCTTCAATAGCCTCTGTTCCTGAGTTTGTTAAATAGGTAGTATTTAATGGTTCTGGTAATAAAGATGCTATTAACTTTGTTAATTCTACTGCTGGTTTTTGGATGTATTCTCCATAAACCATTACATGTAAATAACTATCTACTTGTTTTTTTATAGCATTAACTACATTGGGATGACAATGACCTAGACTGCATGCTGAAACTCCTGCTACAAAATCTAAATG
>CAZJGP010000136.1:0-7493 GCA_964545595.1 uncultured Flavobacteriaceae bacterium | reverse complement strand
AACCCTTTCTAAAGCATATGGTTTAGCTGGTATTCGTTTAGGTTTATGTTACGCTTCCGCAGAAATAATAGAGGTTTTAAACAAAATAAAACCCCCTTATAATGTGAATGAGCTTACGCAGAAAAAAGCCTTAGAACGTGTGTTAGACACCTCTTCTGTTAAGAGTGAGATCTCAAGTATACTGGAGCAAAGAAGTGCCCTGGTTGAAGCTTTGCTTGAAGTGGATTATGTGGAAAATATTCATGATTCAGAAGCTAATTTTGTGTTAGTTAAAGTAGATAATGCAACAAAACGCTATAATGAATTATTAGCTAAAGGAATTGTAATTAGAAACCGAACTACCCAAGCTTTATGTGAAAACACATTAAGGTTTACCGTAGGAACACCTCAAGAAAACAGTACGCTTATTAAAGTATTAAAAGAATTGAAATAGTAATATTTAAATATTACTAAACATATAAAGAAATGAAAAAAGTATTATTCATAGATAGAGACGGAACACTAGTTTTAGAACCACCAGTAGATTATCAATTAGACAGTTTAGAAAAGTTAGAATTTTATCCAAAAGTTTTTCAATACATGGCTAAAATAGCTACTGAATTGGATTATGAATTGGTTATGGTAACTAACCAAGATGGTTTAGGAACAGATTCTTTTCCTGAGGATACTTTTTGGCCTGCACAAAACAAGGTAATGGAAGCTTTCGAGAAAGAAGGTGTTACATTTGAAGCGGTACATATTGACAAAACATTTCCGCATGAAAATGCAGAAACGCGTAAACCAAGAACAGGTTTATTAACGCAGTATTTTGATAAGGAAAAATACGATTTAGAAAACTCCTTTGTTTTAGGTGATCGTATTACAGATATGGAATTAGCTAAAAACCTTGGTGCAAAAGGTATATTTTTATCGGAAGACCCAAATTTAGGAGCCGACGAAATAGAAGCTAATAAACAAGCAATAATTGATTGTATAGCTTTAACATCTACAGACTGGAAAGAGATTTATGAGTTTTTACGCTTAGAAGATCGTGTAGCTGAAATTACACGTAACACTAATGAAACTAAAATTTATATAAAAGTAAATTTAGATGGTTCAGGTAAAAATAATATTAAAACAGGTTTAGATTTTTTTGATCATATGCTAGATCAAATAGGTAAACACGGTAATATGGATTTAACTGTTCAAGTTGATGGCGATTTACATGTAGATGAACATCACACTATAGAAGATACTATGATTACTTTAGGAGAGCTTTTTGCTAAGGCCTTAGGTAATAAATTAGGTATTGAACGTTACGGTTTCTGTTTACCAATGGATGACTGTTTATGCCAAGTAGCTCTTGATTTTGGTGGTAGACCTTGGTTAGTATGGGATGCTGACTTTAAGCGTGAAAAAATTGGTGATATGCCAACGGAAATGTTTTTACATTTATTTAAGTCATTCTCTGATGGGGCTAAATGTAACCTAAACATAAAGGCAGAAGGAGATAACGAGCATCATAAAATTGAAGGTATTTTTAAAGCTTTTGCTAAAGCAATGAAAATGGCTGTTAAGCGAGATGCTAACAAAATGTTTTTACCAAGTACAAAAGGAATGCTTTAATTAGAGATTTTAGATATTAGAATTGAGTAGTGAGAATATTTCTTAATACTCAATTCTGACTTCTCAATACTAAATATAAATGAAAATAGTCATAATAAACTACGGAGCAGGAAATATACAAAGTATTAAATTCGCTATTGAGCGTTTAGGTTACAAAGCTATATTAAGTGACAATGTAGAAGAAATAAAAGCTGCTGATAAAGTAATTTTCCCGGGTGTAGGTGAGGCTAGTAGTGCTATGTCTAAACTTAAGGAAAGTGGGTTAGATAAATTGATACCAGAATTAAAACAGCCTGTTTTAGGTATTTGTTTAGGTATGCAGTTAATGTGTAATTCAACTGAAGAAGGAAACACGAAAGGTTTAGGAATTTTTGATGTAGATGTGGTTCGTTTTAATAATGATCTTAAGGTACCTCAAATTGGTTGGAACCAAATACGTGATTTTAAATCAAGTCTTTTTGATGGGGTCTCAGCTGAATCATTTATATATTTAGTACATAGTTTTTATGCTCCAATTTGCGATTTTACAAGTTGTGTAACTGATTATGGTGTAAACTATAGTTCAGGATTACAAAAAGATAACTTCTATGGATTGCAATTTCACCCTGAAAAAAGTAGTGATATAGGTGAGCAAATTTTGAATAATTTTTTATCGAAAACTAATTAATAAGGTTTTTTAAAAATATGAAAAAACTATTTTTTTTCTTTTTGTCATTTATCAGTTTATTAACTAGTTGTGCTGAAAACAAAGCTGCACCTGCTTACTTAATGACTGATGATATACCTGAAAATGTTATGCATTTTAAAATGCAAAATACTAAAGGAGAAATGGTGTCATTTGAAGAAGTATTAGAGCTTCATAAAGGAAAAAAAATAGTAGTTGATTTTTGGGCTGCATGGTGTAGAGATTGTATTGAAGGTTTACCAAGTTTACAGGAATTAGAAAAAGAAACTACAAATGTTGATTTTGTTTATATATCCTTAGATAAAACTAATGGTAGTTGGAAAAAAGCTATTGAAAAAAGGCAAATAAAAGGAGACCATTATTACATAATTGAAGGGTGGAATAATGCATTAACAAGTTATGTAAATTTAGATTGGATACCCCGATATATTGTATTCGATGAAAATGGTAAAATAATTTTATCAAAAGCAACAAAAGCTTCTGATGAAAAGTTAAGAACAATACTTTTAAAATAAACCAAATAAGTAAACTCTATTGGTTTTAAGTAAAAATAAAAAAAATGAGATTAATACCTGCAATTGATATTATAGACGGAAAATGTGTACGTCTTTCAAAAGGAGATTATAACACTAAGAAAATCTATAATGAAAGCCCTTTAGAAGTTGCTAAAGAGTTTGAAGCGCATGGAATACAACATTTACATTTAGTAGATTTAGATGGTGCTAAATCTAAACATATTGTAAATCATAAAGTTTTAGAACAAATAGCATCTCAAACTAATCTTAAAATTGATTTTGGAGGAGGTTTAAAAACCGATGAAGATTTACGCATTGCCTTTGAAAGTGGTGCTAACCAAATTACAGGTGGTAGCATAGCTGTAAAAGATGCAGATGTTTTCCGTAGTTGGTTATCTAAATTTGGAGCCGATAAAATAATTTTAGGAGCCGATGCTAATAACGAAAAGATTGCTGTTAGTGGTTGGTTAGAGGAAAGTGACCAAGAATTAATTCCTTTTGTACAAGAGTACCAAAAAGAAGGAGTAAGCTACGTTATTTGTACGGATATTAGTAAAGATGGTATGCTGCAAGGACCTTCTTTTGACTTATATCAAAAAATGTTAGCTCAAATTCCTAATATAAAATTAATCGCTTCTGGTGGTATTTCAACTTTTGACGAATTACCTAAATTAGCTGAATTAGGTTGCGAAGGAACTATAATTGGAAAAGCTATTTATGAAAACCGAATTAGTATGAAACAGTTAGAAGATTACATTGTAAATTCTAAGTAATAACTAAGAAAAATGCTTACAAAAAGAATAGTACCTTGTTTAGATATTAAAAATGGTAGAACTGTAAAAGGGGTAAATTTTGTAGACTTACGTGATGCAGGTGACCCTGTAGAACTTGCTGCTATATATGCTAAAACAGGAGCTGATGAGTTGGTTTTTTTAGATATATCGGCAACAGAAGAACGAAGAAAAACATTAGCCAATTTAGTTCGTAATGTAGCCAAAGAGGTTAATATACCTTTTACAGTAGGTGGCGGAATATCATCAGTTGAAGATGTAGATATTCTTTTGCATAATGGTGCTGATAAGGTGTCTGTTAATTCTTCTGCTGTAAAGCGACCAGATTTAATTAATGAACTTTCAGCTAAATTTGGTAGCCAATGTATAACAGTTGCTATTGATGCTAAGCAAATAGATGGACAATGGATTGTTCATTTAGTAGGTGGTAAGGTACCTACAGAATTAAACCTATTCGATTGGGCTAAAGAGGTTGAAGAACGTGGTGCTGGCGAAATATTATTTACATCGATGGATAATGATGGTACTAAAGATGGTTTTGCAGATGAAGCTTTAGCTAGATTAAGTTCGGAATTAAATATTCCTATTATAGCATCAGGTGGTGCCGGAAATATGCAACATTTTGTAGATACGTTTAAAAATGGAAAATCCGATGCAGCATTAGCAGCAAGTGTATTTCATTTTAAAGAAATTGGTATTCTGGAACTTAAACAAAAATTAAAAGAAGAAGGTATTCCAGTACGAATATAAACTCATTGAAATTTAATATATTAGGGCAACTAACTAAATTTTATAATTTAAATGGAACAATATCAACATTCATTACCAGTAAGCGCTTTAGCTGAAGATCAAAAAGTAGCTTTTTATAAAAAAACATATACGCATTTAGCTTTAGCTGTATTACTATTTGTAGTTGCAGAATGGGCTTTTTTCCAAAGTGAAACTATTGTTAATTTTGCTTTTTCATTAACGCAAGGCTGGAAATGGTTATTAGTATTAGGTGGCTTTATGTTTGCTACTAATTATGCTGAAAAAATGGCATTAACAAACCATAATAAAAACCAACAATATGTCGGTTTAATATTATATGTAATTGCTGAAGCTTTTATATTTATTCCATTGATAGGAATGGCAATAATAATTGCTGAAAAGGGAGGAGCTAATATTTTAAATCAAGCAGCTGTATTAACATTGTCTTTATTTACAGGACTTTCAGCTATAGTTTTATTAACTAAAAAAGATTTCTCTTTTCTTAAATCGATATTAAGTATCGGATTTTTTATTGCTTTAGGCTTAATAATTGCAGGAACCTTGTTTGGTTTTAATTTAGGACTTTGGTTTAGTGTAGGCATGGTTATTTTGGCCTCTGGTTCAATATTATACCAAACATCAAACATGGTTCACAAATATTCTGAAGACCAATATGTAGGAGCTTCATTAGGTTTGTTTGCTTCATTAATGTTATTATTTTGGTACATATTAAGTATACTTTCTAGAGAGTAATACTTAAACACATAAAAAGAAAAAGGCTTGTAATTAAATTACAAGCCTTTTTCTTTTTATAATACTTCTAATGGCGACATTGGTAATTCTATAACCTTTCCGACCTCCATGCTGTTTAAATGAATATTACCAACGCGTACTCGTACTAAACGCAGAGTAGGGCAATTTACTGCTGATGTCATTTTACGAACTTGCCTAAATTTCCCTTCTCTTATAATTACCGATATCCACGTAGTTGGGCCATGGCGGGCATCACGTATTTTTTTAGAACGTTCAGGTAAAATAGGTTCTTGTTCTAATCGCTTTACTTTGCTGATTTTGAGAATGTATTTAAATTTAATGTTAACTTTTTTAGTGTTTTATTGATTAAATTTTTGATTTACACATAAGTTGTGTTAGATATCTAACAATAAAATTGTTAGAAAGTTAAGAAAACATTAACTGATTCATTATGAAAATTTTATGTTAAAAAAAAATATACATTAGAGCATTAATTAAAAACAAACCAAAAATGAATTTTAAACACAAAATTACTTTAACTGCTACTTCGATTTTTTCAATTAGTAATCTTTTTTCTCAAATTTAAGTAGAAACAAATGGAGATATTGAAATAGGTGATACTCGAGCAAAAATTTTTACAGATAGTCAAGGTAGATATGGAAGTGCAAGAAGCTTTACATTTAATTCTAGATTTGATGGTTTAATGATGGAACAAGGGATAAGTGAAAGTGGTGGATTTTATGCAGATGGAGATTATGCAGTAATATGGAGTCCTGGAGATCAAGGTCGATTACTAAGGGTGTATGATGAAGATGGTATGAGAGAAAGATGGTACTTGGACGGAAGTGGAAATGCATTTACAGTTAGTGATGAAAGAACAAAAGAGAATATTGAGGATATGAGTGATACAACTCAAAGGTTAATGAATGTTAGGCCTGTTACATATAACTATAATCAAGAACAATTAGAAATAGAAAAAGGAGATGCAGTACAAAAAACTTATTGTGGGTTTTTAGCACAAAATTTAGAAGGCCTATTTCCATCATTAGTTGATACAGATAGCAATGGTAATAAATTTGTAAATTATAATGGAATGCTCCCAATTTTAGTAAGTACAGTCAAAGAGCAACAAAAGATCATAAAAAATTTACAAGAAAGATTAACAATAATTGAAAATAAATAAGATAAATATGACATTTTTTTTAAGAATAATAAGTATCCCTTTATTCTTTATTCTTTTTTCTTGTGATGAAAATAATGACTCAGAAGACACATCAGGAATGTTAGAATTAATTTCAGAAAATGTATGTGATGACACCGATGCCAATGAGACTATTAATTTTGTTGAGTCTGTAGAAATTTCTAATAGAAACATTACTCGAGGAGAAGAATTTTCTTTAACCATTGATTTTTTTTCTAGTGGTTGTGATGTTTTTTGTGGAGTAAGACAGAGAACAGAAGAGAATAATATTTTTATTGAATTGATTACTAAAAATTTACCAAATAATGGAGAAGTAGAATGTTTAACCTCTTTTTTTCCAGATCAAACAGAACAAAATATTGTTATTGATGAACCTATTGGTGATTATAACTTAATGTTTATTATAGAGGATGGAATCTTCATTAGTGAACAAATAACTATTGAATAAATTATGAAAAAATATAATATTCTTATAATTATTTTTATTATTAGTAGCATATTTTCCTCGATATTTTGTTAAGAAAAGAAATTTTCTGAGGAAGGTATTACAGATGAGATAATTATTAAATTTAAAGAAGAAATGGTATCTGATTCTTTTTTAGAATCAGACAAAGTTAAATCCATATGTATTGATGTCATGAATAAAGCGAAGATTTTCAAATCACCAAATTCTTTTTTATCATCGTATGGTAATTATGAAATAACTAAAGTGGTTAGAAAGTATAAGCCATCTTATGGAGAATCTACCTCTCGTAATGGGAAAAAAGTTAAAAGTTTAGGCTTTTATAATATGATGGTAATGAAAATGAATACATCAGAGGGTATACTTGATATCTGTGAGCATATGGAATCGTTTGAAGAAATAGAATATGCTGAACCTAATTATTCGATTCAGTTAGATAATAGACCTAATGATCCTCAGTATTTTCGTCAAGATGGTTTTGAAGATAGTACAGACAGGGATATTGATGCAGAGAGAGCATGGGATTTTACTACAGGAAATTCAGGGATAAAGGTTGGAGTGATTGATAATGGTGTGGACTATGATAATATTGATTTAGGAGGAGGAAGATTTAATGTTCCTGGAGCTAAGGTAAGGGGAGGTTTTGATTATTTAAATAATGATTCAGATCCTGATTATACAGAAGATGTTGCACAAAGTCATGGAACAGAATGTGCTGGTATTATAGCAG
>CAZJGP010000135.1:0-4850 GCA_964545595.1 uncultured Flavobacteriaceae bacterium | reverse complement strand
AAAACTATAGATACAAGTTTAGTTGATATTTGTGTTGAGATATCAGAACGTTATGAAGTTCATTTCTTAGAAATAGGAACAGATAAAAATCACGTTCATTTTTTACTACAATCAGTTCCTACAAAAAGTCCAACTTCTTTGATTAAAATGATAAAAAGTATAACAGCAAGAGAACTCTTCAAAAAGCATCCAGAAGTTAAAAAAGTTTTATGGGGAGGAGCATTTTGGTCAAGTGGTTATTTTGTTAATACGGTTAGTAAATTTGGAGATGAAAATGCAATATCCAAATATGTTAGAAATCAAGGAAATGAAAAAGATTATATTGTTTTACATAGAGTAAAGCAATTATCGTTGTTTTGATTTAGATACCCCGTCTGCTTGCAGCGGGGTAGTTCATTTAAATCGACTTCAATTTACGAAGGCTAGCATTAAGCTCATAGCCTAAAAGTACCAAATTTGAATTGATCCATATATAAATCATCATAATTAATAATGCCCCTATAGAACCATAAAGTTCATTATATTTTGAAAAGTTATTAATATAAAAACCAAATAAATAGGTGGTTATAATAATTAGAATGGTTGTTAAAACAGCTCCTGCTGAAAAGAATGGTGTTGATTTACCTTCTTTTGTTCCAAAAAAGAACAAAGTAGCAGTTATAAAGAAAGTCATTAAAATGAATATCGTAATCCTTCCGCAGTTTACCCAAAATAACGTATCTCCTACTATTAAATAGTCATTGTACTTGTTTATTATATAAGCGTAATACAAAGTAGTATACACTGTTAAAAACAAAAATAAGGCCACAATTACAGCTATACCTAGAGCTACTGCATACTGTTGTATAAACCCTCTTGTAATTTTAGTATGGTATGAGTTTTGAAAACCTGAAAAAACAGCATTAATTCCGTTAGTCATAAACAACATAGATAATACAAATGTTGACGATAACAACCCTACACGTTGCTGATTTACTATATCATTAAGTATTGTATCAAAAAAACTAGATGTTTTTGGCGGCAATAACTCCTGTAAAAAAGCTAAAAACTCATCATGAAAACCTTCAACCGGAATAAAGGGTATTAAGTTTAATAGAAAAAGTAAAAAAGGAAAAATAGCCATAAACAAGCTAAATGAAATAGCAGATGCTCTTGTAGAAAAAGCTCCTTTTACTATTCCGCTAAAATACATATCACATAAACCATACATAGATAACCCCTTAAAACCAGGGATTACCATTTTTTTAAATAAAATAATAAGTAACCTTACTATAGGAAAATTTAAAATTTTTGATTTAAGTTTAAATAACATTTATACTGCTTTTAAACTTAAGTCTAAATTATAAACCGAATGTGTTAATGCTCCACTACTAATATAATTTACACCACATTCAGCATAACCTCTAATAGTTTCTTCATTAATACCACCACTAGACTCCGTTAAACATTGATCACCAATTAAAGCAACAGCTGTTTTAGTATCTTCGTAATTAAAGTTATCAATTAAAATACGGTAAACACCATCTGATTTTAAAATCTCTTTAATTTCATCTAAATCACGAGCCTCTACAATAATTTTTAAATCTCGCTCTGTTTCTTTTAAATATTGTTTTGTTTGGTCAATAGCTTGTGTAATACCCCCTGCAAAATCAATATGATTATCTTTAAGCATAATCATATCATACAAAGCAAAACGATGATTTTCTCCTCCTCCAATGGTAACAGCCCATTTCTCTAAAGCTCTAATACCAGGTGTTGTTTTACGAGTATCTAAAATCTTTGTGTTTGTTCCATCTAATAAATCAACAAAAAACTTTGTTTTAGTAGCAATAGCACTCATACGCTGCATAGCATTTAACACTAAACGCTCTGCTTTTAATATAGATAACGAACTCCCGGTCATATAAAAAGCAATGTCTCCGTATTTTACAGGGCTACCATCTTCTATTAAAACCTCAATTTGTAAACCTGGATCAACATAAGCACAAACTTGCTTTGCAAACTCCACTCCTGCCAAAATTCCTTCATCTTTCACTAATAACTTTGCTTTTCCTTTAGCAGTGTCTGGAATACAAGCCAAAGAGCTATGGTCCCCATCCCCTACATCTTCGCGAATAGCATTAGCAATAATTAAATTTATTTCGTGGTCAAATTGGTCTTTACTTATCATTTTCGTTCGTTATTTTTGCTAATGTACAAAGTAATCTGAATTTGTTAGAATGACAATTACATTATTAGCTATAGGAAAAACGGATAACTCGGAATTAAACAGCCTAATTAGTGATTATACTAAAAGATTAGGCCATTATGTAAAGTTTAAGTTAGAGATAATTCCTGACTTAAAAAAGGTAAAAAACCTCAGCGAAGCCCAACAAAAAGAAAAAGAAGGAGACTTAATACTAAAACACACTACCAAGTCAGATGTTTTAATATTATTAGATGAAAACGGAAAACAATTCTCATCAGTAGATTTTTCAAAGTATTTACAAAAACATATGAATAGCGGAATCAAAAATCTTATTTTGGTTATTGGCGGGCCTTATGGTTTTAGCGATGCTATTTACAAACGAGCACAAGGAAAAATATCATTATCAAAAATGACTTTTTCTCACCAAATGGTACGTTTGTTCATTATTGAACAAATATACCGAGGCTTTACAATTTTACGTAACGAACCATACCATCATCAATAAATTATGCACAAAAAGCTTATTGCGTTTACACTGTTTACAATATTGATTACCTTTTCCGGAATCAAGTTCGGTATACTATCCAGTAGCATTAATCAATTTGAAACCTCATTAAGTAACACCAATTTTGTATTATGGATAGTAAGCCTTTTCTGCCTAAGCATAGGAGCCTTATTATACAAAGAAAATGAAAAAGGATATTTACGTTTTGCTATAGCTAATTTTATTGGTCTTGCTCTTAGTTACTACATTGGTTATAGCATAGGTAATTTTAACTTAGGAAATTTAAGTTTAATAATTTCTGCTTTATTATTTGTTTTCCATTCACAATTAAAAAACAAGTCTATAATAGGTATTTTATGTGTAGCCTTTTGTATTGCCTTTTCAATATTAATTTATGGCGTGTTCGAACTGGTTACTTTTATTAAACAAGAACCCGAAGGTTTACACCGTTTATTATTTTCTATAATTACAGATTACAGTATTTATATTTTCTTATTAATTATTCCTTTAGCAGGAATTTATAACCTAAAAAACTCTAACACATTACACAATCAAGGTAAACAAACTTTAGAGCATTTATTCGGCTTTAGCCGAAGTTTAAAAACAATTGGAGTTCTTCTTTTACTACCTACTGCTGCTTGCGCTTACTATTTACACACTTACATGTATCAAAATAGTAAAGCATTAATGTTTGGCTTATTTTTCTTGATGGGGCCTTTATTAATAGCCGTTATAAAGTGTTTTAGTATTGAAAAAAACAAAGAATCTAAAACCGTTTTATTACTATTACAAACCGTATTAATTACTAGTGCTTTTTCCTTATTTATTTTTCGCTTAACTGCTTAATTATGAAAGATCAATTTAAAGATTACCATATTATTCTAGCTTCGGGTTCACCCCGAAGACAACAGTTTTTAAAAGACTTAGAGCTTGATTTTAAAATACAATTAAAACCTGTTGACGAAATTTACCCAGATCATTTAAAAGCTGAAGAGATAACCGATTTTTTAGCAGAGTTAAAAGCCGAAGCTTTTAAAAACAATTTAAACGAAAAAGATATTCTTATTACTAGCGATACCATTGTTTGGCATAAAGGGGTTGCTTTAGGTAAACCTAAAAGCAAAGCCGAAGCTATTACCATGATTAAAAGCTTTGTAAACGATTGGCACCAAGTTATTTCATCCGTAAGTTTTACTACAAAAACACAACAAATAACAAAGAGTTTTACCACTAAAGTTCACTTTACTGATTTAAAAGATAAAGAAATTGAACATTATGTAAATACTTATAAACCTATGGACAAAGCAGGTTCTTACGGTATACAAGAATGGATAGGTCTTATAGGAATTGATCGTATAGAGGGTAGCTATTTTAATGTGGTTGGTTTACCTACTCATATTGTTTACAAAACATTAATGGAGCTTACAAATTCATAAGTAATCATTAATTTAAATTTATTACTAAAAAGGTGTTATGAAAAAAGTTATAAAAATTCAATTATTAACCATTCTAGTTGGTTTAAACTTTATTTCATGTAAACAGAGTACACAAGCACAAAACAATAATCCTAACCGTAATTTATCTGAGCAATTTAAAGCTTATTGGTATCAAGGTAATGCTGAAATTTCTACTTACGAACTTTCCGAAAACCGATATGGTGAACTACGCAATGGTAAAGCCACATTAATTTACGTAACCGAAGACTTTGTTGCTGACAAACAAGTAAAGGCAGATTATCAAAACCCAAATAACAAACCTGTTTTAAAACTAAATTCGGTTAAAAAATTTATTACTGGTGTATACCCTTATAGTATAATGCAAAGTTCTTTTATTCCTTTACAGGAAGAAGGGCATGCTCTTAAAATAAGTTCTAGCATACAAGAATGGTGTGGACAAACCTTTATACAGTTAAATAACAAAGATGTTTTTGAAATTAATTCTTTTTCATACTTTGAAAGTGAAGGCGATACTAAAACAACATTACCAAAAGCTTTTACTGAAAATGAAATTTGGAATCTTATACGTGTAAACGGACTAAGTGATTTACCTAGTGGTGAAGTTAATATGATTCCGTCATTTGAGTTTTTAAAACTTAATCCCGTACCTTTAAAAGCATACAAAGCAACCATTAATAGTAGCACCAATAATGGTATAATA
>CAZJGP010000134.1:0-10982 GCA_964545595.1 uncultured Flavobacteriaceae bacterium | reverse complement strand
TTTTATTAAAAGTGTCGAAGCTGTACATAAAAAAGATTTTTTTAAAAATAAAGAAGCTATTCAGTATGATATTTCAATACCTTTTGGAGGTAAACAAAGATTAAACGCAACTATAACACAAACAACGGATAGTAAAAAAGTAAAAATTGAAAACAAAAATGGCTCACAAGTGATATATGATGGGAAAGAAGTTTTTTCTGTTACTAATAGTAAGTTGAGTGGTAAAGAGAGGTTTGATGTTTTTACGTGGTCTTATTTTTTGGCGTTGCCTTATAAGTTAAATGATGAAGGGGTTCATGTAGAGAAAATGGAAGATAAAAAATGGGGTCTAGAGAATTATGAAACATCTAAGTTGACTTTTAGATCTAATATTGGAGATACTCCAGATGATTGGTATGTTTTGTATAAAAACCCTATTACAGATGTTTTAGAAGGTGCTGCTTATATAGTAAGTTGTGGTAAAAAAATAGCTAAAGCAGAAAAAGATCCGCATGCGATTAAATATGTTGACTTTGTTAATGTAGAAGGAGTGCCTTTTGCTACAACATGGACTTTTCATAATTGGAATTTAGAGTATGGGTATACGGATGTTATAGGAGAGGCTCAGGTTACAAATTTAAAATTTGTAGATATAGATGAAGAAGCTTTCAAAAAAACAAAAGCTACAATATTGGTGTCTTATTCTTCAAAGTAATTAAAGTTCATTTTTAAGATTTTCTTGAAAGTGCAATTTCAAATTTTAAAATACGTTATATTTACATAGACTAGTTTTTTAGTGAAGCTAGTCTATTTGTTTTTAATGATATTCTATATTAATTTTTTTTCTATGTTAGATCCTTTATTAAAAGAAGCTGCAACTGACCAAGCAACAGAAGGTGCTTCGCTTTCAATTTTAGATTTGTTAATAAATGGTGGTACTGCAGGTATGATCGTTATTGGTGTTTTGTTTGTTTTGCTATTTGTGGCTGTTTATATCTATTTTGAACGATTTTTTGCAATAAAATCAGCATCTAAAACAGATGATAATTTCATGAAAAATATTAAAAATGAAATTAGTTTAGGTAATACTGCAGCAGCTCGTAAATTATGTCAAGAATCTAATAGTCCTGTTTCTCGTTTAACGGAAAAAGGAATATCTAGAATAGGTAGTCCTTTAGAAGATATTAATACAGCTATTGAAAATGCAGGGCGTTTAGAGGTTTATAACCTTGAAAAAAACGTAAGTATTTTAGCAACAGTTGCAGGTGCTGCTCCAATGATAGGTTTTTTGGGTACTGTAATTGGTATGGTAATGGCCTTTCATCAATTAGCTACGGCAAGCGGTCAAGCTGATATGGGAACTTTAGCAGAAGGTATTTATACAGCAATGACTACTACTGTAGCAGGTTTAATTGTTGGTATTATAGCGTATATAGCATACAACCATTTAGTTGTGAAAACAGATAAAGTAGTGTATCAAATGGAGTCTACTGCAGTTGATTTTCTAGACTTACTTAATGAACCTGCATGATTATGAATTTACGTGGAAGGAATAAAGTAAGCCCTGAGTTCAGTATGTCGTCTATGACGGATATTGTTTTTTTGTTATTGGTATTTTTCTTATTAACATCACCGTCAATAACGCCCGAAGCTCTTGATTTAGTTTTGCCTAAGGCAAAAGGAAAAACAACTAATGTTCAGAAGATCTCGGTAAGTATAAATAATAAACAACAATATTTTATAGATAATAAGAGAGTTAGTGAAGGTGCTTTAGAGTCTATGTTGAGTACTCAGCTGAAGGGGCAAGATTCTCCAACTATTCTTTTAAGAGCAGAAGAAGGTGTTCCTATAGAAAAAGCAGTAAGAGTAATGGATATTGCTAACCGAAATAAATATAAAATAGTATTGGCAGTTAAGCCTGAATAAATGAGTTATTTAGATACCCCACATAAAAGAAAATCTTTAGTTATCACCATTGTTTTACATATGGTGTTACTCCTTTTGTTGTTTTTTGTAGGTATGGCTGTTAAAGAACCAGAAGATGATGGTGGTATAGCAATTAATTTTGGGAATAATGAATTTGGTAAGGGTGAGTTGCAGTCTTTTGAGCCTATAGAGTCGGCTCCAACATCTGAAAATGTTCCAGAAGAAGTGATTGAAGAAATTCAGGAAGAAAGTGAAATTGAAGAGGCGTCTTTAGATGAAGAGGTGGTTGCTCAAGATGATGTTGAAGCTCCTGTAATTGAAAAGAAAGAGATAAAGAAAGTCTCTAGCAATAAAAAGGAAGTTAAGAAAATAAAGGAGCCTGTAGTGGTTCCAGAGAAAAAAAGAACACCTAAACCAGTTGAGAAAAAACCAGATGCAAGTACAAAGAATGCTTTAAGTAGCTTTTTAAATGGGTATAAATCTTCAGGTGTGAAAGCAGCTGGAGAAGGAAATGATAATATAGGTGGTGATAAAGGAGATCCAAATGGTGACCCGAACTCTAAATCATATTATGGAACAGGTACCGGTTTAGACGGAGATGGTAATTATCGTTTAGGAGGTAGGAAAGCTCTAGGGAAAGAACGTAATATTCCTAAATGTAATGAAACAGGAACTGTTGTTGTTAAGATAGTGGTAGATCAAACAGGGAAGGTTATACAAGCAACTCCAGGTATAAAAGGAACAACAAATGCTGCAGAATGTCTTATGGAGCCAGCAAAAAAAGCAGCTTTAGCTACTAAGTTTAATAGTGATAGCAAAGCGCCTTCTAGACAAATAGGGAGTATAGTATATACATTTAAACTTTCAGAGTAATGACTTATGAAGAGGCTATTAATTGGCTTTTTGTGCAGTTACCTATGTATCAAAATATAGGTAAAACAGCTTATAAAGCTGATTTAAAAAACATAAAAAAATTATCATCTTATCTAGGGAACCCTGAGTTAGAATTTAAAAGTATTCATGTTGCTGGTACTAATGGTAAAGGGTCAACTAGTCATATGTTAGCTTCAGTTCTTCAAGAAGCTGGATTTAAGGTAGGGTTGTATACCTCGCCTCATTTGAAAGATTTCCGCGAACGCATAAAGATTAATGGTGAAATGGCATCAGAAAACTTTGTGGTTAATTTTGTAAATAAACATCAAGAATTTTTCAAAGAAAATCATTTGTCTTTTTTTGAAATGACTGTTGGAATGGCGTTTTCTTATTTTGCAATGCAAAAGGTAGATGTGGCGGTTATTGAAGTTGGTTTAGGAGGAAGGTTAGATTCTACTAATATTATTGTTCCTGAAATTTCTGTTATTACTAATATAGGTTTAGATCATACTGCTATTTTAGGAAATACATTTGAAAAAATAGCTTTAGAAAAAGCGGGAGTAATTAAAAGCAATGTTCCTTGCGTGGTTGGAAGAACTACTAAAGAAACAAAAGAAGTTTTTGTAAAGGTAGCTAAAGAGAATAAAGCGGAGCTTTATTTTGCAGAAGAAGATAACAAGAGTCCTTATATAACAGATTTAGCAGGAGAGTATCAGAAAGAGAACTTAAAAACAGCATTTAGAACATTACAAGTGTTAAGTGATAATGGTTGGAAGATATCTGATTTGCATTTAAAAAAAGGGTTTTTAAATGTTGTAAAGAATACAGGTTTGCAAGGTAGGTGGCAGGTTTTAAATGAAAAACCTTTTATTGTGTGTGATACTGCTCATAATGAAGATGGGTTATCTTGGGTGATGGAGCAAGTGTCTAATGTAGAAAAAGAAAAGCTACATGTAGTTTTAGGTGTAGTTAGTGATAAGGATTTGGAGGTTATTTTATCTCTATTTCCTAAAGATGCAATGTATTATTTTGCTAAACCAAGTAATGTTCGCGGATTATCAGAAGACAAGTTGAAAGAAGCTGCAAGCTCATTTGAGTTAATTGGTCAGGTTTATTCATCAATAAGTTTAGCTTTAAGAAAAGCAAAAGAAAACGCTAATACTCACGATATGATATATATAGGAGGTAGTACTTTTGTGGTTGCAGAAATAATTTAATTTTTTTGCAAAAAAATAGTTGTAGATACTAAAAACAGTTGTATATTTGCCACCGCTAACAGAAGAAAGGGCAATTAGCTCAGTTGGTTCAGAGCACCTCGTTTACACCGAGGGGGTCGGGGGTTCGAATCCCTCATTGCCCACCATTAAAAACCGTACTTATTAGTGCGGTTTTTTTTATTTTTTATTTCTTTTTTGTTGGAAATTAGGAAATTAGGAAATTAATATAGTAATTAGCGCCATAGTTAAATAACGAAAGTGAAGTTCAGATATCACTTAAAAAAACGAGGCGTTTCTGAAAAGCCATATGAGTAGGGGGGGAATAACATATATTATGAATAAATTTAAAAAAGCAGCAGCTTTATTAGCGGCAGCAGCAATGATGTCAAGTTGTGCATTAACTTTACCAGTAAACGCAACTAGTAACACAGTAGGTTCTAAAGTAGGAACAGCTACTGCTACAGGATACTTTGGATCTTTATTTTTTGGACAAGATGCTAGTATCAAGAAAGCAGCTAAAAGCGCAGGAATTACAAAAATTTCAACTGTTGATCTTAAGAGTACTAATGTGTTAGGTATTCTTACAAATTTTGAAACAATTGTTACAGGAGAGTAATCTTTTGAAATTTAATAAAAAAGGATCAACTAGTTTAGTTGGTCCTTTTTTTATGTGTAAAAAATTAAATTATGTATAAGATTTACTTGTTTATTTTAGTTTTTTCTTTGTTATCTTGTTCGAATAAAGAAGGAAGGCAAATAAACTTTCCTAATAATATATCTTTTGATTTGGTAGAAGATGAAATGTTAGAGTTTGAAACTACATTGGAGACTACTGATAAATATTTTTCTTTTTTTAAAAAGGAGAAAAATAGAGTTCCTCTTTATAGGTCAATTAAGCATTTTGATTATTCTATGTATGTTGGTTTACCTTATGGAGTAGATTTAATGTCAATTAAAAATAAAGGTTTATTGGCATTGGAGGGTGAGGTTTTGAGTGATGTTGAAGGGTGTGTAAAATGTGTTTATAGATTGGTGAAAAATAAAGATCAGTTTGTGGTGCAATATATAGTGAAAGTTGATTCTGGTTTAATAATGTTTCTTTCTATTACTGAGAAAGAAGCGTTGGTGAGAGCTGGAGGACCTCTTTGTTTAGAGGTTTTGAGAAAAAGAATTCTTAAATAAGAAAATAAATGAAAAATAATATAATAAAAAATATTTTTTTACTGGCAACATTAATGTTGGTGGTTTCTTGTGGAGGTCTTAAGTCTTCAGGGAGTAAAGGAGCTTCGGCTTCGTCTAGTAATTTATTTGAAACTTTTTTTGTTGGAGATGCTGGTACGCAGTATTTTGTTAAGCCTATTGTTTTTGTAAATGATGATAAGGAAGAAATTTTTGTTGATTTCACTTTTAGGTATAAAAATGAGACTTCGGGAATGGTTGATTGTAAATTTTCTGTAGTAGGCCCTAAAGTTTTGAAAAATATAGATAACGTTGTTTTTTCAAATGGAAAAACAAATGCTGATTTTGAAAATATTTCATTGTTATATAATGAAGTTAATAAAGACTTATTTATTTCTAGATTTAGTAGTAGTACAAAGCTTGTTGATTTGAAAAATTTATTTAACAATAATGATTGGAAAATTAAGGTAGATAATCTAAAAGAGTTTGTACCTAAGTCGGCAACAAGAAAGTATATTGATAAATTACAGCAATCAATATTTGTTTTGATGTAATTGTTGCTTTGCATATTTGTTATGCGGTTTTGTTAACGTGATTTTAAAGTGTTTGTTTTTAAAAAGTATTACAAAGCAAAAACTACTTTAATTATTGGTAATTAATAACTATATTTGCATCGTTGAAATGAAAAACATGAATGAGGGGACGTAAAGTCCCCTCTTTTTATACTGAATAATGTTTAAGCAAAAAGTAGAAGAATTATTAAATGCAGCGTTGGAACAAAAGCCAAGCTTGTTTCTTATTGATTTTGTAGTAGGTCCTATGAATAGGATTGAGGTGACCATTGATGGAGATAAAGGAGTTGTTGTTGATGATTGTATTGAGCTTAGTAGAGCGATTGAGCATAACTTAGATCGAGAGGAAGAAGATTTTTCATTACAAGTGATGTCTGCGGGTATTACAGAAGGGTTAGTTCATAAAAGGCAATATGCAAAAAATATTGGACGAACTTTAGAAGTGGTTACTAAGACAGAAAAAATAGAAGGTGAACTTATTGCTGCTACAGCTGATAATGTTACTATAGAGTGGAAGGCTAGAGAACCAAAACCGATAGGCAAAGGGAAAGTTACAGTGGTTAAAAATGCTGTATTAGCTTACGATGAAATAGTAAAAGCTAATGTAGTTGTCAAATTTAATTAATATTACAGTACAGTATGGAAAACATTGCACTGATTGAGTCCTTTTCAGAATTTAAGGATGATAAGTCTATTGACCGAGTTATGTTAATGTCAATTCTAGAAGAAACTTTTAGAAATGCATTAAAGAAAAAATACGGTTCAGATGATAATTTTGATATTATCGTGAATCCTGATAAAGGAGATTTAGAAATTTGGAGAAATCGTATTGTAGTTGATAACGGTGAGGTTGAAGATGAAAATCAGGAAATAGCAATTGACGATGCTCGTAAAATTGAACCTGATTTTGAAGTTGGGGAAGATGTTTCTGAAGAGGTTAAATTAATAGATTTAGGTCGTAGATCTATCTTGGCTTTACGTCAAAATTTGATTGCTAAGATTCATGAACATGATAATACTAACCTTTATAAGCAATTTAAAGAGTTAGAAGGGCAAATTTATACTGCAGAAGTGCATCATATTCGTCATAGAGCTGTAATTTTGTTAGATGATGATGGTAATGAGGTTATTTTACCAAAAGACAGACAAATATCATCTGATTTTTTCCGTAAAGGAGAAAATGTAAAAGGTATAATTGAAAAAGTAGAATTAAAAGGTAATAAGCCTTCTATTATAATGTCTAGAACAGCTCCTTCTTTTTTAGAGAAGTTGTTTGAGGCAGAAATTCCTGAAGTATTTGATGGTTTAATCAATATACATAATGTAGTTCGTGCTCCAGGAGAAAAAGCAAAAGTTGCAGTAGACTCTTATGATGATCGTATAGATCCAGTAGGAGCTTGTGTAGGTGTTAAAGGTTCTCGTATTCATGGTATTGTTCGTGAATTAGGTAATGAGAATATTGATGTTATTAATTATACTAACAATATTCAATTGTATATTACAAGAGCTTTAAGTCCTGCTAAGGTAACTTCTGTTAAAGTTAATGAAGAAACTAAGCGTGCTGAAGTTATGATGAAACCTGAAGAGGTTTCTAGAGCAATTGGTCGTGGAGGACATAATATTCGTTTAGCAGGTATGTTAACAGGATATGAGATAGATGTATTTAGAGAAGGAGTTGAAGAAGATGTGGAATTAACGGAATTCTCTGATGAAATTGATGCTTGGATTATTGAAGAGTTTTCAAAAATAGGTTTGGATACCGCTAAAAGTATTTTAGAGCAGGATGTGGCTGATCTTGTAAAAAGAACGGATTTAGAGGAAGAAACCGTTAACGAAGTAATGCGTATATTAAAGTCAGAATTTGATGATTAATTAAGCATTTATAGTATTGCAATTTAGACAGATACAGAATTGATAGGGCATTTATGGCTGGAGTAAACAACATGAGATTAAATAAGGTTTTGCGTGATTTTAATATTTCGCTAGACAGGGCTGTGGACTTTTTAAGTTCAAAGGGTCACGAAATTGAGGCAAGACCTACTACTAAAATTTCTTCGGAAATTTATCAGTTATTAACTGATGAATTTCAGGGAGATAAAAGTAAAAAGGTAGCTTCTAAAGAAAAGGGCGAAGAAAAGCGCAAAGAAAAAGAAGCTATTCGTGTTCAGATAGAAACTGAGCAAGAGGAAAAGCGTAAAAAGGCAGAATCTAATCAAGTGGTGAAAGCTAAAGCTCAAGTAAATGGGTTAAAGCAAGTAGGTAAAATTGATTTGAAAAAATCTAAGCCTGAACCAAAAGTAGAAAAGAAAGCTGCTAAAACTGAAAAACCTGTTGTTGAGAAAAAAGCAGCTCCTGTAGAAGAAGTTGTAAAGCCTTCTGAGCCTCAAATTGTCTCTAATAGACCTAAAAGGCAAGAGATTAAAATTACAGGAAAAGCAAATATTTCTACTCCGCCTAAAAAGAAAGCTACACCTACTCCATCTGTAGAAAAAGCAGTTTCAGAAGTTAAAGCTAATGCTACTTCTGATAAACAACCAGCAGCTCCTGTTAAAAAAGAAGCTGAAGTTGGTGATGCTCCTACTGAAAAAGTGGCAACACAATATAAGAAGCTTAATGGTCCTAATTTTACAGGTCAAAAAATAGACTTGTCTAAGTTTAAAAAGCCAGAAAAGAAGAAAGATGAAAAGTCTTCTTCTAATGATGCTTCTAAAAGAAAGAGAAAAAGAATTAGTAAGGGTCCAAATTCTAATGGTCCTGGAGGAAATAACAGAGGAAACAATAACAACCGTTCAGGTGGTAAGTTTCAAAAACGTAGACCGGCACCAGCTACTCCTAAAGAAGAGCCTACTGAAGAAGAAGTGCAAAGACAAGTACGTGAAACTTTAGAAAAGCTTCAGGGTAAAGGTAAAGGTAAAAAAGGTGCTAAATATCGTAGAGATAAAAGAGATCAACATAGACAAAAATCTGAAGAAGATATAGCAGCTCAAGAGGCGGAAAGCAAGGTAATTAAGGTTACTGAGTTTGTTACTGCAAATGAGGTTGCTACCATGATGGATGTTTCGGTGACTCAAATTATATCTGCATGTATGTCTTTAGGAATGATGGTTACAATGAATCAGCGTTTGGATGCTGAAACATTAACTATTGTTGCGGAAGAGTTTGGTTACACTGTTGATTTTGTAACTGCAGACTTAGAAGAGTCTATTGAGGAAGTTGTAGATGCTCCTGAAGATTTATTTGAAAGAGCACCAATTGTTACGGTAATGGGTCACGTAGATCATGGTAAAACATCTTTACTGGATTATGTTCGTAAAGAAAATGTTATTGCAGGAGAAAGTGGAGGTATTACTCAGCATATTGGGGCATATGGTGTTCAGTTAGATAGTGGTCAAAAGATTGCTTTCTTAGATACACCAGGTCACGAAGCTTTTACGGCGATGAGAGCTCGTGGTGCGCAAGTAACTGATATTGCTATTATTGTAATTGCGGCAGATGATGATATAATGCCTCAAACAAAAGAAGCTATTAGTCATGCGCAAGCGGCAGGAGTACCAATAGTATTTGCAATAAATAAAGTAGATAAGGATACAGCTAACCCAGATAATATTAAAACTAAATTAGCGTCTATGGACTTGCTAGTTGAAGAATGGGGAGGTAAAATACAGTCTCATGATATATCAGCTAAAACAGGTTTGGGTGTAAATGAGTTATTAGAAAAGGTTTTATTAGAAGCTGAATTATTAGAATTAAAAGCTAATCCTAAGCGTTCTGCAACTGGAACGGTAGTGGAAGCTTTCTTAGATAAAGGTAGAGGGTATGTTTCTACTGTATTAGTACAATCTGGTACATTAAAAGTTGGAGATTTCTTATTGGCTGGTAAAAACAGTGGTAAGGTTAAGGCAATGCAAGATGAGCGTGGTAATCGTGTTCAAGAAGCAGGTCCTTCAACTCCAGTATCTGTTTTAGGTTTAGATGGAGCTCCACAAGCAGGAGATAAGTTTAATGTAATGGAAGATGAGAGAGAAGCTAAAGATATAGCATCTAAAAGAGCTCAACTTCATCGTGAACAATCTGTACGTACGCAACGTCATATTACACTTGATGAAATTGGTCGTCGTATTGCATTAGGAGACTTTAAAGAATTAAATATTATTCTTAAGGGTGATGTAGATGGTTCTGTTGAAGCTTTAACAGATTCGTTCCAGAAATTATCTACTGATGAAATTCATGTTAATATTATTCATAAGGCAGTAGGGGCAATTACAGAAAGTGATGTGTTGTTAGCTTCTGCATCTGATGCAATTATTATTGGATTTAATGTTAGGCCAGCAGGTAACGCTCGTATGGTAGCAGATAAAGAAGAAATCGATATCCGTACATACTCAATTATCTATGATGCTATCAATGACCTTAAAGATGCAATGGAAGGAATGCTTTCTCCAGAAATGAAGGAAGAGGTTCTTGGTACTGCTGAAATTAGAGAGACGTTTAAGATTTCTAAAGTTGGTACTATTGCAGGTTGTATGGTGTTAACAGGTAAGATTGTTCGTAACGCTCAAATTAGATTAATACGTGAAAGTGTAGTAATTTATACAGGAGAGTTGGCTTCGTTAAAACGTTTTAAAGACGATGTTAAAGAAGTGGCTAAAGGTTACGATTGTGGTACTCAGGTTAAGAATTACAATGATATTAAAGAAGGTGATGTTATTGAGTGTTTCCAAGAGGTTGCGGTAAAAAAGAAATTGAAGTAATTTAATTTTGTATATATTCAAAAGGGTTAAGCTTTGTTGCTTAACCCTTTTTTTTTGCTATAAATGAGATATTACTGCATAAAAAAAACCGCTTAATCAGCGGTTTTTTATAATTAAATTTGTTTTTATTATTTGTTTTCTGGCTTGAAAATAAAAGCATGAGGAAAGTTTTTGCTGATCTTAATTAGTGCTCTATCGGCTTCTATTCTCGTTTGGAAACTACCTACCCATACTTTGTAATTAGGTGTCTCGTATTCATCTTTTCCTTTCCACTCATTGTGTTTGTTGTTGAACTTGTCTTGAATGGTGTGTGCCTTGGTTAGGTTACCGTAATATAATTGAACTTTATAATTACTGTGTTGGTTGTTTTTGTGTCTTTCCTTTAATAGATTATCTATGTTGGGGTGAGCATTTATGCTTGATGTAGCATTATTGCTTGTTTGCGAGTAGCCAAGATAAGTTATTGTGCTTAAGCATACTGTTAA
>CAZJGP010000133.1:0-3352 GCA_964545595.1 uncultured Flavobacteriaceae bacterium | reverse complement strand
TATCATTTTTTCCATCGGGTGATATATTATCTGCATTTAAGTTATTTAAACCAAAATGAGATAGAATCAAGAAATTAGGTGTTATTTGCGCATAGGTTAATGCCCTTGCTCTTCTAATACTTAAATTAGTTTCACTAGCATCTTCAGGAACATCTTCGTTATGTTGGACCCAAAATTGAGACCATAAAATTAATCTGAAATATTTTGAACCATCCTCATTTAAAGAAACCTTTAAACCACCATTATAATCTGGCGAACCTTGAGAATAGGTACTTATTGAAAATAAAATTACACTAAGAAAAAGAACTTTTTTAATAGTCTTTATGAACACTTTAAAATTAATCATCAGCAATATTAGGACTCAACCATTTTTCAGCATAATCCATTTCAATTCCTTTACGTTTAGCAAAATCTGCTACTTGATCGTCTTTAATTTTACCTAAACCAAAATAACGAGATTCTTTGTTACCAAAATAGTAACCCGAAACCGAAGCTGCTGGCCACATAGCCATACTTTCGGTAAGCTCTACTCCTATGGTTTCTTTTACTTTAAGTAATTCCCAAATGGTAACTTTCTCTAAATGATCAGGACATGCTGGATAACCTGGAGCTGGTCTAATTCCTTTATAAGTTTCTTTAATTAAATCTTCGTTAGAAAGCCCTTCTGCAGCAGCATAACCCCAATGTTTCATACGTACTTCTTTATGTAAAAATTCTGCGTAAGCTTCCGCTAAACGGTCTGCTAACGCTTTTACCATAATAGAGTTGTAATCGTCTAAATCTTCTTCAAACTCTTTTGCCTTAGCAGCTGTACCAAAACCTGTGGTTACACAAAAACAACCTACGTAATCTTGACGACCTGTGTCTTTTGGTGCTATATAATCAGACAATGCAAAGTTTGGTTTACCTGCATGCTTTTTTAATTGCTGACGCAAGGTTCTGAAGATAGCCACCTGTTCTCCTTTTGGAGAAACCACCTCTATATCATCTTTATTTTCTAATGTATTGGCCTCAAACAACCCGAAAATTGCTTTAGCACTCAACCATTTTTCTTCTAACAATTGTTTTAGCATGGTCTTAGCATCGTCGAATAATTCGCGTGCTTGTTCCCCAACTAATTCATCTTGTAAAATATCTGGGTATTTTCCATGTAAATCCCAAGAACGGAAAAATGGAGACCAGTCAATATAATCTACTAATTCATTTAAATCTTGATCTTCGATTACCTGAATTCCTAATTGATTAGGCTTTACAATTTCCGAAGTTTCCCAATCTATTTGATAACGGTTTTTACGTGCTTCATTTATCGGTAAAAATTGTTTTACTTTAGAACGTTTTGCAAAATTCTCACGGAACTTAGCATAGTCTTCCTTTATATCCGAAACATATTTTTCTTTAGTTTCTTCCTTCAATAAATCTCCAACAACGGTAACCGCTCTCGATGCATCATTTACATGAACTACCGCATTTTTATATTGTTGATCTATCTTAACTGCTGTATGCGCCTTACTAGTAGTAGCTCCACCAATTAATAACGGAATATCGAAACCTTTACGTTCCATTTCTTTAGCTAAATACACCATTTCATCTAACGACGGTGTAATTAAACCACTTAAACCAATAGCATCTACATTTTCAGCAATTGCAGCTTCAATAATTTTTTCAGGTGGTACCATTACCCCTAAATCTACTATCTCATAATTATTACAGGCTAATACTACCGAAACAATATTTTTTCCGATATCATGGACATCTCCTTTTACGGTTGCCATTAATATTTTACCCGCAGCCTCGCGTACATCTCCTTTTTCTTCTTCAATAAAAGGCAATAAATAAGCTACGGCTTTTTTCATTACACGAGCCGATTTTACTACCTGAGGCAAGAACATTTTTCCGGCTCCAAATAGATCTCCAACCACATTCATACCCGTCATTAAATGACCTTCAATAACCTGAATAGGTCTATCTACAGACAAGCGTGCTTCTTCAACATCTTCTACTATAAATTGATCGATACCCTTAACCAAGGCACGCGTAACTCTGTCTTGTAATGGTTCTTCTCGCCAAGATAAATCTTGACCAGCATCTTTTTTAGTCGTTCCCTTTACACTTTCTGCAAAATCTAATAAACGTTCTGTAGCATCGTCTCTTTTATTAAGAATAACATCTTCTACATGTTCTAGTAAATCTTTTGGGATATCATCATAAACCTCTAATAAAGCAGGATTCACAATACCCATATTCATACCTGCTTGTATAGCATAGTATAAAAATACCGAGTGCATAGCCTCACGTACTCTATCGTTTCCACGGAAAGAAAACGAAACGTTACTAACCCCTCCACTTACACTTGCGTGTGGAAGATTTTCACGTACCCAACGAGTAGCCTCAATAAAATCGATAGCATTTAACTTATGCTCATCCATTCCTGTAGCTACCGGGAATATATTTAAATCGAATATGATATCTTCTGGTGCAAAACCAACCTCATCTACCAAAACATCATAAGAACGCTTTGATATTTCTATACGACGATCATAAGTATCGGCTTGACCAACTTCATCGAACGCCATTACAATTACTGCAGCACCATAACGCTTAATTAATTTTGCATGCTGTATAAATTGTTCTTTCCCTTCTTTTAAACTGATAGAATTAACTACACATTTACCTTGAACAACTTGTAAACCTGCTTCAATAATATCCCATTTAGAACTATCAATCATAATAGGCACACGAGCAATGTCTGGCTCTGCCATTATTAAGTTCAAGTAACGAACCATAGCTTCTTTTCCATCAATAAGACCATCGTCCATATTAATGTCAATTACCTGTGCTCCACCTTCTACCTGATGACGGGCAACATCTAAAGCTTCATCAAATTTTTCTTCTTTTATTAATCGAAGAAATTTTCGAGATCCTGCTACATTGGTTCTTTCTCCTACGTTAATGAAATTCATGTTTTCAGTAACGATCATTGGTTCTAGACCTGATAGTTTTAAATACTTCCTTTTAGTTGACAGTTTAGGGTTGTCAGTTGATAGGTTGTCGTTATTAGGATTTTCCATTAATTCTTCTTTTTGTAATAATTGATAAACCCACTTAATAATTTCTTGCAATAAAGAATTTTATTTTGAAGTTTATCAAACTCTTCTTGGTTTAGAAACTTTAAATCTAAAGCCAAATATATTTGTTTTCTAATTCATAGAGTGAGCCTCTAGAAATATATAAAAATTGAATAGTATCTTTTGATGTCCTTCTTCCGCAACCTTCAGCTATATTTGAAGGAATTGAAACAGCACTTCTTTTTATTTGATTACTTAGTCCATACAATTCATCTCTTGAGAAATTC
>CAZJGP010000132.1:0-8572 GCA_964545595.1 uncultured Flavobacteriaceae bacterium | reverse complement strand
AAAAGCTCATCAAATGATGAGCTTTTAGTTTTTATAAAAAAAATCAAACTACTAACCCAAAATTTGAGCTGTATGATCTTTTGTTTTTACTTTAGTAATCACTTGTTCCAGTGTTCCTTCTTCATTTATTACAAAAGTAGTTCTATGAATGCCATCATATTCTCTACCCATAAACTTTTTAGGTCCCCAAACATTAAAAGCTTCAATAACTGATTTATCTTCATCAGCTAATAAAGGGTAAGGAAACTCATATTTATTCCTAAAATTAGATTGCCTTTTAGCGCTGTCTGCACTAACTCCTAATATTTCATATCCTTTTGATTGTAATTCTTTATAGTTATCACTTAAGTTACATGCTTCAGCTGTACAACCTGGAGTACTTGCTTTTGGATAAAAAAATACAATTAATTTTTTGCCTTTATAATCACTTAATGAACGTTCAATACCATCCTGATCCAAAGCTGAAAAATTTGGAGCAGCATCTCCTTCATTTAATGTTGTCATATTTCCTATTTTTACAGTAAAATTACAAAAATGACCAAACAAGAGAAAGTTGATTTCGTTATAAAAACACTAAATGATTTATACCCTGAAATTCCTATTCCTTTAGATCATAAAGACCCATATACTTTATTAGTTGCCGTATTATTATCTGCTCAATGTACTGATGTTCGTGTAAACCAAATTACACCTTTACTATTTGCTAAAGCCGACAACCCATATGATATGGTTAAAATGACCATTGAAGAAATTAAAGAAATTATAAGACCTTGTGGGTTATCACCAATGAAATCAAAAGGAATTCATGGATTATCACAAATACTTATAGAAAAACATAACGGAGAGGTTCCTGCTAATTTTGAAGATTTAGAAGAGTTACCTGCTGTAGGGCACAAAACAGCTAGTGTCGTTATGTCCCAAGCATTTAATATACCTGCATTTGCGGTAGATACACACATTCATAGATTAATGTATCGTTGGGGTTTTACTAATGGTAAAAATGTAACGCAAACGGAAAAAGATGCAAAACGATTATTTCCAAAAGAAATTTGGAACGATCTACATTTGCAAATAATATGGTACGGTAGAGAGTATTCTCCTGCTAGAGGTTGGGACTTAGAAAAAGATATTATTACAAAGACAATTGGTCGAAAATCTGTTATTAACGACTATATGAAAAAAAAATAACCGCTTTTATGCGGTTATTTTTCTTTAATTCTGGTTTATCTCAAATGAATAATTCTCAGTCTCCATCACACAGAGCGACTTTGAATAATTCAGCAAAAAGCTTACTATATCAGCTTTAGGATTTAATTTTGAATAATTTCTTTTCGAGTTATTTGAGTAAATTTTCACCATATATTCTATTTAAACGTTATCGCCTAACACTTAAACGAGCAAAATGTAACTTTATTACATTAGTCTACTAAAATAATTTGATGTTTATCAATTAGCTTTCTTAAATTAATTAAAGCATAACGCATTCTTCCTAATGCCGTATTTATACTAACCCCTGTGCTGTCAGAAATTTCCTTAAAACTCATCTCTTTATAAATACGTAATAACAATACTTCTTTTTGATCTTCGGGTAATTCATAAATCAAATTTCTAACATCCGATTCCACCTGATCTTTAATTAATTGTGTTTCTGCATTAAGTGAATTATCACTTAAAACTGAAAAAATACTAAACTCACCTTTGTCATCGTATTTAGGCATTCTATTACCTTTTCTAAAATGATCAATAACTAAATTGTGAGCAATACGCATAACCCAAGGTAAAAATTTACCTTCTTCGTTATACCTTTTTCTTTTTAAAGTATTAATAACTTTAACGAAAGTATCTTGAAACACATCATTTGCAATATCCTTATCTAATACTTTAGAGTATATAAAACTAAAAATTCGTTGTTTGTGTCTTTCTATTAATACACCTAGAGCGGCTTCTTTTCCATTAATATATTCAGAAACCAAAACAGAATCTTCCTGTTGAGAATAAACCATATAAATATCACTTTAATTAAAACTGATTGAGAATGTTTTTAAAAGTAATTTTATAGTATACGCTTTGGCTTTTAGGGTTCTATGTCTAACAAATATATGAAATTTTGTTAAACTCAAAAAATTTATTCCATTTTTTTAACTTGTATACACCTTATCAAGGTCACATATTTGCTTGCTATTCTTTATATTTGACGCTTATGGCAACAGCAAAAAGCAAATTAGATTTAAATACTATTGACCCTAAAAAGAATATTATTATTAAAGGGGCAAAACTGCACAATCTTAAAAATATAGATGTCGTTATTCCTCGTAATAAGTTAGTAGTTATTACTGGTTTATCTGGTTCAGGAAAATCAAGTTTAGCTTTTGATACTTTATATGCTGAAGGACAACGTAGATATGTAGAAAGTTTATCTTCATATGCTCGTCAGTTTTTAGGTCGTTTAAACAAGCCCAAGGTTGATTTTATTAAAGGTATTGCTCCTGCTATTGCTATTGAGCAAAAAGTAAACTCAACAAACCCTCGTTCAACAGTAGGTACCACTACCGAGATATATGATTATTTAAAATTATTATTTGCACGTATTGGGCATACTTTCTCCCCTATTTCTGGTAACGAGGTAAAAAAAAATACGGTTACCGATGTTGTTAACCATATTAAAGCTTTTGAAGAAAAAACAAAACTTCTTCTTTTAGCTCCTGTTATTACTGAAGAAGGCAGAACTTTAAACGAGAAACTACAAGTATTACTACAACAAGGTTATGTTAGGGTTAAACAAAACAATAAAGTTGAACGTTTAACAACCGAAAGTACTTTCGATGAAAAAAAACCTTGTTATATAGTTATTGATCGTATTGTAACTAAAAATGAAGAAGATTTTTATAATCGTTTAGCCGATGCTATTAGTACTGCTTTCTACGAAGGAAAAGGAACTTGTTTTGTAGAAAATATCGCTTCTGCGGAAGCTACTGAATTTAGTAATAAATTTGAATTGGATGGTCTTTCGTTTCTAGAACCAAACATACATTTATTCAGTTTTAATAACCCCTATGGAGCTTGCCCTAGTTGCGAAGGGTACGGAGATATTATTGGGATTGATCAAGATTTAGTTATCCCTGATACTTCAAAAAGTATTTTTGAAGGCGCTATTATGCCTTGGAAAGGCGATAGTATGCGTAAATATCAAGATCAATTAATAAACAACGCTTATAAATTCGATTTTCCTATACACAAACCTTACTTTGAACTTACTCAAGAGCAACAAGATCTAGTTTGGACTGGTAATGGATTTTTTGAAGGCTTGCATTCCTTCTTTGCCTTCTTAGAAAAGAAAGCTTATAAAATTCAAAACAGAGTAATGCTTTCTCGCTATCGCGGAAAAACTACTTGTACTACCTGTAAAGGAAAAAGATTACGTGTTGAAGCAGATTATGTAAAAATAGACAAAACTAGTATTAATGACTTAGTGGAGCTTCCAATATCAGAACTAATAACTTTTTTTAAAAAACTAAAATTAAGCGAACACGACCAAACTATTGCAAAACGTTTACTAAAAGAAATTAACAGCCGTTTAGAATTTTTAAGCTTAGTAGATTTAGATTATTTAACACTAAACAGAAAATCAAATACTTTATCTGGAGGAGAGTCTCAACGCATAAATCTAGCAACATCATTAGGTAGTAGTCTTGTTGGTTCTATGTATATTTTAGATGAACCAAGTATTGGTTTACATTCTAAAGATAATGAAAAGCTTATAAAAGTATTATTATCGCTTCGTGACCTAGGAAACACTGTTATTGTTGTAGAACACGATGAAGAAATAATGAAAGCTGCCGATCAAATTATTGATATTGGACCCGAAGCTGGTACACATGGTGGTAATTTAGTGGCACAAGGAACATTTAAGCAAATATTAAAATCTAAATCGCTTACTGCTGGATATCTTAATGGTAATTTAGAAATTGAAGTACCTAAGCAGCGTAGAAAATGGGCAAAACATATAGAGGTTATTGGTGCCCGACAAAACAATTTAAAAAATATTGATGTTATCGTTCCTTTAGGAATTATGACTGCTATTACTGGTGTTTCAGGAAGTGGTAAAAGTACGCTTGTTAAAAATATTATATACCCTGGCTTACAAAAAGCTTTAGGAATTCACGGAAATAAAGCAGGAGAATTCACTGAAATTAAAGGAGATTTTTCCACTACAAAATCTATCGAATTTGTAGATCAAAACCCTATAGGTCGTTCTTCTCGTTCTAACCCTGTTACTTATATTAAAGCTTACGACGATATTCGTAGTTTATTTGCTAGTCAACGTTTAGCAACTTTACGTAATTATAAAACCAAACACTTTTCTTTTAATGTAGATGGTGGTCGTTGCGAAACTTGTAAAGGAGATGGTGAAGTTACCATTGAAATGCAATTTATGGCCGATGTACATTTAGAATGCGATCAGTGCAAAGGAAAACGTTTTAAAAAAGAAGTTTTAGAAATTCAATTTCATGGCAAAAATATAGATGATGTTTTATGCATGACAATCGATACTGCCATCGATTTTTTCACCGAAAGGGATCAAAAGAAAATTGTACGTAAATTAAAACCTTTACAAGATGTTGGTTTAGGTTATGTACAATTAGGGCAAAGTTCTGCTACTCTTTCTGGTGGAGAAGCACAACGTATAAAACTAGCATCCTTTTTAGTAAAAGGAACCACAAAAGATAAAACCTTATTCATATTTGATGAACCTACTACTGGTCTTCATTTTCATGATATCCAAAAACTAATAATATCCTTAAACGCGTTAATTGAAAAAGGGCATTCTGTAATTGTTATTGAACACAATATGGATTTAATTAAATGTGCTGATTATATTATTGATATTGGCCCTGAAGGTGGTAAAAATGGAGGTAATATCTTAGCCGTTGGTACTCCTGAAGAAGTTGCTAAAAATAAAAAATCGCATACCGCTAAGTATTTAAAAGAGAAGTTGTAACAAAAAACACCTTATAACGACCTAATAAAAAACTAATACCATGGAACAAAAACTACCACTACCTCCTTTTACTGAAGAAACTGCTAAACAAAAAATTCAAAAAGCTGAAGATGCTTGGAATAGCAAAAATGCTAATGCTGTATCTAAAGCATATACTGTAGATAGCGAGTGGAGAAACAGGGATACTTTTGTTAATGGTCGTCAAGAAATAATTGCCTTTTTAGAAAATAAATGGGATAACGAAATTGATTATAAATTAAAAAAAGAATACTGGGCACATACCGATAACCGCATAGCCGTTAGGTTTGAGTATGAATACCAAACAAAAAACGGAGACTGGTATAGAGCTTACGGAAATGAAAACTGGGAGTTTGATGAAAACGGATTAATGAAAAAAAGATTTGCTAGCATTAATGACTTAGCAATTTCGGAAAGCGATCTAAAATTGAAGTAAATTTTATTACTTTTTTATAACAAAACACCTCTTACTTATTTTTTATAAGAAATAATTAAGAGGTGTTTTTTTTGTTGATAACAAATAAATTGTAATTTGTAAACAACAAAAAAACAAACCTTTAAGAATGAAACCTTCATTAACTCCTTTTTCTAGTCAGGATCTTATGCCCCTAGAAGAAAAGCTTGAAATACAACAATCAAAAGATGAGTTATTTATTGGAATACCAAAAGAAAGTTTAAAGTTTGAAAACAGAATATGCTTAACACCCGATGCTATACACTCTTTGGTTTCTAATGGACACCGTATACTTATGGAGTCTGGAGCAGGAGAATTAGCTAGCTTTAATGACAAAGAATACAGCGAAGCCGGAGCCGAAATTACTGTCGACACAAAAAAGGTTTTTGGTTGCCCTATTATTTTAAAAATTGAACCACCTACAATTCAAGAATTAGAATATATTAAACCACAATCTATTCTAATGTCTGCACTACAATTAAAAACGGTAGATAAAGAATATTTTAAAATCTTAGAAAAGAAAAAAATTACTGCTTTAGCATTTGAATTTATAAAAGATGAAGATGGTTCATACCCAGCTATTAGGTCTTTAAGTGAAATTGCAGGTACTGCTTCTATTTTAATTGCTTCGGAAATAATGAGTAATATTAATAAAGGTAGTGGATTAATGATGGGTAATATTACCGGTGTTCCACCAGTAGAAGTTGTAGTTTTAGGTGCTGGAACAGTTGGTGAATTTGCGGTACGTTCTGCCATTGGTTTAGGAGCCAATGTAAAAGTTTTTGATAGCTCTATTAACAAACTACGTTGTATTCAAAACAACATTGGACGACCAATACACACCTCTACCATACAACCAAAACACTTAGTTAAAGCTTTAAAAAGATGCGATGTGGTAATTGGTGCCATACGTGGTAAAGATCGATCTCCTGTTGTTGTTTCTGAAAATATGCTAGATCATATGAAAAATGGATCGGTAATAATTGATGTTAGTATTGATATGGGAGGCTGTTTTGAAACCTCTGAAGTAACAACACATGATAAACCTACTTTTGTAAAAAATGGAGTAATACATTATTGTGTACCCAATATTCCATCTCGTTATGCTAAAACCTCAACAGTTTCTATAAGCAATATATTTAGTCCGTACTTATTAGAAGTTGGAGAAGCTGGAGGAATTGAACATGCCATACGTAATAATAAAGGACTTAAAAATGGTATTTACTCTTATCATGGAACCTTAACAAACAAATCTGTAGGTGAATGGTTCGACCTAAATTATACCGATATAAATCTTCTTGTTTTTTAACTAGAAATATTCAAATAAAAAGTAATTTTGATTTCTGTATTCAAGAACCTTTTTCTTAATACCTATTGATATTATTTTATGACATTTACGCAACGATTAAGCTACTTTGGTGGCGGATTATTTTTAGGGGTTATCTTTTTATTTTTCTTCCTTTCAGGAAAAAAAACATCGTGCGACTATAGCCCAAACGCTAGAGTTCTTAAAAATATTCGTTTAAAAGAACGAGTTATTTCTGCGGAAGCACAAAACAAACTAAGAACTTTTAACTTAGACACTAGCACCTTAACCACAGTACTTACTAATGGTAGCGTAGATTTTAATAAAAGCAATATAAAACTAGATTCTTGTAAAGTGTACTTTATAAATTCAATGATTAATGCTAAACAATTAGAATTAAAAATTGAAAACTGTAATAAAAAAGCAATCATTAAAGGAATCAACTATTCAGAAGTAACCGAATAATTCGGCAACTACACGAATTCTACTTAAATTTACCGTTCAAATTTTACAGCATGCAAGCAATTAAATCGAAGGAATCGATTGTTTATTTTCAATCAGAAACTTATAAGCAATTAAACAGCTATATAAAAAGTTCTAAACACAGTAGTATTTTTATTTTAGTAGATACTAATACACACGAAAACTGCTTACCATACTTTATGGCACAGTTAGAAACTACGCTTCCTATTGAAGTAATTGAAATTGAAGCTGGAGAAATAAACAAAAATATTGAAACTTGTAGTGGTGTTTGGAACGTACTTTCTGAACTTGGAGCTGACCGTAAAAGTTTAATGATAAACCTTGGTGGTGGTGTAGTTACCGATCTTGGTGGTTTTGTTGCTTGTACTTTTAAACGCGGAATTTCATACATTAATATACCTACAAGTTTATTAGCTATGGTAGATGCATCGGTTGGTGGTAAAACTGGTGTTGACTTAGGCAACTTAAAAAATATGGTTGGTGTTATTAGTGAATCAGAAATGGTTTTAGTAGACACTCATTATTTAAAAACACTTCCTAGTAATGAATTACGAAGTGGTTTTGCTGAAATGTTAAAGCATGGTTTAATTAAAGATGCTAACTACTGGGAACGTTTATCTAAAATAAAAGAATTATCAACTACAGATTTAGATTCACTTATTCATGAATCAGTTGTAATAAAAAATAATATTGTTACTGTAGATCCTACGGAACAAAACATTCGTAAATATTTAAATTTTGGTCATACCCTTGGTCATGCTATTGAATCTCACTTTTTAACACACCCAGATAAAACAACGTTATTACATGGTGAAGCTATTGCCATTGGAATGATTGTAGAAAGTTTTTTAGCTAAAGAATTATTAGGCTTTAGTCAAGCTGATTTAGATGAAGTTTGCAAAGTATTTTTAAGCATCTATCCAAAAGTTATTATTGAAAAAGAAGATTACCAACCTATTATTGATTTATTAATTTTTGATAAAAAGAATGAAGCTGGCAAAGTACTTTTTGTACTACTAAAAAAGATTGGTGATGCTGAGTTTAACTGTGAAGTTCCCAGTGATTTATTAGCTGCATCATTAGATTTTTACAATTCATTATAGTTAACAATAACATAAAAAACGGCTTTAAGACCAACAAATTGTTTTTAACCTGTTTTTATTAAAGGTTAATTAACTTTATAACTTAACTTATTATGAAAATTAAATATTTAACAATACTTCTTTTTAGTCTTGATTTGGAATTTAATTTTTGCTTTTTTTTATCCACATCTGCCCCTGCGGACGACCTCCTTTGTATATGTTTTGGGTTT
>CAZJGP010000131.1:0-10250 GCA_964545595.1 uncultured Flavobacteriaceae bacterium | reverse complement strand
GAATATGATCATATTGAAGGAATTTTATTTACGGATAAACTATCAAGTTTAAAAAAGCGTTTACTTAAGGGTAAATTAACGAACATATCAAAAGGAAAAGTATTTAGTGATTATAGAATGCGTTTTCCATTAATAAAAAAGGGTAGGTAAATATTTTTTTTATATTTGCGCCGAACAAAATCAAATTATGGGTTTAGAAAAAATCATTGCCATTTCAGGTAAGCCAGGTCTTTATGAATTAGTATCTCAAACTAGAGGAGGCTTTGTGGTTACATCATTAATAGATGGAAAGAAACAATCAATAAGTATGCGTAATAATGTAAGTGTACTTAATGAAATTTCAATTTATACATATTCGGAAGAAGTTCCATTAAGTAACGTTTTTGAATCTATAAAGCAGAAAGAAAATTCAGAAGCTACAATTAGTCATAAAGCATCTAAAAAAGAATTAGAGACATTTTTTAGAGAAGTGTTGCCAGAGTATGATGAGGATAGGGTTTATGCAAGTGATATTAAAAAAGTAGCACAATGGTATAATTTATTACAGAAGTCTGATAAATTAAATGACCTTGTAAAAGAAGAAGCTAAGGCTGAGGTCTCTTCAGAAGAAGAATAAATTCAATAGAATTATATTAAAAATCTCGCAATTTGCGAGATTTTTTTGTTTAAATAAGTGTGGTTTTAAAAAAAAAGGGAAGAAATAAATGATATCAATAAACTAGTAAATTTCGAATGTCTTTTGCTTTAAAATAGGCTTGAAATTATATTCTTATTTGTATTTTTGCGCTTTATTATTTTACTGAAAAAAAACAATAGTTACATGAGTCAAACTAAATACATATTTGTCACAGGTGGAGTTTCTTCTTCATTAGGTAAAGGAATTATTGCAGCATCATTAGCAAAACTTTTACAGGCACGTGGACATAGAGTAACTATTCAAAAGTTAGATCCGTATTTAAATGTAGATCCAGGAACCTTAAACCCGTATGAGCATGGAGAGTGTTATGTTACGGATGATGGAGCCGAAACGGATTTAGATTTAGGGCATTATGAGCGTTTTTTAAATGTTCCTACTTCGCAAGCAAATAACGTAACTACTGGTCGTATTTACCAAAGTGTTATTGAAAAAGAACGTCGTGGAGAGTTTTTAGGAAAAACGGTTCAGGTAGTACCTCATATTACAAATGAAATTAAAGAACGTATTCAAATTCTTGGTAAATCAGGAGATTATGATATTGTTATTACTGAAATAGGTGGTACAGTAGGTGATATTGAATCGTTACCATATATTGAAGCTGTACGCCAGTTAAAGTGGGAGTTAGGAGATAATAATTCAATAGTAATTCACTTAACATTAATACCATACTTATCTGCTGCAGGAGAGCTTAAAACTAAGCCAACGCAACATAGTGTTAAAACACTAATGGAAAGCGGTATTAAAGCAGATATTTTAGTTTGTAGAACAGAGCATGAGTTATCTGATGATTTACGTAGAAAATTAGCTTTGTTTTGTAACGTTCGTAAAGAAGCCGTAATACAATCTATTGATGCTTCAACAATATACGATGTTCCTAATTTAATGTTAGAAGAACAATTAGATAAAGTTGTTTTAGAACAATTTAATTTACCGGTTGCAGAAACTGTAGATTTATCAAAATGGAACCAATTTGTTAAACAACATAAAAACCCAAAGAACCATGTTACAATTGGTTTAGTAGGTAAATATGTTGAATTACAAGATTCTTATAAATCTATATTAGAAGCTTTTATTCATGCAGGAGCTGAAAATGAAGTAAAAGTAAAAGTAGAAAGTATCCATTCAGAATACCTATCTGAAGATAATATAAAAGAAAAAGTAGCACATTTAGATGCTATTTTGGTTGCTCCAGGTTTTGGAGAAAGAGGTATTGAAGGTAAAATATTTGCAGTGCAATATGCTAGAGAAAATAAAATTCCATTTTTAGGAATTTGTTTAGGAATGCAAATGGCTGTTATAGAATATTCTCGTAATGTACTTGGTTTAAAAGATGCTATTTCTATAGAGCAAGATACAGAGGCTAAGAACCCTGTAATTAGTTTAATGGAAGAACAAAAAAATATTACCGATATGGGAGGTACAATGCGTTTAGGGGCATGGGAATGTACATTAACACCAGGTAGTCATGTTTTTGAAGCTTACCAAACTACAGAGATTAAAGAGCGTCACCGTCACCGTTACGAATATAATAACGCTTATAAAAGCAAGTTAGAATCAGCTGGTTTATTAACAACAGGAATAAATTCTAAAACTGGGTTAGTAGAAATTGTAGAGGCCAAAGATCATCCTTGGTTTGTGGGAGTTCAGTACCACCCAGAGTATAAAAGTACGGTTTCAACACCACACCCATTATTTGTAGCATTTGTAAATGCAGCACTTAAACATAGTTTAAAATAAAATAGATAAACATATATTCAAAACATCCCGATAGCTATCGAGATGTTTTGTTTTTTATTAGATAGTAGATTACATAATTATGGAAGAAAAACAATTTGATGCTAAATCCCTTATTGGATATGCTTTATTATTTGCAATCGCAATTTGGTTTTTTTACACAAACAAGCCTACTGAAGAAGAGTTAGAAGCTCAGAAACAGGAACAAGTAGCACAAGAACAAGCTGCATTACAACAAACAGCAGATAATGCTGTAGCAGAATTTACACCTGCAGTAGCAGCAGTAGATTCATTGGCACAAGTTGCTGCTTTTCAAAAATTAGGAAAATTTGGTTTTTCTCAAACTTTAGCTTCAGCCAATGGAGGAGAAACAGTTTTAGAAAATGAAGTATTAGTTTTAAAAGTAAATAATAAAGGAGGATACATTAGCGAGGCTAAGTTGAAAAACTTTAAAACGTATGATTCTATTCCTGTTTACTTAATTAAAGATGGTAAAAATGCTAATTTAGGTATTAACTTTACTACTACAGATAATAGAGTTTTAGATACAAAAGACATGTTTTTTCAACCAACAGTTTCAACAGTTGGAGGTAATAAACAGTTAAGTATGAAACTTAAAGTTTCTGAAACACAGTTTTTAGAATACCTTTATACAATGAAACCTAACGAATACATGTTAGATTTCTCTATTCGTTCTCAAGGTTTAGAAGGAATTTTAGATGTAAATAAGCCTATTGATTTAAACTGGGATTTAGAAGCTTTTCGTCACGCAAAGAGTAATACTTACGAAAATCGTTATACCGAGGTTGTTTTTGAATATGAAGACGGACGTGATGATTATACGGGGCAAGGAGATTTTAAAGAAGAAGAAGCAGAAGATGTTACTTATGTAGCATTTAAACAACATTTCTTTTCTTCAATATTATTATCAGATATCCCTTTTAAAACAGGAAAATTTACATCGACAAACCTTATTAAAGATGAAGATGTTGATGTAACTAAGCTTAAGAAATTTACTGCATACCTTCCGTTAGAAGCAAAATCAGGAAATTTAAATTATCAAATGAACTGGTATTATGGTCCTACTGATTATAAAATATTAGATAGTTATGATAAAAACCTAGATGAGGTAGTTTCTTTAGGTTGGGGAATTTTTGGGTGGATAAACAAATTTTTATTTGTACCATTATTTACACTACTAAGCGGAATGTTACCAGCGGGTATTGCTATTATAGTAATGACGGTTTTAGTAAAAATAGGATTATCTCCGGTAACATATAAGTCTTATGTTTCGCAGGCACGTATGAAGGTTTTAAAACCTGAAATATCAGAACTTAATGAAAAGTACGCTGATAATGCTATGAAAAAGCAACAGGAAACTATGAAGCTTTATGGTAAAGCAGGGGTAAGCCCAATGAGTGGTTGTATACCAGCATTACTACAAATGCCAATACTGTATGCGTTATTTAGCTTTTTTCCTAGTGCTATAGCATTACGTCAAAAAGCATTTTTATGGGCCGATGATTTATCTAGTTATGATACAATTTTCAATTTACCATTTAAGATTCCATTTTACGGAGATCATATAAGTTTATTTCCAATTTTGGCATCTATTGCTATTTTCTTTTATATGCAAATGACTACAGGTCAAAATATGCCAACGCAAACGCAGCCTGGTATGCCAAACATGAAATTTATTATGTATTTATCTCCTGTAATGATGTTGTTTTTCTTTAACACATACCCTTCTGGTTTATCATTGTATTATTTTATTTCGAACTTAATTACTATTGGTATTATGTTAGTTATTAAAAACTTTATTATTGATGAAGATAAAATACATGCTCAAATAGAAGAAAATAAAAAGAAACCTAAAAAGCAAAGCAAGTTCAAGCAGAAAATTCAAGCTGCAATGGAACAAGCGCAAGAGCAACAAAGGAATGCTAATAAGTAATAGCTTTTCATAATTTAAAAAAAGGTCAATATTTGTTTAATAACAATTATTGACCTTTTTTTATATATTTATGCAGATACAAGAAATGTTATTTTATGAGGTTTAAGTTGTTTATTTCTGTTATTCTTTTTTTTATCTGTAGTCCTATTTTTTCAGGAACAATTCCTTTTATAACAACTTGGGAAACAACAAATATTGGTACTTCAAATGATAACCAAATAACAATACCTACTTTTCCTGGTATTGTGTATAATTATGAAGTTAATTGGGGAGATGGAGAAACATCGATAGGAGTTACAGGTAATATTACGCACACCTATGCTGTTTCAGGAGAATATTCAGTGAGCATAACAGGTGTTTTTCCAAGAATATTTTTTAATAATTCAGGAGACAGTCAAAAAATAATAAGTATTGATCAATGGGGAAATAACGAATGGACCTCTATGGAAGATGCATTTAATGGTTGTTCTTTTTTAGTAGGAACATATACTGATATGCCAAATTTAACAGGTGTTACTAACATGTCAAGAATGTTTCAACTGGCATCTAGTTTTAACTCATCAGTTACTAATTGGGATGTTAGTAATGTAACAACAATGAGTGCTTTGTTTAATAATTTTACTGCCGAAACAATAGTTGAAACTGTTACACCAATAGAGAATACTACTTTTACCAATGTTGTCAGGCAAATTAACGTTGTAGCAGCTTTTAATCAAGATTTAAGTTCATGGAATGTTGGCAATGTTACGGATATGTCATTTATGTTTGCGGCAACACCTTTTAATCAAAATATTAATAATTGGAATGTAAGTAATGTTATTAATATGCAAGGAATGTTTTTTATTGCAAATAATTTTAGTCAAAATTTAAGTTTATGGGATGTTGGTAATGTTACAGATATGTCATTTATGTTTGAAGATGCAGTTTCGTTTAATTCTGAAATTGGAGATTGGAATGTAAGTAATGTTATTACTATGCAAAGTATGTTTGAAGAGGCATCGCTATTTAATAGTACATTATTAAATTGGAATGTTTCTAATGTTATTGATATGAGTTTTATGTTTGCTAGTGCTCGATCTTTTAATCAAGATATATCAACATGGAATACAAATAATGTTTTATCAACATTAGGAATGTTTTCTAACACAGATTTATTTAATCAAGACATAAGTTCCTGGAATGTAAGTAATGTTCAAACTATGGAAGGTATGTTTTTTTCTAGCTCTGCATTCAATCAAGATATAAGTTCCTGGAATGTTTCTAATGTTATTAATATGAGAGCAATGTTTGCTTTGAACACTGTTTTTAATCAAGATATTAATAATTGGAATGTAGAAAATGTAATATCAATGAATCTTATGTTTTTTAACGCAACAGGTTTTAATCAAAATATAGGAGGTTGGGATGTTTCAAGCTTGTTAGATGCAGGCGGTATGTTTGATGGAGTAGAACTTTCAGTAGAGAATTATGATGCCTTGCTGATAGGTTGGGAATCGAATATAGTGAACTTAGATGTTCCTTTTAGTGGAGGTTTAAGTAGGTTTTGTGCAGGAGAACAAGCAAGAGAAAGATTGCAGTCAATTAATAATTGGAATATTGTAGATGCTGGTAGAGTACAATTCTCAGTAGATAATTTGCCAAATACAATTCAGGTTGCTGAATATAGTTATGTTTTACCTGAAATTACAGGTATTGGTTTAACAGGTAATGAGGCATATTATTCAGAAGAAGGAGGGGCAGGTATAAGATATGAACCAGGAGATGTTATTTCTTTTTCAGATACAGAGGTTTACCCTATCGATATTTTTATTTACGATGAAATAATGGCAATACATACTTGTTTTTCGGAAGAACAATTTAGTCTAGAGTTAACTATGTGCGGAAGCACAGTTAATCCTGTTTTAGATAATGTAAATGATGTAATAGAAAGTAGTGCATATACATTTCCGTCTATTAGGGGGAGTACATTAACCGGTAACCAAGCATATTATACAGGTCAAGGTGGAACGGGTGTAAGGTATGAGCCAGGAGATGTGATATCTTTTTTAGATTTTCCTAGTTACCCTATTGATTTATATATTTTTGATGAATATTTTTCTGTAAATAATTACACCTGTACTTCTGAAGTGCAATTTGAATTAACTATTACTGAAGTATTACCAGATTGTACCACACTAACATTTCCTTTAGATGGAGCTATAGATGTAAGTTTAGATTTAGCTAGTATAAGATGGAATAATATTGATAATGCAGAAGGATATATATTAAATATAGGAACAGTACCTGGAGGTAATGATATTGTAGATGAAGAATTAGTTAGTGACACTGAATACTTTTTTAATGAGGAATTGCCAAGTGCTACTCAAATTCATGTTTCTATAACCCCATTTAATATAATAGGTAATGCAACATCTTGTATTGTAGAAAGTTTTTCTACGGAAGTTAGTATTGAAATACCTGGTTTTTTTACTCCTAATAATGATGGAGTAAATGATTTTTGGGTGTTACAAAATCCGTTTTCAACTTTTGATAAAGCATATCTTTTTGATCGTTTCGGAAAGTTATTAAATGTAATTATAGACCCTGAACAAGGGTGGGACGGAAACTTTAAAGGAGACCCCTTGCCAACAGATTCTTATTGGTATAGTATTCATTATACTACAGGAGAAATTTTTAAAGGAAGCCTGCTTTTAAAACGATAAATTTGCTAAAGACAATTCAGAAAAAATAAACTTATTTAATGAATACAATTAAAGTTTTTACAACCTCACTTTTTATTTTATTTAATTCAGTAATTTTTGCTCAAATAAATCAATATCATGAAGATGGTACAAGACATGGTTTGTGGGAAAAAAAGTTTGAAGGAACTGACCAAATAAGATATTCAGGAACATTTGATCATGGTATTGAAGTAGGAGATTTTAAATTTTATAAAAGAGGTTTACAAGGGCACCCTACAGCTATTAAAACTTTTTCAGAACAAGGAAAAAAAGCTGTAGTAAAGTTTTATTCTCAAAGAGGAAGATTAATAAGTACTGGTGTTGAAATTGAAAGAAAAAAGACTGGTAAATGGGAGTATTTTCATAATAGAGGTGATAACTTAATGATGGTTGAGTATTATAAAGACGGACTTTTAGATGGAGAACGAATTAATTATTATGAAAATGGAAGAGTTTCAGAAACGGTAAGTTTTGTTGAAGGTAAAAAAGAAGGTAAAGAGTTAGTGTATTCAGAAAAAAATGTACTTATTAAAGAATTTACATATCAGAATAATGAACTAAATGGGGTTAATAAATTCTTTACAGGAAGAGGCATTTTAATAATAGAAGGTATGTACAAAGACGATAAAAAACAAGGTCTTTGGAAGTATTACGATGCTGCAGGTAATTTTGAACGAGACAAGTTTTATAAGTAATATTTCTTTTTTATAAAATTTAAGGAGCAAGATCTTTACTTCTAAAATTGTGATTTTATTCTGTATTTTTGCACTCTAATTTTAGTTGTTCAATTATTTAGAACAATGTTTATTATAATGTAAATGAAAAGAGTTGTTGTTGGTCTTTCAGGAGGTGTAGATTCTAGTGTTGCTGCTTATTTGTTAAAAGAGCAAGGTTATGAAGTTATTGGTCTTTTTATGAAAAATTGGCATGATGATTCTGTAACAATATCAGATGAATGTCCTTGGTTAGATGATAGTAATGATGCATTATTAGTAGCAGAAAAATTAGGAATTCCTTTTCAAACAGTAGATTTAAGTGAACAATACAAAGAACGTATAGTTGATTATATGTTTGCTGAATATGAAAAAGGGCGCACACCTAACCCCGATGTACTTTGTAACCGAGAAATTAAATTTGATGTATTCATGAAAATAGCTCTTGAATTAGGAGCTGATTTTGTTGCTACCGGGCATTACTGTCGTAAAGAAACTACTCAAATTAACGGAAAAGAAGTTCATAGCTTACTAGCAGGTAAAGATCCTAATAAAGATCAATCATACTTTTTGTGTCAATTATCACAAGAACAATTAGCAAAAACACTTTTCCCTGTAGGGGAATTATTAAAGCCTAAAGTTCGAGAAATTGCTGCAGAACAAGATTTAATTACAGCTAATAAAAAAGATTCTCAAGGTTTATGTTTTATAGGTAAAGTTCGTTTGCCAGATTTTCTTCAGCAACAGCTAAAACAAAAGAAAGGTAATATAGTAGAGATACCAGCATCGCATACTATTTATAATAATGCTAATGCGCCAGAGCAATTACATAATTATGTTTATGAACCTACTGATGGTAAAAAAGTAGGAGAACACATTGGAGCACATTATTATACTAAAGGACAACGTAAAGGTCTTGGAGTGGGTGGTACAGTTGAGCCTTTATTTGTTATAGAAACAGACGTAAAAACAAATACAATTTACACAGGGCAAGGAAAACAACACCCAGGTTTATATAGAAGTCAATTATTAGTTGATAATTCAGAAATTCATTGGGTTCGTGAAGATTTAAAATTAAATGTAGGCGATACATTAGAGGTTAAAGCAAGAATTAGATATAGACAAACTCTTGAAAACGCAATTATTAATTTAACAGAGAAAGGATTAATTGTTCGTTTTGAAAACCCACAATCAGCAATACAAGAAGGGCAATTTGTAGCTTGGTATTTAAATGAAGAATTAGTTGGTTCTGGGGTTATATCTTAACAACCATAATTTAAAACATTAGAACTAATTTTTGATAACATACTTTTTAGTAATTATTAGGAGTGCATAGTTTTATTTAAATTTAAAAACAATATAAAAGGCTATTTAATGTTCTTTTATATATACTTATTTTTAAAATAATTTACAACTAAGTTTTTTATTTAACTTCCAATTTTTCATTAAAATGCTATTAAAACCTTTTTTTTACTGTCCATATCATTTAATTCATTAGGTATTTCTAAAGGTTCTTTAGTTCTAGTTGGTAAGCGTTTCTTTTTTTTCTGCGTAAAGGAGGTTCTAAGCCTGCATAAACAGGATATACACGCTTGTGATTCCAAGGTTTACCTTCTTGACGTAAACGATTGTAGGTCTTCCAAAAACCTTCCTCTGTTTTGTTGAAGTGCTTGCTCTATAGCGCTATGATCTTTTAGTAAAGGTTTGTAATAATAAACGCTTTTACTCATATTTAAAACACGGCACGCCCTACTAATACCGTAATGAATAAGTTCTTTAGTAATAGCTCTTTTACGGTAGGGCTTTAAAGCTTTTTTTCAATGATCTCTTTAGTCATCTGGTGATCTAGTGCCAAAGTAGCATACATTTGCTTGAGCTTACGATTTTCTACTTCTAGCTCCTTTAGCCTTTTAATTCCTTAGAGTTCATTCCCGCATATTTAGAGCGCCACTTATAAAAAGCAGCAACACTCACTCCGTGTTCACGGCTAATATCATTGACACTCTTGCCTGAATCAAACTCTTTTAAAATACTTGCAATCTAGGTTGGTGTAAATTTACTCTTTCTCATATTATTTAAAATTAAGATTATTATTCTACTTTTAAACAGTTCCCTTTTTAGGGAAGCTTACATTTACTGATTGTAAGATTGCATTAAGCCGTATGTAAGAAAATATTAGAGTATTATGGAGTAATAGTCTAAGTTGCTTAATCTGACTATGAGACTTTCTATGAGTTAGTTTTATTGTTTTAAATGAAGTTTTAAATTTATTTCATATTATAAGTTTCTTGTTGTGTGTGTTTTAAAAAATAAAATAAAAATAAACTTAAAAAGATAGTTTATAAACAGAAAAAGAGATGTAGTTTTGCAGCCCGCTAGCAGCGCAGTTAATTACAACGAAACGCAAGCGGTAGTTCATTAAAATAGTAGAG
>CAZJGP010000130.1:0-8280 GCA_964545595.1 uncultured Flavobacteriaceae bacterium | reverse complement strand
GAAATTGTGCGACAGATAATTCATAAAAAAATTAATAAACCAGAGACAGGAACTATAATTTGTATTCCGGTATTAAATGTTTTTGGTTTTTTATCTATGGAACGAAGTTTTCCTGATGGTAGAGATTTGAATCGTGTTTTTCCGGGTAATAAAAACGGTTCGTTGGCAAGTCGTTTTGCGTATCAGTTTACTAAAGAAATTTTACCACAAGTAGATTTGTGTGTAGATTTTCATACCGGAGGAGCAAGTCGTTTTAATGCGCCACAAATACGTGTAGCTAAAGAAGATTCTGAAAATATGGAATTAGCTAAAATATTTAATGCGCCATTTATATTGTTGTCAAAAAATATTGATAAAACATACCGTTTAGCGTGTGCTAAAAGGGGTAAAAATATTTTATTGTTTGAAGGAGGTAAATCGGAAGCAAATGATAAGCAGGTGGCTAAAGAAGGTGTTGATGGTAGTGTAAGGGTGCTAAAACATTTAGGAATGTTGTCAAATGATTTTAAAGTTGATAGCCCGGACGCAGAATCAGTGCTTATTAAAAAAAGTTCTTGGTTAAGGGCTAAATACAGTGGTCTGTTGCATTTACAAGTGGCATATGGAGCCTATGTTGAAAAAGATGCAGTTATTGCACTTATTACCGATCCTTACGGGGAAATGCAACACGAGGTCAAAGCGAAAACTAGTGGTTATATTATGAATACTAATGAGGCGTCAATTGTTTATCAGGGTGATGCATTGTTTAGAATAGGGAAATAAAAACTAATGACTAAAACAGAACTTAGAAAAAAATACAAAAGTTTACGAAAAACCTTCACTTTAGAACAAGTAGAAGAAAAAAGTATAGAGATAGCTAATAAATTATTGCAATTAGATGTTTGGCAGTACAATTATTACCATGTTTTTTTGCCAATTGAAGCGCAAGTAGAGGTAGATACTGAGTTTATTTTGCACATATTACAAGGTAAAGATAAACACGTAGTAATTTCAAAAAGTAATTTTGAAGACAACTCTTTAAGTCATTTTTTGCTTACGGATCAAACAAAATTAACTATTAATAAATGGGGTATACCAGAACCTGATAATAATAGTATTCCAATACCAGAATCTAATATAGAAGTGGTTTTTGTGCCTTTGTTAGCTTATGATAATAAAGGATCAAGAGTGGGTTACGGAAAAGGTTTTTATGATCGTTTTTTAAAAAAAAGTAAACCAAATAAAATTATTGGATTATCATTTTTTGAGCCTGAAACAAGCGATATAGAGACAAATGAGCATGATATTTCATTAGATGTTTGTGTGCACCCAAATGGGATAGAGTCTTTTATTTAGTATGTAGTAAACGTGTTAGTTTTATAGATAAATCGGTAAGAATTATTTTACCATTTCCATTACGTTCAATGTGGTATAAGGCATCTTGTAGGGCTTCAAAAATATCTTCAATATTATTTCCGTGTACAAAAGGGGCAAACTTGCTAAGTTGAAAATTTGCTGTTTTTGGTTCTAAAAAAACTAAATCAGGACTATTGTAATTTAATAATAATGCCTGGCGGAAAAAGTCAATGCAGTAGTTTAAAAATTGCTTTTGTATTTCTCTACCATTACTAGCAATGTCTTCGCTCCAAGTAATTAATTCATTTATTACAGCTTTATTGCCTTTTGCTTTAAAAGCAGAGCGAACCCAAGTAATAAACCACTCTTCAAATTTAGCTTCACTATCATTATTACCTAATAACTGTAGAGCTTTGTTAAAATTACCTTGCGCTCTATGAGCAATTTTTTCTGCTGAAGCAGTATTAATATTGTGTTTAGCTTGTAGTGCTTTAGATATAGCACCTGCGCCTAATGGCGGAAATTGTAAAATTTGGCAACGAGAAGATATAGTTTGTAAAATTTGATCTTCATCTTCAGTAATTAAAATGAAAATAGTTTTTTCAGGAGGCTCTTCTATAAGTTTTAATAATTTGTTTGCTGAAGCAATATTCATTTTGTCAGCGCCCCAAATAAGCATTATTTTATAACCACCCTCGTAACTTTTTAAAGATAGCTTTTGAACAATTTTAGCGGCTTCATCAACATTTATAATTCCTTGTTTGTTTTCAGCGCCAATGTGTTGGTACCATTCATGTAGTTCACTATAACTTTTTTCAGAAACAAAAGAACGCCAGTCTTGTAAAAACAAATCAGATACCGGATGTTTTTTTACTTCAGACGTTGTCATTACAGGAAAAACAAAATGTAGATCAGGGTGCGATAAAGCATCAAATTTTAATTCGCAACTAGCGCTATCGGTTGCATTATTGCATAAAATGTAACGAGCATAAGCTATAGCCATAGGTAAAGTTCCAAAGCCATTTGCTCCACAAAATAATTGAGCATGTGCAATTCTGCCTTGATCAGCACTGGTTTTTAAATGGTTTTTTATATGGTCTAAACCTACAATTTCCTTAAAATTCATACGCAAATATAAAGCATAGCTTGCATTTTGAATACTTCTATTAGTTGTTTGGCTAATATGTTTGTGTAAAACCGAAAAAATACGATTGTTCTAAATTACATTTTTATTTTTTTTGACAATAAACAAGTATATTTGCTTTCTTACTGAATGTGCATTCTATAATGATGCATGTAATAATATTACTCGTACTTATGAAGACAATCAACGATTTTAATTTTGAGAATAAAAAAGCTTTAATCCGTGTAGATTTTAATGTGCCTTTAAATGAACAATTTGAAGTAACTGATGCTACTCGTATTGAATCTGCAAAACCAACGATTATTAAGATATTAGAAGATGGTGGAAGTGCTATTTTAATGTCTCACTTAGGTCGTCCTGAAGGAAAACAAGCTGAGTTTTCATTAAAGCATATTGCAGAAAAAGTGCAAGAAGTTTTAGGAGTTCAGGTGAAATTTGCTGAAGACTGTATAGGTGCTGAAACTGAAAAGTTAGCTGCAGATTTAGAGCCTGGAGAAATTTTATTGTTAGAGAACGTACGTTATTATAAAGAAGAAACAGCAGGAGATAAAGACTTTGCTGAAAAATTATCAAAATTAGCTGATATTTATGTAAACGATGCATATGGTACGGCTCACCGAGCTCATGCTTCTACTACTGTTGTTGCTCAGTTTTTTGATGGTGCTAAATGTTTCGGAAGCTTATTAGCTAAAGAAATAGAAAGTATTGATAAAGTATTAGCTTCAGGAGAAAAGCCTGTTACTGCAGTGTTAGGAGGTTCAAAAATATCTTCTAAAATTACTATTGTAGAAAATATTTTAGATAAAGTTGATAATTTAATTATCGGTGGTGGAATGAGCTACACGTTCATTAAAGCACAAGGTGGTAAAATTGGACAGTCTATCTGCGAAGATGACAAACAAGAATTAGCTTTAGAAATTTTAAAGAAAGCAGAAGCAAAAGGAGTTAAAATTCATTTACCTGTAGATGTTGTTGCAGTTGATGATTTTAGTAACGATGCTAATACACAATTTGCTGATATCTTTAACATTCCTGACGGATGGGAAGGTATTGATGCAGGTTTAGAAACTCGTAAAAACTTTGATAAAGTAATTCAAGAGTCTAAGACTATTCTTTGGAATGGGCCATTAGGAGTTTTTGAAATGTCAAACTTTGCTAAAGGAACTATTGCTTTAGGAGATTCAATTGCTGAAGCAACTAAAAACGGAGCTTTCTCTTTAGTAGGAGGAGGAGATTCTGTTGCAGCTGTTAAAGAATTTGGTTTCGGAGATAAAGTAAGCTATGTTTCTACCGGTGGTGGAGCAATGTTAGAAAGTCTTGAAGGTAAAGTTTTACCAGGTATTCAAGCTATCTTAAGCTAGTTTTTAAAACGTATAAGTTAAAAAATAAGGCTACCTAATTTATTTAGGTAGCCTTATTTTTTTATAATAGATGTAAGTGTTTTTTTCTGCGTGAAAGAATTTTAGTATTTTGACGAATTCTTATGCTTACATAAGTGAACTGAACGTTATTTAACATTCAGTAGTCAACTAGATTTTCATAATAATGATGCGTTTTTTTAAATATTTTATTGCTTTTTCAGTATTAACAATGTCTAATGCTGTTCAGGCTCAAGACACAATTTTTATAAAAGATACTGTAAAAGTAATAGATACAATTGCTGCTAAAATTACTTCTGTAACGAAAGAAAACATAGTAACAAATAATGCTCTTACGGGTGAAGTAATACAAGATTCTAGACAAATTAATAATCTTAAAAAGATTGACCGAGTAACAAAACCCAAAAGTGTTGCTTATGAACAATCTAATTTGTCTAATACACGATTAGATGCTGATTTTGAAAATGGTTTAAGTGATCATCCTACATTATCACAATTAGATGATAGATGGAAACAAGAGTTGTTTAGTAATAATTTGTACGATAGTTTATATCATGTTATTCAAAAACAAGATTATAAAAAAATAGAATACATAGCAAACCTTCCAACAGACCTACTAAAGTCTCGTTTGAATGAATTGAATGCGCGTACACCTTTTAATGTAGAATATAACCCAGAATTAGAAAGTGTAATTAAAAGTTATTTGAAAAAGAGACATGAATCAATGACGCGTTTAATGGCATTAAGTGATTATTACTTTCCGTTGTTTGAAGAGGTTTTAGATAAATATGATTTGCCATTAGAAATTAAATATTTAGCAATAGTTGAATCGGCATTAAAGCCAAGAGCAAAATCGAGAGTAGGAGCAACCGGTTTATGGCAGTTTATGTATGGTACAGGTAAAGAGTATAACTTAGATGTTAGTTCTTATGTTGATGAACGCATGGACCCTATAAAAGCAACTGAAGCTTCGGCGCAGTATTTAGCAAAGTTGTATAAAATATTCGGAGATTGGGATTTGGCATTAGCATCATATAACTCAGGTCCTGGTAATGTAACTAAAGCTATTAGGCGCAGTGGAGGGTACACAAATTATTGGAATATACGACCATATTTGCCAAGAGAAACAGCAGGATATTTACCTGCTTTTTTAGCAACTATGTATATTTTTGAATTTGCCGATAAGCATGATTTTACACCAGTAAGACCAGAGTATAGTTATTTTGAAACAGATACTGTTTATGTAAAGCAGCTAATAAGTTTAGATCATGTGTCTGAGGTAATGAATGTAGATACAGAGGTGTTGCAGTTTTTAAATCCGGCATATAAACTAGATATTATTCCGTTTGTGAAAAATGAAAATTATACTTTGCGTTTGCCATTAGATAAAATTGGTCCTTTTGTTATGCATGAAGATGCTATTTATGCCAAAGCAAAGGAAGAATTAGATAAAAGAGAAAAACCTTTACCACAATTAACAACGGTAAATAATAAAACTCGTTATAAAGTTAGAAGTGGAGATTATTTAGGATTAATTGCTCGTAAGTTCGGGGTGCGTGTTTCGCAAATAAAACGATGGAATGGTTTAAGGAATAATAACCTTAAAATTGGTCAAAGATTAACTATATATCGTAGAAACCCTGGTAAAGCTGTAGCGGTTAAACCAAAAAAGAAGTCAGCATCAAAATTGGTTTCAGGAAAAAAAGGAACATATACAGTTAGATCAGGAGATTCTTTTTGGAGTATAGCACAAAAACACTCCGGAATAAGTGTTGCAAATTTAAAAACTTGGAATAGGGTTTCATCAAATCAATTAAAACCAGGAATGGTTTTAAAAGTAAAGCCATAATAAACTTAGAGTTGTTTTAATTTTTTAAAAGTAAAATGTACTAAAATGAAAAAAATAGTTTTATTAATAGCACTTTTAGTTAGTGTTGTAGCTTGTAAAAATTCACAAGAAGAACAAGTTGTTACAAATGCAACCAATAAAGCCGAAGAAGAAGGTGCTTATGCAAAATCTGCAGGTAGGCCAAATTCGCTTACGATTGTTATGGATAATGTGCTTTGGGAAGGAAAAATAGGAGATGAATTAAGAAAACACTTAGCAGATGGTGTTCCTGGGTTGCCTCAAGAAGAACCATTGTTTACAATTAAACAAATGTCTCCAAATGCTTTTGCAGGCTTTGCGCGTAAATCGCGATGCTTCCTTAAAATTAAGGCAAATAAGGTTTCTAATTATGAGGTGTTTAAAAATAAATATGCTCGCCCGCAAATTGGTATCGAAATATCAGGAAATACGGATAAAGGAATTATAGAAAACATCCGAAAGCATAAAGATGAAATCATAAATACGTTTAAATCTGTTGAACTATTAAACAAACAAAAGGTGGTAAAAACACCTTTAAAAATAAAAACACTTAAAGAGAATTTAGGAATTACTATTAATGTTCCTAAGTCATACCGAATAGCTAAAGAAGATAAAAACTTTTATTGGGTTCGTAAAAATATTCCACATGGTAGTATGGATTTGTTAATGTATGAGTTACCACTTAATTACTTTAAAGACTCGTTAAGTATTACTCAAAATATAATTCATATGCGCGATGAAATAGGAGGAGATAATATTGTAGTTGATGAAGGTGGTCGTTTTATTACCGAAGAGGCTTTTTCTCCTTTTTTAAAAGAAGTTACTTTTTTAAATTCAGAAACATATGAGACTAGAGGAACTTGGGAGGTAAAGAATAAGTTTATGGCTGGACCATTTGTAAACTATGTAATTAAAGATTTAAAAAATAATCGTTTATTAGTTTTAGAGGGCTTTGTTTTTGCTCCATCAGTTCGTAAACGTGATTACTTATTTGAATTAGAAGCTATAATTAAATCGGCTAAATTAAATTAGTTTTAAATGCAAGGATTATCTTTTGTTGTAAAATCTACTTCGTTACCAGAGAGTGGGGTTAAAAACACACTAAAGTTATTAGAAGAGGGAGGAACTGTTCCTTTTATATCTCGTTATAGAAAAGAAGCAACAGGGAATTTAGATGAGGTGTCCATTGAATTGATTAAGAAAAATTGGGATGTTTTTCAGGTTCTTGAAAAAAGAAAAGAAGCTATATGTAAGACTTTACAAGAACAAGGTGTATTGTCTGATAAATTAAAAACTAATATAAAGTTAGCACAAAGTTTAACAGAGGTTGAAGATCTCTATTTGCCTTTTAAAAAGAAAAGGCAAACAAAGGCTACTATTGCTAAAGAGGCTGGCTTAGAGCCTTTAGCTAAAATCATTATGGCACAACGCGAAAATGATTTAAAACATAAAGCAAATAGATTTGTAAAAGGTAAAATAACTTCGGAAAAAGAAGCGTTGTTAGGTGCGCAATATATTGTTGCAGAATGGGTAAGTGAAGATTCTAGAGTTCGTAATACTTTAAGGCGATTGTTTCAGCGTAAAGCAATTATTTCTACAAAAGTAATTAAAGGAAAAGAAAAAGATAAGGAAGCATTAGTGTATGAACCGTACTTTGAACGTTCAGAAAATTTGCAGCGTTGTCCTTCGCATAGATTGTTGGCTATGCTTAGAGCGGAAAAAGAAAATGTTGTTCGCTTAAAGGTGTCGGTAGATAAAGAAGATGCTTTACATAGTATAGATCGTTTTTTTGTTACTTCTAATAATGAAGAATGCACCAATGTTATTTTTGCTGCAATAGAAGATAGTTATAAGCGTTTGTTAGCACCATCAATGGCTAATGAAGCTTTACAAATAGCAAAACAGAAAGCAGATGAAACAGCAATAAATGTTTTTGCTGAAAATTTGAAACAATTATTGTTAGCTTCCCCTTTAGGGGAAAAAAGGATATTAGCATTAGATCCAGGGTTTAAATCAGGATGTAAGTTAGTTTGTTTAACAGCACAAGGTGGATTAGTTCATAATGAAAATATATATCCGCACCCGCCACAAAATAAAATAACAGAAGCTAGTAAAATAGTTAAGAGTTTAGTTGATAAATACAAAATAGAAGCAATAGCCATTGGTAATGGTACAGCAGCTAGAGAGACCGAACGTTTTGTAAATGAAATTACTTTTGATACTGACGTAAAAGTTTTTATGGTTAATGAAAGTGGAGCTTCTATATACTCGGCATCACCAATAGCTCGCGAAGAATTCCCGAATTATGATATAACAGTTAGAGGTGCAGTTTCTATAGGAAGAAGATTAGCAGACCCTTTAGCAGAATTGGTTAAGATAGAGCCTAAGTCACTTGGAGTGGGGCAATATCAACATGATGTTAGTCAGCAATTATTAAAAAAGGAATTAGATACTACTGTTATACATTGTGTAAATGCAGTGGGTATAAATGTTAATACAGCAAGTGAATCTTTACTGGCTTACGTGTCTGGTGTTGGTCCTAAATTGGCAAAAAA
>CAZJGP010000129.1:0-6334 GCA_964545595.1 uncultured Flavobacteriaceae bacterium | reverse complement strand
CATTTGATATTACAGTATAATTAACTAATTTTTCGAAGTCTTTTGATTCTCCTTTTGATGTTAATTCTTGACTTTCTAATAATTCTTTTATTAAACTTGTGGTTATTCTATCCATCTTGTTTTTTAATTGGTGGTAACGGTTAGTATATGAAAAGTAGGGCAGTAGATAAACACTATCTTTTCGGTTTAACACTTAGCTAAATATAAATATTTTGTTTTTAATTTTCGTTTAAATGCCAAATTTTATATTTAGTGGACTTTGTAAATAAACACAGAACTTTGGAGTTAGCACAAAAGCCCTATTTTTTATATACATTGTTAGCAGCTGGCTTTTATTCTTTTTTTATATCAATAAATGCGTCAACACCATTCCTTAAAGCAAGTTGTTTTAAAGTATAAATAAATCGCTCAATTTCTCTATCTATTATAGATTCATAGTCAGAACTCATTGAATTAAAATCATTTGGTAATAAGTTTGAGATTGCAAAGTTTATTCCAGATAATGTTGTCGGAAAGTCTATAAATATGAGTTCATTGTCTTTAATTTCAGTTTCTAAGCTAATGTGTCTTGGTCTTCCTGCGTAATTGAAAGATACATTTTGAGTTTCAAATCCTCTTTTTAACTGAGCGAATTGCAAATTAACATCAGAATCTAGTTTCTTAGGTATGATTACTTGAATTTTACAATTTTTATATTTAGTTCCTTTAAATTCAAAACCGTCATTCTCAATTAAGTATTTACAAGTTGGTAACAAAAGGTTTTCAAAATAGCCAGAAGCTAAAGTTGAAGAAGGAAAAAAATTAATATCAGAATCTATTTGATTTCTAAAAAGTTCACTTACTTGACTTATTGCAGAAACAAAACTAGGAGTGTCATTTTTTTTAAATCTTGCGAGTGAAATTCCAGATATGTCAGATAATACTTTTAATTCTTTATCTATTACAAAAGCACATTTTGACAGCCCTAAACGACCAATAAATAACCCTAATTCAAAAAGAACATTGTCTCTTGGTTGCATAACAGAATCACCCCTATATTTAACTTCATCATCTGTTGTTCCTATTAACATCCCAAAATCAAATTGTAAAGATGCTCTAAGTAAGTCATTTAAGAAATTATTATTTATTTTAAAAATAGATGTATCCCAAACACTATCGTTCCAAATAGTAACTTCAAAATCTCTTTCTAAAATTGATTTTGCAGCATTTGCTAACTCTAATTCTTCAGAAGAAGAGCCTATAAAAATTCTTTTCTTTCTCATTATGAATAAATTAATTCTCCTTTTTCAAAATAGTTTAAATAAAGTTCTTTATGAACGTCTTCTATTAATTGGTCTAAATCTGTTTTTATTTTTTTTATATCATTAACGGTATCATCCTTTAATGGTTTTTCTGTACCATTAGGACTTTCGATATTTCTCCTAAATATTGAATCTGAAATTAATTTTTGAAGTTGATTACTTACTGCCTTTGCTATATCTAATTCTTTTCCTTTATACGAATATAGTTTGCTGTTATCAATTGAATGAATAATTGTTGTAATATGAAAACTACTTAGTTTTTTTAATTCTTCATCTGAATCGGCTTTTAAAGTTTTTAAGAGTCTAATAGCTTTACGAGAACCATCATTTGTATCATCACCTTTTGAGTTAACTTGACTTATGTGGGCAAAAGGATAATCTAGAATCTTTTCTTCTTTTTTAAAATCAAATAAATATATACCTCTATAATATTCATTAGATGTATCTACATATTTTTTTGAATTGTACCAAAAGCAAAATACTATATCTACTTTTCTATTTAAAGACTTATTTAATATGGAGATATTCTTTTTCCCTGTTTTATCAACTTCGTCATATATATCTTCCATTATTTTTTCAGATTGACTTCTAAGGCTTTTAATATCAGCATTAGGTTCAGTTTCTGTGTATGGATTTTCGTTTGGTACACCAACACCATTAAAGTGATATCTATCAATTATTGTTAGTAAATCAAAATCACTATGAACTTTTATATTTGTTGAAGTAGTTACTGAACCTTGGGTTCTATAGGCTCTTTTAAAATGTAGGTCATATCCATTTTCTAAATGAGTTTGAACTCTTTTAGCAGCTTCAATTGTTTTGTCATTATACTTATTATCTATTCTAACCATAGATTCCATTAAGTATTTGATGTTTTTAGGAATTTTTGTAGAACTAAATGATTTTGTCAATATAGATTCATTTAATTCATTATCAAACCGTCTATTTTGTATGTTCTTTAATCTTTGTTCGTAGTCTAATTTCATTTATAGTCGATTTTTTTTGCTTGCTGCTAACTTATAAATATATGTAGTATTACATATATATGTTTGTATATCAGATATATGTATGTTTTAAAATTAAAAAAGCTGTTCGATAAAGCGCTTATGATAAAGTTAAAAAAAAGTTAACTCTCTGATTTTTAATTATTTGAAGGTTGTTGTGTTAATTTATTATGAATAAATAAGAATATTTTAATTGTATTTGCCTGAAAATGAGAATGTTTTAATACAAATATTAGATGTATTTGTATATTAAGTCAATAGTATTCTATGAGAGAGCATTTTATGAGACTGAAGAACTTATAAAAAAGAAAAAGAATAGATTTTAAACAAAAAAAAGCCACTAAGTATTATTAGTGGCTTTTCTATAAAAAATGGGTTGTTGTATTTTTTAGTACTTTCTGTATTCTTGTACTATAAAATAATCGTTGTCTTTTTCGTCAGTTAAATGAAGACCTGCTTTTGTAATTTCAATAGGTTCGGCATCTCCTGCTTTTACACCTATACCATCACCATTTTTAACAGGTACAATTTCAAATTTACCTTCGTAGGTTGTCATATAACGTATAACTAACGAAGTATCGTAATACTTATCATTATCGGCATCAATGTAAATTTCTTTATTTACATATTTAATATAACTAGCATCTTTCATGCTTTTGTTATCTAGATCGTATTCTTTAATACGGAAAGCAGTTTCTTTACCGTTTATTGAGGTTGTATATTTTTTAGTAACCGTAAATTGTTCTACATCTTTTAGTTTAACATTAGTAACCTCTTCTACTTCTTCTGTTTGTGCAGTAATTGTAGTTATTGCTGAAAATGCTGTTAGTGTTAAAAGTAATTTTAAATATTTCATAAGTTTATTTATTTGTTAATAAAGTTACAAAAACTATGTTAATTAGTCAATTACTTTGTTTACTGTTAGATAATTGGCAGTATTATTTTAGAAAATATTAAAATTAGAAAAGAATAATTATAATATGCTTAAAATAGAAAGTATTTAAAATACAAAAGCATCTAATTTAAATAAATTAGATGCTTTGTGACCGGGCTGGGGCTCGAACCCAGGACCCTCTCCTTAAAAGGGAGATGCTCTACCAACTGAGCTACCAGGTCAAAATTATAAGTAATAAATTACTTATAATTGTATGTAATAAAAAGTGTGACCGGGCTGGGGCTCGAACCCAGGACCCTCTCCTTAAAAGGGAGATGCTCTACCAACTGAGCTACCAGGTCGTTCACATTTGTTATGTGCTTAACGCGGGTGCAAAGATACGACCTAAATTCAATTTGACAATAGAAAAAACAGTTTTTTTTTATTTTTTTTTAAAATTAAAAAAGTGAACCTTGCATTAAAATATTTTAGATGAGCAATAATATTATTTTAATAGGTTACATGGGCTGTGGTAAGTCGTCGGTAGGTAGTAAGTTAGCCTTGAAAAACAAAATGTCTTACCAAGATTTAGATGATTATATAGAGGAAAAAGAAGGGAAAACAATTAAAAATATTTTTGAAGAAAAAGGAGAAGTTTACTTCAGAAAAATAGAAAACAAGTATTTAAAAGAGTGTTTAGCTCAATTTTCAAATACGATACTATCATTAGGTGGCGGAACTCCGTGCTTTGGAAATAATATGGAGCTGATTGTTGCTAGTGCAAATAGTAAGTCTATTTATTTACAAACATCGATAGGAGAGTTGTCTAATAGACTTTTTACAGAAAGAGCTAAAAGACCACTTATAGCACATATAAATACTACTGATGAGTTATCAGAGTTTATAGCTAAACATGTGTTTGAGCGCTTAGATTTTTACTCTAAGGCAGCGTATACCATTAAAACAGATCAAAAGACTTTAACGGATATTGTTAATGAAATAGAGGTATTAGTGCAGGCTTAATTATGTAAAGCCTGCATATCTACTAATAGTTTATAGTTTCCGTTTTTATTAACTAACTCGTCGTGGGTTCCTTGTTCTACAATTTCACCCTCTTTCATAACCACAATTAAATCGCAGTTTTTAATTGTAGATAAACGGTGTGCAATAATGACACTTGTACGGTTTTGCATTAGTTTTTCTAAGGCATCTTGTACTAAACGTTCACTTTCGGTATCTAAGGCCGATGTAGCTTCGTCAAGAATCATTATAGGAGCATTTTTAAGTACAGCTCTAGCAATAGATAAACGTTGTTTTTGACCACCAGAAAATTTACCACCACCATCACCAACATTACTGTTAATTCCGTTAGGTAGTGTTTTTACAAAATCCCAAGCATTAGCAATTTTTAAGGCTTCTATAACTTCTTCATCCGTAGCGTTTTCTTTACCAATACAAAGATTTGCTTTGACAGAATCGTTAAATAAAATAGAATCTTGTGTTACAAGGCTAGATAATTGACGTAAAGAATTTTTAGAAAATTCTTTAATATTGGTTCCGTCTATGGCTATGCTTCCTTTATTAACATCGTAAAAACGAGTTAATAAGTTTGCAATGGTTGATTTTCCACTTCCGGACTGCCCAACTAAAGCAACCGATTTTCCTTTAGGAATAGTTAAACTAAAATCTTTTAAAACATATTTTTCGTCATACTTAAAAGACATGTTGTTAATAGATAGTTCTGAGTTTAAGTTTACTTTTTCAATAGCATTGTTGGTATCTTTTAAAGGCGATTCTAACTCTAGAATCTCTAGAACTCTATCGGCAGCAGCGTTACCCTTTTTAACGCCATAACTAGCTTTAGATATTGCTTTTGCAGGTGTTAATATTTGGTATGCTAGGGCTATGTAGGCTATAAAGTCTGATGCTCCTAGTGTTTTTTGTACCAATACCATTTGCCCTCCATAAAAAAGTAAGATAGCAATAACGGTTATTCCTAAAAACTCACTTACTGGCGAAGCTAAATTTTGACGGTGTGCTAGTTTGTTAGAATAGTTGTAAAAACGATTAGTAGAGGTTTCAAAACGATTACTAAAAAAAGTTTCCGATGTATATCCTTTTATAATTCTTAAGCCGTGTAAAGTTTCGTCTAAAACAGAAAGAAAAATTCCTTGTTCCTCTTGTACATTAGTAGAGTGTTTTTTTAATTTTTTCCCGATTTTAGAAATTATAAAACCGGATATAGGTATAAAAATAAAAACAAAAAGCGTTAATTTAAAACTAATAGCAAGCATGGCAATAATAGCAAAAAGTATTGTCAAAGGCTCACGTACAACAAGCTCTAATACGGAAAGTAATGATCTTTGTATTTCATTTACATCTGATGATATACGAGCAATAGTATCTCCTTTTCTTTTTTCGCTAAAATAAGAAATAGGTAAGTACAATGTTTTTTTATACAAATCATTACGCATGTCTTTTAAAACCCCATTACGTAAAAATGTAACAAAGTATAAGGCTAGATACCTAAATAGGTTTTTAAATAAAAACAAGCTAATAATAACAGCAACCATTATTAATAGCGCATTCATTTCGCTCTCCTGAGATTGCTTAGTTAAAAAGTAATTAAAGGAATCTAGAACAAAATCTTTAGCACCTCCTAAGCTTGTCCATTTAGGTTTTACGTAAATAGGAGCACTTTGTTTAAAAAGTACATCGAGCATTGGTAATAAGGCTAACATACCTAATGTTCCAAAAAGGGCATAAAGTACGTTGAAAAAAATATTTAAAAACGCGTAGTTTTTATAAGGGGTAATGTATTTAAAAATCTTTTTAAGATAATCCATGTAGGGGAGTGTAAAGAATATGGTTTAAGTTAAACTTAATTCTTTTAGTATTTGATTAATTTTATTATCTAAAGCTTGGTCAACGTCTTCTAAGTTGTCTGTGCTTTTTACTTCGTTTTGTACGCTAATGTAAAATTTTATTTTAGGTTCCGTTCCGCTAGGTCTAGCAGCAATTTTTGACCCGTCTTCGGTGTAATATATTAATACGTTAGCTTTAGGTAAATGTAATTTCGATTTCGATCCATCTTGCATATTTGTTGCTTCCGCAGAAGCATAATCTTCAATAAATACTACTTTAGAACCATTAAT
>CAZJGP010000128.1:0-6411 GCA_964545595.1 uncultured Flavobacteriaceae bacterium | reverse complement strand
TGAAAGTATTTTAGTAAATAATAGTATACCTGCTATAATCCTAATAACATCATAGATTGCACATCCAGGCCTAAGGAAATTAAGAATTCCCATGACAAATAATATACCTCCTATAGCTGTATTGTAAGGTAAAAAGAAGTTTTCCGCTTTTTTAAAAAAATCATTAGCACCATCCCATTTGTCAAGTGTTTCGATTCCTAACAAAATTCCTCCAGCAATACTTGCAATATCAGATATTATACTCATGTTTATTTTAGAAATTAGATAGTTTTAATAAAAATAAAAAGAATTATTCAATTTTTGAATTTGAATACACTTTTTCAAAAATACGTTCTAGTGATCCGTATAGCCTTTTTTCTAATTTATGAAAAACACCATCACTTAAAAACATATCTGCAACATCCCATAATAAATCATTTACTTTTTCTTCAGTTATGTTATTATGTTTAACATATTTTCTAATTTTATTAATACCTACATCATCAGTATCATTTTCTATAATAGCATGTATTTCATTATATTTTTCAAGACCAACTTTCTCAATAGCAACTTTTCTTTCTTTATCTATTTCTAGATGGTCAGCAAAAGAGCAATAAATAAACAGATACGTTTTAAAATCTTCGTAAGTCCAATCTTCAGGATTCATTTGTAAGTATTTAGACATTACAAGCTACAAAAAAATGAATTTAGCATATTTATAGTTTTTGTTTATTTGTTTAAAAACACTTTTAAGACGATTAAAAGTAATTAAAACTACATTATATAATGTGTTAAATAGAATAGATTTATTGTATTTCAATTTGTACATTTAATCAATAAATTATAATTGATGAGTTTTAAGAAATCGCCTTTACAAGTTAAAGACCCCAAAAAAGTAGCTGTAGGTTTTCCAGCAATAACATCGGTAGCATATAGAGTATGGGAAGAAACCTATGTAGGTAGAGGGGTTAAAACATTATTTAAACTTAATCAAGCTAAAGGTTATGACTGCCCAAGTTGTGCATGGCCAGACCCCGATGCAAAAGAAAGATCTTCTTTTGGAGAATATTGTGAAAATGGAGCAAAGGCAGTTGCCTGGGAAGCATCAAAAGATACTATAGGAGCTGATTTTTTTAAAGAGAATACAATAGAGAACCTTTTAACAAAAGATAATTATTGGTTAGAAAAACAAGGTCGTTTAACAACGCCAATGTATTTAGAAGAAGGAGCAACTAATTATGCACCAATTTCTTGGGAAGAAGCATTTTCTATAGTAGCTAAAGAGCTTAATAAATTACAAGACCCTAACGAAGCAATTTTTTATACATCGGGTAGAGCTAGTAATGAAGCTGCTTTCTTGTATCAATTATTTGTACGCCAATTTGGAACTAATAATTTACCTGATTGCTCAAACATGTGCCATGAGGCAACAGGTTTGGCTTTATCTGAAACTACAGGAATAGGAAAAGCTTCTGTTAAATTAGATGACATAGCTCAGACCGATTTATTAATGATTTTTGGACAAAACCCAGGTACTAATGCACCAAGAATGCTTACTGAACTTCAAAAATTAAAACAAAATGGAGGGAAAATAATAGCAGTAAACCCAATGCCCGAAACTGGATTTATGGGGTTTAAACATCCGCAAAAACCGTGGGAATGGGTTGGTGATGGTACACCGCTTCAAGATTTATATTTACAAGTTAAAATAAATGGAGACTTAGCTTTAGTAAAAGCAATATTATATCTGCTTTATAAAGAACATAAAAAGAGTTTAGATGTTTTTGATATAGATTTTATTAAAGAACATAGTGTAGGTTATACTGAGTTTATAGAACAATTAGTTCAAGAAGATTTTAATGCACTTGTATTACAAAGTGGAATTAGTGAAGAAGAAGTAAGAGAGACTACCACATATATTTTGTCTGCCAAAAAAATAATTATTGCGTGGGCAATGGGTATAACGCAACATACAAATGGAGAAGATACCATTCGTGAGTTCGTAAATTTATTATTACTAAAAGGTTCTATAGCAAAACCTGGTGCAGGTACATTACCAGTAAGAGGGCATAGTAATGTACAAGGAGATCGTACAATGGGTATTTGGGAAAAATCTCCTGATGCTTTTTTAGATAAATTAGGAAAAGCATTTGATTTTAATCCGCCACGAGAGCATGGTGTAGCAGCAGTTAATGCTATTAAGTTATTAGATGCAGATAAAGGAAAAGTGTTCTTTGGATTAGGGGGTAATTTTGTACATGCAGCACCAGATACCGATTTGGTCGAAAAGGCTATGCGTAAGGCTAATTTTACAGCACATATAGCAACTAAGTTAAACCGAAGTCATTTGATACATGGAAAGTCTGCTTTAATTTTACCATGTTTGGGAAGAACAGAAATTGATGAAACTTCGAAAGGAAAACAATTTATAACTACCGAAGATACAGCAGGAAGGGTTAGAATGTCTATGGGAGATTTAAAACCAGTAGCTATAAATTTAAAAAGTGAAATAGCTATTATATGTGGTATTGCTAATGCTACTTTACAAGGAAAATCGACAGTAACATGGAATGCATTCTCTAATGATTATAGTTTAATACGTAATAAAATTGCTGAAGTAATACCTGGTTTTGATAATTTTAATACAATTGTACAACAAGCAGGAGGTTTCTTTTTGCCTAATCCAGCACGTGATGGTCGTTTTGTAAAAAACACAAACAAGGCTAATTTTTCAATAACTAAAACGGCAAACAAACAAGTTGCTAATGATAGATTTGTGTTAATGACTATGCGTAGCCATGATCAGTTTAATACTACTATTTATGGTTTTGATGATCGTTACCGAGGAATATCTGGTGAAAGAGAAGTCGTTTTAATGAATAGTGTAGATATGGAGGCTAAAGGTTTTCAAGAAAAACAAATTGTAAATATAACCAGTTATTTTGATGGTCAACAGCGCTATTTAAACGGGTTTAAAGTTATAAGTTATCCTATAACTAAAGGTTGTGTTGCAGTTTACTTCCCGGAAGGGAATGTATTGGTAGCTTTAGATAATAAAACTAATGAGAGCCAATGTCCAGCTTCAAAATTTGTTGAAGTTAGTATTAAAAAAGCTTAATTATAAAACAAAAAAGAGGGCAAAAGCCCTCTTTTTTATGTTAAATATACAGTATCAGAATCTCCAAATACAACTTCTACATTATTGTGAGAAGAGGTTGATAAGGATAATCCTTTAAAATCAGCCTTTACAGGGAATTTTTTATGATTTCGGTTAACTAAAACAGTAGTTTTTAATCTTTTTAAAGGAACATTAAGTAAATGCTGAACAGCATACATTAATGTAGTACCAGAACTTAAAACATCATCAGCTATAACAATAGCTTTATTATTAAAGTTATCTAAATTCAAATCTGTTTTTACAGTATTTAACGGATTTTTTTTGTTCATAGTTATTTTACATAAGTTAACTTTAATTTCAGATATCTCTGTTAACTCTTTATAAAGTCTTTCCGCAAAAATGTAACCATTATTAGCTATACCAGCAATAATTAGTTCTGTTTCGTTAACGTTAGTTTCGTATATCTGATAAGCAATTCGTTTAATTTTATGTTGAATTTGCTCATGATTTAATATAATATCTCTTTCTTTCATTATAAAATATTATTCTTCTTCGTTAGTATTTGGTGTAAACCAATCATCAATATCTCTTCGATCTTTTTTAGTAGGTCTACCAACACCTTTTTTGCGGTAATAATCTTTAGAGTATTTTAATAGATCTAGTTTTTCAAAAGCTTCTTTAGGTGTTTTATCTAAACGGTATAAATCTACTAATTTAGCACCAACTCTACTAGGTGGAATATCTAAAACTTGAATTATATAATTTATTTGATTTTTACGAACATTAAGTATATCAGTAGGGTAAATATCTCTAGAAGGTTTAATGTTTACACCATCTAATTTAACTTGCCCTTGCTTAACAGCATTACTAGCTAAGCTTCTAGTTTTGTATAAACGTATACACCACAAATATTTATCTACACGCATGTAACAATGCTTTTGTTTTTAAGTTATTGTATAAGTATCAAAAATACGATAAAATTGTATCTTCGCTTCTAAAATATTAAAAATGAAAAATAGTTTACTTGTACTTTTAGCCATATTTTTTTCACTTAATTTAATTTCTTGTAATAGTGATGATGATAGTGATGACTTTGAAGAAATTGATCTAGAAGATAGGGAAATAAGATCAAGAGAATCAACAAATATTATTGCTGATTTTATGGAAACATATGGATATAATGATTTAGAGTTTTGTTCGGATCCTTTAATGACAGATCAAGATATTACTTTTTATAAAGTATCTGAAGGTGCTAATGACGAATTCTCAGGTATGAGCTTTGCTGATTATTTAAGTCAAGGAACAACTGTTGATGGAATTTGCACTAATGGTGATTTGACACCTGTTGTTCAAGAATTTTCAGTTGATTTTAATGTATTAGAGGATGAATTTACAGAGTCTTATTTTTTAGTTACCATTAGAAAAGGAGAAGGTAGGCCTGTAACTTTTGCTAACGATGTAAATATTACTTATCAAGAAAAGGTTATTATAGCAGAAAGCCAATATGTAAGTGATGGTGATTTAACTGAAGCTGAAATTGAAGAGGCTATTACTAGTAACGATGTTTTAAGTGCTGATGAAATTCAGGATGCTTTAGATAACCCAGTACAATTAGCTGATGAAAATTATAGCGAAATGACTGATAATTCATGGGTAGATTCGACATTTTTTTTACCAGGTGGTATTTTTGGTCAAGGTTTTTCAGAAGGAATTGCAAATGCTTTTACAAATTTTAATACAGCTACACCTTTAACTGATAATGTTTGTGATATTTTTGATTTAAATACAGAGGGAGTTGTACAAACAAACAATGATTTTGGAATTGGTATTGCTATTATACCATCTGTATTAGCACGTTTTAATGATGCTTTACTTGTAAATAATAATAGAAATGATAATCAAGATAATAGAGAAGAAGAAATAGATGAGTCAATAATTAGTGTTGAAGAAGAAACAGAAACAGAAACAGATGAGTCGGTAACTGATATTGAAGAAGAAACAGATGAGTCAGTAACTGATATCGAAGAAGAAACTTTAGAATTTGATCCAGAAGTTGAAGATAATTTACCATTTAGAAGTATTATTTATACATTTTCAATTTTTAATGCTACAGATGGAGATAATGATAATGATGGTATATTAAATTCATTAGAGAATGAATTTGACGATGAACTAAATGAAGTAGATACAAGACCTAATAGTATTGGTTTTTATGATACAGATGAAGATGGTACCCCTAACTATATGGATTCAGATGATGATAATGATGGAATAAATACAATAAATGAAATAGAGATAGATGATTTTAATTCTGAAATAGATAATGATTGCAATGGTAATTTTGTAGATGATAATGATTTTAAATATATTTATTTTGTGTCAGATGAAACTATTGAAGCAGTTAAAGATGGTACAGTTAGTTTTAATTTACCACAAGAAAGATCATTTTCAGTCTTAGATATTATAGATGGAGATAATGGAAGAGATATAACGGAAGGTGATATAGAGATTCCTTTTCATTTAAATCCAGAGTTAGAATACAATGAAAATGATTTTGAAGTTTTAGATTAAAAACTAGTATAAAAATATAGTTTGAAAAACCTTTAACAAGAATTACTTGTTAAAGGTTTTTTTTGTTAAAAAAAATATTAATTGAATTATAATTTTATTTATGTTATTAATTTGATTTTTTTTTTTTAACCTTATTAAGGTGTAGTTAATAATGATTTCTATTCTTTATCAACCTGAAAACTAATCTTTAACGATAAAATATGTTAATGGTCGTTAAAACTGGTGTTATTTGTGTTGGGAATTCAATTATAGGAGGTATTTTTGCAACCCAAAGAATTTAAAAAAGTACTTGTTAATTGTAATGAGTACGATAACAGAAAATATTAATGAAGTTTATTCTAAAAATTCCCCCAATTTTTATAATAATGTACTTTACAGTTTTTTCTATTTTTTCTCAGAACACAACTTCTGAATTAGAAAATAAAAAACGTGCAGTTTTTATAAATAATATAGTAAATCAAGTATCAGGGTTTGATAATACTATAACAAGAAATAGTTATAAAATAGCTGTCTTAGATGATATATCTTTATATAAAACGTTTAAAAACTTTTCATCTTTAAAAGGTATTATATCCAAAAATGAAATAATACCGTATAATTATCAGAACTTAGATTTAATAGACAATGTAGATGTTTTATATGTTAATAACCTAAGTGGTTACACTATTTCCGAGTTAAAAGAATTTGTTTACAGAAAAAACATATTATTAATAACAGAAGGATATAATTTTAAGGAATCTATA
>CAZJGP010000127.1:0-4764 GCA_964545595.1 uncultured Flavobacteriaceae bacterium | reverse complement strand
TTTTAAGGCAAGTCAGTGAAGCGTATGAGATAGAAATTTTGAAAGGTCGAAGTTCTCTTAAACTTCAAATGGAATTCCCAAAACTAAAAGAACGTTATTGGGGTCGTCATTTTTGGGCTACTGGCTATGGTGCTTGGAGTATCGGTAATATTACTGATAAGATGGTAAATGATTATCTAGAACATCATCGCAAGCCTGAAGATTCAAGTGAAGATGTATTTATATTAGAGTAGTGAGAAGTAAGGACTTTCAGTCCTTTGTGATAAACCCCTGCACTTTAGTGCAGGGTGGTTTAGTTTCTTATTTATATATGTATTTGAGTTAATAAATTTTAAAACTAGCCTTAAGCAAAGTTGTTCAAATCATCTTCCCAAGAGTATTCGTTGTATTTTAATTGATAATCAGTAATATCCTTGTTTAATTGCGTGGCATAAATTTCTTTAATACCTTTTTCACCATTAAAGTCGCCATAATACCACTTAAATAACGCTGTGGTATTAACTATTTTACTTGTATTGTCAAAGATAGTTTCTCCTTCTAAAAAGGACTGTGTAGCTAAATCTAATTGTTTGTTAATTTTTTCAGCATTATAAAAAGCAATAGGAGGGCAGCTTTTTGCGCCACAGTTTAGGGCAAAATGAATGCGATAATCAAGAATAGCTACTGCATTAGTTTTTACAAATTTTGAAGTAAATAGATTTGGAAGAAACCCGAAAGAATATTTGTATTTAAATCTTCTTAAAATACCATGTTCAACATCATCTAGACTTAATTTATTATTAGCAATAGTAAATAACTTTTTCTTATAGATGTCAGGTTTTGTAAATCCTTCTTGAGTTCTTAATATTAAATAATAGGCATTATAAATATTTATCCAAAAAGCTTTTTTTTGATCGTCATTAGTTAAGGCTTCTTGTAAAAAATTACTATTTATGTTTTTCAACTTTTGTTGTAAAAATAAAGTGTCTTTCTTCATTTTTACATTTAAAAGTAATTCTTCTGAATATTTATTTAACTGTTTTGAATCCATATAAGCAAAGTGATCATATATTTTAATATTAGTTTCATAATGGTTAGAATCCTTACTTGTTTATAACAAAAAAACGGTAATGTAGATTATTTTCTACATTACCGTTTTAAGCTTAAAATAATAACTTAGGTAGTTATTATTAAGGTATATTATTTAGTTGGTGCAACACCTGGACCTACAGTACCATCTTTAAACCATACTTCAGTGTATGATCCATTTTCATATTGCTTTACAATATCACCACCATATACATTAGCACCAGTAGCCCAAACTATGTTTTTTTCAGGATCTTTTCCGTTAGTTTGGTTATAAGCACCTTGTTTAAAGTAATTCATATCTCCAGCGTAAGCAGTAGCTTTTTCTACACCATCTTGTCCCATAGGGAAAAATTGAGTTCTAATTTGCTGAGGAATATCAGCTTTTTTAGCAAAGTCAGAAACTAATAAGTTTTTGGTAAATGTTACCGTTTCATGTCCTTTACTTGTAAACGTTAAGTACATAACACCTTCATAAACATTAACCTCGTAACTAAATTCTTCATCTAAAGCAATACCGTCTTTTGGTTCAGCAGGTTCTGTATTAGCATCGGGTCCAACAACAGCCATATCATGACCCCATACTGCAGTAGAAAAATCCCATCTTTTTTTGTTATCTCCTTCTGTATTTATTTCATAATTCCAAAAAACAGAACCTTTAGTGTGACCAGGGAATTTTTTGTAATAAATTTTTAAAGGTTCATTTTTATGACCATCATCACTGTGTATTTGTCCTACTACAACCGAGTATGAAGCAGCAACTCTTGGATCTCCAGATGTTGATACATGTTTAACTTTTAATGTTCCTGTTAAATTACCCCCATCTTCTGTTTTCCAATAGTTCTTTTGGTGTAGTTCGGTTCTAGTATTTTTTGAAGTTTTTGATGTAGTACCAGAATTTGGTGTTTTGTAAACTACCCAATCTGTATCTCCTTCAGTTTCTGCATAGAAAAAATCGTCGTTACCGTAACCAACTAATTTTTTTGATTTGTCACCATTACCTAATAATATTTTCCATTCTTCCATAAAAGGAATAACATCACTTGGAAATTTTTTTTCAGCAATAGTTTTAGTAGCAATTTCGACAACTTCTTTTACGGGTTGTTTTTTATTATTTTTAGAACAACTACCTAAAGAGATAGATAATCCTGTTAAAAGAGATAGAGTAATTATTGATTTCATATTTTATTTTAATTGTATTTAATTTTTTATAAGGTTAAAACTAAAATGGCGATAATTTTCTAAAAAATATATAAAAAAGGCTATTTTTAAACAAAAATCAAATTTACATATTTTATTTATAACGATTCATAAACTTATATGGTTTGATATAAATATGTTCAAAGTATTTAAGTTAAAATTGCAAAATATTGTATTATAGGGTTTTACGTATAATTATTTTTTTTTTGACAGAAATTCAAAATGTAATAAATATTACATAGGTAACTTTTTTTGTTAAAAATTTCTTAAAAAAACTACAACTATAACGTTATAATTAGAATAAACATGTTATATTTGTGGAATAAATATTTTAATAAGCATTAAGTTATGTATAGCTCAAAAAAAATAATTTAATGCAAAACAACTAATTTAAAAATCAATATTATGTTAAAATTTAATGTAAGTTTAGTAACATTTGCTATCTCCAGTTTGTTAATAACTAGCTGTTCAGCAGATGAAGAAGAAGGGACAATTATTAATGAAACAGACTTAGTTTCATCTTCACAAAGTGCACAATCATCTACCACACCTTGGGATTTTGATAGTTCTTATTCTACAAATGATGATATGCAAGTAGACAATGATGGTAATGGTGCTCATAATTGGGATGAGGATGATTATGAAGAAGATCCAAATGATAATGGTTTTGATGTTAGAGACTATATTTTTGTTAGCGGTAGTCGTTTAATTTTACAATGTCCACGAGGTAATGATAAGAGAAGAGCAGAGTATAGGGATCAAACAAATATTGATCTAGATCGTAGAAATAGAATGGATCTTACTTTTGATATTAGAAATTATGATAATGAGCACGAATTAATTATGGCGCAATTACATAATGATGATAGTAGAGCAAGAAGACCTTATATTACTGTTGTGGCCGAAGATGGTGAAATTAGATTGCAAAGAACAAATGCTCCAACAGGGTCTAGTACAACTACTGCGAGTGAAAGAATTCCGTTTAGACAAAATGATCGATATAGAATACGCATAGATTCGCCTAATAATTCTAGAAGAGTAGATGTTCGTATAAATAATTTAGATACAGGAGAAGAGGCTAGAGAGAATTTTAGTTTCGATTCTGATTGGAATGATTTAGATGGAGATTTTTATTGGAAACATGGGGCTTATATGCCTGATGGAGGTTCTGATGATACACAACAAAGAGTAGAAACTATTTCGTTTGCTACTAATAGAACATAAATTTTTATAGTTTTTAAATTTAAAAGACTTGAAGTTTTAACTTCAAGTCTTTTTTTGTTTAGTTTAATTTGTTGCTTTGAGTTTTTGAGTACGCAATCATTAGCGTTAAATTATGTATATGTACAACGGTTTTGTATAAGATTAGTTGCGTGTTTTAAGCAACTAATTTAGCAAATACAAACCGAATAGAAAATCCGCGAGGATTTTCGTAAGTAGGCTCGTACTAGCAATTAATTTTATACGTCTTAACTTAGCTTTAAGTTAAATTAGATAATATTAATTAAAAAGAACCAAAGAGAGGAATAAGGTTATTTTATACATAGAAGCATCGACTTCGTCAACATTGATAATCCCTTCTCTTTTCTATGTAAAAATCGTTCAGTTCTATGAAGCATTAGACTTCGATTTCAAGTTGTTGAATTCACAATAGATAGGCTCTTTACAAAACTTTTTAGATAAGAATAAATATAGTGATTATTTAGGAATAGACATCAGTAAAGATGTGTTTGACGTATGTGATGCTAATGGTAATTATTATCAATTTAAAAACAATATTTCAGGGTTTAAAAATCTTTTAAAATTATTAGATGAAGCTAGTATTTGTGTTATGGAGTCAACAGGATATTATCATGTTAAGCTAGCGTATTTTTTAGTAGAAAAAGGACATAGTGTTAGCGTTGTCAATCCATTAAAGGTAAAGCGTTATATCCAGATGCATTTATCAAAAATAAAGACAGACAAGAGTGATTCTAAGATGATACAATCTTATGGAGAAGCTACTCATCCATTATTATGGTTTGGAGAATCTAAAAGTCAACAAGAAAGCCTTCAATTGTCACGTTTACTGAGTGTTTATACAAAACAACAAACCCAGTTAAAGAATAAAGTTCACGGAGAAGATGTTTTAGGAAACCCATCAAAAGTAGTTTTAGAGTCTTTAAAGAGACAATTAAAAAGACTAAAAGAAGAAATGGCTCTATTAGAATCTAAGTTGCTTGAAAATGTAAAATCAGATAATAAAGATTCCTTGACATTATTAAAAACGATTCCCGGAATAGGAGATAAAACAGCATCAATGTTATTGGTTTTTACGGATGGATTTAATCGTTTTGAAAGTTCAAAAGAGTTATGTAGTTATGCAGGAATAACCCCTATAATAAGACAATCAGGAAGTAGTGTAAATGGTCGTCCAAGAATTAGTAAGATGGGGAATCCTAAACTTAGAAATTTATTGTTTATGTGTAGTTTTAACGCGTGTAAATATAATGTGGCCTG
>CAZJGP010000126.1:0-16143 GCA_964545595.1 uncultured Flavobacteriaceae bacterium | reverse complement strand
ATAGAAACTTGGTATAATCGTAGAAGAATACATTCTACTCTAGGTAATAAATCAATAATGCAATTTGAAAAAGAAATGAATCAATATAACGTAGCTGCATAAATCTTATCTAAGTGTCCAGTTTTTTGTTGCAAGTCCATTCTCACTTTTAGCCAGTAGTACATCTTTTAATAATTTATTGGCTTCTTCTATATCTTCTAAAGTGGTTTCGATATATCTTTCTCCTGTCTGCTTGTCGGTGCTTACCGACCTTTGATATTGATGATAGAAAGTAACAGTTTCAATGAATGATAAATAATGTGTATTGGTTCGTAATGGTTTAAAAACTATATCGGGAATATTGAGTTTTGTAGCATAAGGATTTCTAACTTTTACTTTCTCTAATAGCAATTGTACATCTTGTAGCCACATTGTGGCATTTTGTTCTTCCTGTTTATTGATATGACCTGCACTTAACGATTGTTGATAGGCCATTATGGCCTTTTTATGTGCTTTTGAGTTGTCTAAATAGATGAGTAAACTACGATTTGCATTATCTTCATAAATACGTTCTTTGGTTGTTGTTCCGGCTAAACAAATTGGTCCTTCAACTTGTAGGGTAACTGTTTTTAAATTGCCTTTTGCATCTTTGATTGGTATTGTTTTAGAGATTCGTTTTTTACTCATTAATTCTCTAATAGCATACATTATCTTTTCATCTTGCGCACCATCTAAATCCTCAATCAATACGAGTTTGTTTTTAAGTTCTGTTCTATCAAAATAGTAAAGTGCATTTTCTGATAAGGCAGTGATTTCTAATTTATGTTCTTGTGGTATTAACTCGCTTATTTTTTCTTGTAGATAGGTTTTCCCTGTTCCTGAAGCTCCTAAACTAATGATGTGTAAGGGTTGTTCTCGTAATCTTGATGTGAATACTAAATACATTAATAATCGGTTGTTTTCTTCTCCAACCATTCCTGTTTTACCGATTAATTCATTTGTTTTCTGCAGTAGGTTTTCTGACTTTAAAAAGGCAATTACTTGTTGTTTTCGTTTCTCGGTTAAAATTCTTGCCTGTGGTGCTACCACTTTTTGAGCTTCTACTTGTTCAAGTCTATACTCCTCTAATTCATTAGTCATTTGCGACATTGTCGCTTGGATTTCTCGTGTTCCTAATTCTAATCTTTCGGCTACTTTTTTTATAAATTTATCGGTTGCATCATCATTGTATAAGTCTAAATTACTTTGTCTGATATTGTAGATTGGACTTTGTTTATCGGTTCTTGTGATTCGTAAAGTGACTTTTAGCTTATCTAAATTAAATAGATTTATTCCTCCTAAAACATTGATTTGGATTACTCCGTTTTCGTAAATTATATATTGCTCATTCTTTGTATTTAATTTTATAGGTATTCGCGAACCTCCTTTGTCGGTTTCAGTATTTTCTACATTTAATCTATTGCTTGCAGGTGCTACCTGCTCAGTTGAAAAAAGAGTTTCTCTTTCGTTGATTAAGTACTCTAAAATACTTGGTTCGTGAGATTGTACTAAACTATTTATATCTTCATTTTCGGGAGTATTAACTTTTGATATTGTTGTATTTGGTAATAATTCATTTAAGGTTTTACTATGCTTTTCTATCGCTTCATTTCCTGCAATATCTCCATCTAAAAACAAGATGATTTCCTGTAAGTTTACTAATGCCGTAATGACTTTTAAATGCTCACTAGTGAGTCCATTTATTCCATATAAAGCCAGGGTTTTAAAGTCTGTATATTTCTGAAGTGTAGCACAATCAATTATACTTTCTGTTAAAATTAATATTTGGGTTTCTGCAGGTGGATAGTTTGGATATAATCCTTTTCTGTTGGCTGTATAATAATGTGTTCCTGCTTTTCCAATGTTTCGGCCATAAAAAGAAACGGTTTGCCCGTGACAGTTTTTTAATGGATAAATGATACAGTTTTTGAGTTGTTTAAAATGTGTTCCGTTATTATAACCTTGTTCCAATTTTACATCATAAATTCCTCTTTCCTCTAAATAACTTATTGCTTTTTTACTTCTGTGTAGACTTTGTTTGAATTTTGGAAATAGCTCAGAGTAGTTAATTTTTTCTTGTATTTCAGCTTTTATTTTGAATGGTTTTATTTCTGCAGTACCAACTAATTCTTTTGCTTTATGGATAGCTTCTCTTTTTGTACAATTTTCTATGTCCTGAATAAATTGGATTACATCTCCTGTTTTATCACAGCCAAAACAATGGTAAGTATTCGTTTCGGGATAGATTCGTAAACTTGGTTTCTTATCATTATGAAAAGGGCATTTACAATGCTTGTTTTTATTGATACTTAGCTTGTAAGTTTCTAAAACTGTAATAATTGATAATTGACTTTTTATTTCTGAAATTTCCATACTTGAATATTTGGCAACTAAAACTTTCATTAATTTGAAAGCAAAAGTAAATAATAAATTCATATTATTGCAATATATTTTTATGATTATGAAAGAAATAAGCAATAACATTCATCATTCGCTATCTTTGGATAAAATAGCATTGATTAATATGAAGTTTTCAGATAAGATAAAGGAATTAAGAAAAGCCTTAAAGTTGAGCCAAAATGATTTAGCAGAGAAAATACACGTACACCCAACTCATTTATCTAAAATGGAAAACGGACATCTATCTCCATCAATAGACATTGTACAAAGATTAATGAAAGTGTTTGGCGTAAGTGCAGACCAGCTCTTAAACGAAGATGAAAATACTACGGTAGATATTCAAGATAAAGAGTTAAACGAACAATTGGCTTTAATAAACCAATTGGATGAAGACGAAAAAAACGCCCTCATTAAAATTATTAACTCTATGCTTACGAAAAAACGTATGAAGGATTTACTTGATGGTAAAATTAAGATTGCTGGGTAGAGTTTCTCATATTTCTCCTCCAATCATCATAAAACTTACGCTGTTCAGAATATTTAACAATTCTTGTTTCACATAAATCAAATATGTTAACTACTTCTTTATTTTCTAAAGTATATATGTAGGTAAGTAATCCGTTTGACGAATCTCTTAAAAAACCTGAAGCCCAAGAGTTTTCTCTTGCCCCATTGACAAAAATAAAAAACCCTTTATCTTCTAAATAGGCTCTCATTTTATTAAAAGAATCAAGTAAATCAACTCCATTCCAAGTACTGTTTTCAATAGTGGAACTAATCAATTCTATAGTACTTTCATTTTGATCGTATTTAATTTCAATATCAATCTTTGAATTTGAAAATTCACGTTTTATATATGTTTTAGAAGTATTCAATTATGGAACAAAATTAGGATTAATAATAATGTCGCCAATAATATCACCTGATGAATTAATTTTGAATGCTCCTTGAATATTAGAACTTGGGATAGCATTTTCAAAAACTACTTCTAATTCAGAAGCATAAGGGTTCGGATATCCTTCTATTGAATTGTACCAATTATTTATATCAGTCGTATTTCCATTTTTACCTAAAACATAAACGTATCCTTCTGCTTGAGCTTGAGAAACTTTTGTAAATGCTTCTTGTGGTGATTTTGATGTTCCTATAAAAATACTCGGCTCATTTAATTCTACATAATCTACAATATCAGAATTCGTTCCTTTAGCAGTAAAACCAGATCCAAATATTTCATCAGGTGTTCTTAAATCACCTCTGTAAAGTCTTGTTGCTATATCATCAATGTGCGTTCCAACGGCATCAGTTATATTATTAAAAATTTTACCCCCGTATTAGCCAATTCATAAACACTATTGCCTTTATTTTCAATTGAAAAAAAAGTGTCGTTTGCACTTAAATTTAAGCTCATTAAAAAGCTTAGTGCAACTAATAGATATATTTTAAATGACTTACTCACGATGCTAAGATAGTAATTTGATTTTCTTTTCAATTGAAGAAAAAAAGGAACAAAAAAACAGCTGTGTGGATTCCAAAGCTATGTTACATAATTGGGCATTATAGTACTCTTCCGCACGCTACAGGTACTATAATACAACTATGTAAAATAGCCGACTTCTGCCAACGCACAAGGTTAGTTTTTGCATTACTCCGTAAATATTTATGAAGAAGTAGGCATTTTAAAATTGGATGATTCTCTGCGCTCCTCCAACCTCTAAATCATCCAATTTTAAAACGTTTTTTCAATAATGAGTTCCGAAATTAGTGCACTTCAAGTTCGTTTTGTATGACAAAAACACAACTTGTAGAATTTACAAAACACTATTTTTTACGTTTTTAAAAGTTGAAGATTTGGGCGGTGGGGTTTCGAGCGCAAAGGCAATCTTCAACTTTTAAAAATGCTAGCCTTTTATGTGGCGATTGAACATAAATAATTAATGGTTCGTAGTGCGTTGGCAGTAGCGTGGATAGAGCGTTGGATGTGTGGCTATTTTGCATAATATTAGTTATAACTACCTGGAGTTTTTCACGCAAGAGTATTATAACTCGTATTATGTAACTTAGCTTTGGGTGTTTTTTATGGCAGACTTTTTTGCTTTTGAGCGTTGGCACAGCTCTTTGGATTTTCTTTTTTTTCAATTGAAACGCAAGTTCACGAACACAAATTGACAATAAAAAAGAAGTGAGTAAAATAAAAACGTTAAAAAAGAAAATACAATGTGCTGTATTTGGGTGGATTGCAAAAAGTGTGACCTAAAAAACACAGAAGGGTTGGCGAGCGGAACAACATAAAACACAAGGGGTTTTTGCTTTTTCTGCAAAAATTTGGGTTTTATGTTGTGGGGATTTGTGCGGTGGATTTATTGCAATGGATGAAACATTTCTATTTGCTTACTTAGGTTTTTCATATCCTTATTTCGGTACTTTTCTATGTTTCCAACATCTTTATAACCTGCTAAATATTGTGCTTTTCTTAGTCCGTGTAAGTCTATCCAAATACCAATTCTTGATTGTTTAAGTTGAGTTAATCTTTTGATATTTAGTGTTGGATTTTGTTCTTTAATGGTTTTGGATAATGCTTTTAATTGTTCGTGTAATCGCTGTTCTTTATTGACATTGGGATGAAATAGTTTTTCGCTTTCTTCTTGGTTTGGTTTGTTATTTCTTCCTATTCCTCTGTATTCTGTGATATAATCGTGAAAAGGTATTATTTGATGAGCTTCTAATTTTACAACTCTACTATTTTTTCTTCTAATTCCTCCTGGTACTTTGATGATTCCTTTTTCTAAATCTAAATCTGATAATTCCAAGTTCATAATATCTTGTTTGTCTAATGCTTGAAAAATCATTAATCCTAATATCAATTTATTACTGTATTTAAAATAGCCGTGTTTGGTCGTGTTTTGGTAATTGATGTAGATTTCTTGTAGCTCTTCTTCTGACAATAAAATGATTTGTTCTTGAGTTACGCCTCTTAATCTTACGTTTAATGCAATGTTATCTATTTTTAAAAAGTGGTAATAATGTTCTATTGCTCTGAGTGTTGTATTGATACTTGTTTTGGATTTTCCTTGACTTTGTAAGTATCCGATATAGTTTAATAATTGATTGTATTTTATGGTTTTTAGGGTTAGTTTTTGGAGTTGTAACCAAGCTGTAAATAAACCAATTCGCATTTTAAAACCTCTGATACATTTTTCGCTGTAAAACCTATCTGTTAGCCATTTGTCAAATTCTTCCATTCTTCTAAAATATGCGTGTAAATCTGTGTACTATCTAATCTTTTATGTCCTAAAAAATCGCCTATGTATTCCAGTTCCATTCCTTGTTGTAGAAGATGTGTTGCTATGCTATGTCGTAAACTGTGCAGACTAGCTTTTTTATGGATGTTTGCTTTTTCTTGAAGGGATTTTAATCTACTATTTAAGAACTGTCCGTTTACTTGCAAACTTGTTTTTCCAACTAATAAATAGGTGCTATTTGGGTTAATTACTTCTCTTGCAAAGTCTTGATATTCTTTTAAATCTGTAATCACTTTTTGAGACATTGGAACATATCTACTTTGATAATTTTTAGATGGCTTTACGTATAATAATCTCTTATTGAAATCAAGTTCTTTAGGTTCTAAATTAATTCCCTCTTTACTTCTTAATCCACAACCATAATAGATACTTAAGATTACTCTATCCATTAATCCTTGTGGTGTATTTCCATCAATTGAAGAAAAAAGTTGTTGGATTTCTTCTTGACTAAAGATTGTTTTTTCTGTTTTGATTTCCTTTTCTACAATGATTTTACCTACTGCTAATTTTTGTTTCTTGGTCTTTTCTAAAAAGGCACTATATCTATTGATTACGTTTAAATGTCCTTGTATAGATTGTCTTGATAGTTTGGTTTGGTGTAAGTCTTTTATGAAGTTTTCTATCTCTTTTTGTGTAGGCGGTGAGCCACCGCAGGCAGTTTGTAAGTACTTAAAAAAGTTTGCTAATAATCTTACATATCCTTTAATTGTACTTTCTGCATAACCCAATCTAATCAACCAATTTTCAAAGTTTTCTAATTCTTCTTTTAAATTCATACTTAAAAATTTAGGGGGTGCTGTGCATTTTGGGGTTTTAGTGGGATACCTCTGTAACTTATTGATATTCTATTGTTTTAGTTGCCCACTAACTCAACTGGGCTACTCTGGTTTACTGGTTTACTCATTTCTTTTTTGATATTCTCTAAAGCTTCATCTAATGCTGTTTGTATATTGTCTTTTAAAGCTTGGTATTCTTCTGAGTTCAGTAATTCATATTCATATCCTCTTGCTCTATTTCCTCCAATTATTTTTAAATAACCGTATCTATTTAATTCTAATAAATGCCTGTTTAATGTTGTTGGAGCAAAACGATAAACCTCTCTAATCTCTTTACTGTAAAAGCTTTGCTTGTTGTTTTTGATTACATAGTTTTTAAGTAACTCCAAAAAATCTCTACACGCTTTTGTCAGTTCATCACTTTTAGCCAGTAATACATCTTTTAGTAATTTATTGGCTTCTTCTATATCTTCTAAAGTGGTTTCTATATAATAATTTCCTTGTTCGTCTTGTTTACGTTCTCTTTGATATTGATGGTAAAAAGTAACGGTTTCAATGAATGATAAATAATGTGTATTCGTTCTCAAAGGCTTAAAAACAGTATCGGGAATATTCAACTTTGTAGCATAAGGATTACGAACTTTTACTTTCTCTAATAACAGTTGTACATCTTGCAAAAAGGTTTTGATTTCCTCTTCTTTATGTTTGTTTATTGTTCCTGCAGATAGGTTTTGCTGATATTCCATAATTTGATGTTTATGTGCTTTTGAATTATCTAAATATATGAGTAAACTACGGTTGGCATTATCTTCATAAATGCGTTCTTTAGTGGTTGTTCCGGCTAAACATATGGGTCCTTCTACTTGTAGGGTTACTGTTTTTAAATTGCCTTTTGCATCTTTGATTGGAATGGTTTTACTTATTCGTTTTTTACTCATTAATTCTCTGATTGCGTAGAGTATTTTATCATCTTGTGCACCATCTAAATCCTCAATTAATACCAGTTTGTTTTTTAATTCTGTTCTATCAAAATAGTAAAGTGCATTCTCTGATAAAGCGGTAATTTCTAATTTATGTTCTTGTGGTATTAACTCGCTTATTTTTTCTTGTAGATATGTTTTTCCTGTTCCCGAAGCTCCTAAACTGATGATGTGTAACGGTTGTTCTCGTAATCTGCTCGTAAAAACGAGATACATCAAAAGCCGATTATCGGCTTCTCCAACCATTCCTGTTTTCCCGATTAAATCATTTGTTTTCTGCAGTAGGTTTTCTGACTTTAAAAAGGCAATTACTTGTTGTTTTCTTAGTTCTGTTAAAATTCTAGCCTGTGGTGCTACCACCTTTTGTGATTCTACTTGTTCAAGTCTATATGCTTCTAATTCATTAGTCATCTGCGACATTGTCGCTTGTATTTATCGTGTTCCTAATTCTAATCTTTCCGCTACTTTTCTTATAAATTTCTCGGTTGCATCATCATTGTATAAGTCTAAATTACTTTGTCTGATGTTGTAGATTGGACTTTGTTTATCAGCTCTTGTGATTCGTAAAGTGACTTTTAACTTATCTAAATTGAATAGATTGATTCCGCCTAAAACATTGATTTGGATTACTCCGTTTTCATAAATTATATACTCTGGATTTTCGGTGTTAAGTTTACTTTTTTCTTCAATTGAAGAAAAAGTATCTTGACCAAATAGTACTTCTCTTTCATTTATTAGATGTTCTAAAATACTTGGTTCGTGAGATTGCACTAAACTATTTATATCTTCATTTTCGGGAGTATTTACTTTGCTAATTGTAATGTTTGGCAATAATTCATTTAGACTTTTACTATGTTTTTCTATCGCTTCATTTCCTGCTGTATCTCCATCTAAAAACAAGATTATTTCTTGTAGGTTTTCTAATTTTGTTATTGCTTTTAAATGCTCACTAGTAAGTCCATTTGTTCCATATAAAGCCAGTGTTTCAAAGTCTGTATATTTCTGAAGTGTAGCACAATCAATTATACTTTCTGTTAAAATTAATATTTGGGTTTCTGCAGGTGGATAATTTGGATATAATCCTTTTCTGTTAGCTGTATAATAATGACTTCCTACTTTTCCAATGTTTCGCCCATAAAATGAAACGATTTCGTTTTGCTCGTTTTTTAATGGATAAATTATACAGTTTTTAAGTTGCTTAAATTGAGTTCCATTATTATAACCTTGTTCTAATTTCACATCATAAATTGCTCTTTCTTCTAAATAACCTATTGCTTTTTTACTTCTGTGTAGACTTTGTTTGAGCTTTGGGAATAACCCAGAGTAGTTAATTTTTTCTTGTGGTATTTCTGTTGTTACTTTGAGTGGTTTTATTTCTGCAGTGCCGATTAAAGATTTAGCTTTTTTTAATGCTTTATGTTTGGTACACTTTTCTATATCTTGAATAAATTGGATTACGTCTCCTGTTTTATCACAACCAAAACAATGATAGGTATTAGTTTCGGGGTAGATTCGTAAACTTGGTTTATCATCTTTATGGAATGGACACAGGCAATGCTTGTTTTTATTCATTGCAATACCGTACTCATTTAGTACTGTTTCTATACTTAACTGCTCTTTAATTTGCTTGATTTCCATAATTCTGAAAAAAGTTTAAAATTTATTTTTAAAACTATCAGACACAAAAATATCTTTTCATTTTGAAACACGCAAGAACTATTGATTTTAATTATCTCTTTTTATTATATAAATTTGCGATAATTAAGAACTTTTATTACTTATTGCACCTTGTAGTTATGAAAATTGGTAAAATTATAATAGAATTGAGAAAGGCTAAAAGCTGGTCTCAAAACGACTTAGCAACTAAAACAGATATTTCTCAAGTTATGGTTGGAAAGTATGAGCGTGATGATGCAATACCATCTATTGAGGTAGCTAAAAAGATAGCAGATGCTTTTGAGGTTAGCCTTGATTATTTAGTAGGAGAAGGACAAAATGCTTCTTTTGACAAGAAAACTTTACAAAGAATACAAGATTTAGAATTACTTGAAGATAACAAAAAGAAAACGCTCTTTGATTTGATTGATACTTATATTAGAGATGCTAAAACTAGACAAGCTTACTCTTAAATTATGGAAAATCAAAAAAATATATTCTCAACTTTAGTTTTAGAACAAAATCCAAGTTATGTTGAAGAGCTAGAAAAGAAGTACAACATTGAACTTCCTCCAATTTTTAAAGCTTTTGTACAAACTTTTGAATTTGGAAAATTTGAACCAACTCCTAAACATAGAATTTTACATTCTAACGAAAAAATAGGCTATGATGGTTTTGAATTAACTTTAGAAAAATATATACAAGTATATCAAGACCAAGATGATTTATACATCAATGAAAAACTATTACCAATTGCAGTTTCTGGATTTTATCATTTTGGTATTTGTCTTGGTATAGGAAAAGATAACACTGATAAGATTATACTTTTTGAACATAATTATGATAACGGCTTAACTTTAATCGCTAATAATATTTTAGAATTTATATCTCAATTAAAAGAAGTTCATTGGGATTCGTTTTAAAAACCTAAAAATTCAAAAATTCCTTCAATTCCATTTATAAATATTGAATTTCCTCCTGCGTGTTTAAAGCCTCCAATATTTGCTGTATGAATATTACTCTGAACAGGATATATAGTCTTTCCATCTTGAAAATGATGCCAAGTATATTTCTCCCAAATACCATCTGCATTTCTTAATTCAAATTGAGGAGAACTTCCATTCCACCTATAATTTCCGTTTTGATAAAAACCATCTGCATTTTTAGGACTCCCTTTTTGTATTCCAAATTTATTTAACAAACTCTCATTAGCCTTACCAAAATGCGTAGAATAATTATCCATACTAAGATTATCATCTAAATATTTAAACTTACCTGTTGTTCCATCAGGAAAACTCATTTGTGGACAAAATTCAGTATTATGAAATTCTGCAAAACCACGTTTATATGACATTGAAACTTGTTTAGTTGTTATAACTTCAACAGCTTCCCCATTTACATATTTTACACCTTTAATATCTATTGATTTTGCAGGAACAGTAAAATTGAAATCAGTATTTGTAAAAGGAGAAGGAGTATTTTGACTTAACCTAGAGTAAAAATTATCTAAATTACTTAATGTAACATCGTCTAACTCATCTAATTTTGATAAGAGAGAAGCATCAGCAACATCGTCAAGACTATTCACAAAGTTTTTGGCGTGTGTTAAATCACCTAAAGCATCCAATTTTGTGATGATTTTGGATTTCCCCACCGTATTAGCCAAGTTATTACCATTCCTTATTAAATTATCTAATTCTACTTTTGCATCATTTGGTAAATTAGGGTTATCAATAACTTCATTAATACTTTTTTTAAGCATTCTTTGTGCAAAAATATCTGCTGATAATGAACAAATTTGTAGCCAAGTATTAACTCTTTTTATTTTATTACAATATTCCGTATTGCCATTACATACAGTACTATAATTTAAAATAATATCTAGAACTGAAGATCCTATTTCTACACCAAGTAAGGTTCCGCGTATAACCCTATATGTTCCTGTTGCTCTTCTAATTGCTGATAATTCTCCTACTCCTGTTATTAATAATGTTGTATCTAATATAAGACCCCAAGAAGATGCTCGTGCTTCTACATCTGCAATATTCTCCATACCCATAAAGAAAAACACAGGTACTTGTTCTCCATATTTACCTATTCTTTCCTCTTCACTATCAGCTATATTATATACAGTAATAGGTTGTAATGGGTTGTAATTATATTCGTATAAGGTTTCTATTTGACTATCTAAATCTCCTGGGTCTTCACCTATTATTTTAATTTCATTATTTAAAGTATCAAACCTAAAAGACATTTCACTAAATGTAAAACCTCTTAATAATTTACTTTTATCATCAAAACCTATAAAACGAGGTGATGTCTCATTTTCATAACTAAATTCTTCATATCTATCATTTTCATATATACTATCTTTCCAAAAAGAATACATAGTATTTAAAAAACGATTTTTATTATTTTCATCTCCAAATGAATTAGCATTATTCATTTTTCCATAAAGATTTTCAAATATTGAAAAATCTTTAAATACTGCTGTTAAAACCTCTTCTTTATCTTGGTCTGGTGTAGTTTGAAAAATATCTAAAATTAAATCCTCCCAACGTTCACTAAAAATAGTTACGTTACTTTTAGATATATGTGTTATTAACTCAATTCTTTGATCTAAATTTAAATATTGTGTTGCACAAGCTGCTATACTTTTTAAACTATTAAATTCAGCTTCACTAATATTATTTTCAAGATTTATTGTAGACCATACATCATTAAAATCATTTCTAGCTCTTTCCTCTGTAGGAATTAAGTATTCTGTAAAATCGTCAGTTAAGGTATATATTTTTAACCCTCCAAAATTATATTTAAAATTAAAAACTTCAGGAGGAGTAACTCCTAATAAATTATATATAAAAGCAAAGCCTGCTTTATCATAACTACCTCTTTCAGGTACTACATTACGATCTAAATTTATTTCAACTTCATTAACGTATTCTATACATAAATATACCGAACTGTTTGCTAAAGATATACGACTTCTAAAACCATCTAAGTCAGGTAAGCGACTTTTTATAGCATCAACACCATCTGTTGAATTATTTAAAAAAGAACAACGAATCTCTTGAATTACTTTTTGTGCTAACTCAGGATCATTATACTCATTATCTTCATCATCCTGAAAAATATTAAAGCCATTGAAATTAATAGCTTCGCTACCTATTTGTGCCCAATCTACTTGAGATAGTTCGTTTCCGCCTCCGTAGTCCATTAACCAGTCGGTACCACTTGTGTTAGCTCCTGAGTCTTCGAACGGGTGCCTTAAAGCAAATATTCCGTGACCAAGTTCATGTGCTGCAGTTATACCTACTGTGTTTTTATTTTCAATTGCTCCAGAACTTGTTCCGTTATTAAAAACAAATCCAAATTGCGCCCCTCTTGGCATAAAACCACCTATAGGGTTACTTGTTGCTATATCGGTTACTAAAATATAATAGGTATCGGAATCGTATAATTTTTGTCCGCTTGTATTTTCAGCTTGTTTAAAACTATTATATATAGCTCTGAATTCGCTTGGGTAGTTAGAAAAATTACTACTACCATCGTAGGTAATTTCATTATTACTATCGGCATCCCAAACAGATTTTTCTATATTAAAATTAATATTATCTGTTATCTCAAATTCGACTCCTGCTTTTTTATAAATAGCAGCAATTTCGGAAGCTGCATTTGTAATATTTGCATTATTTACACTTACAATACCTAACTTTATAGGGTTATGTAAGGTTAAATGATGTAAAAAGAAGTTAGACACTACTACTTGGGTACTGTCTTGTTTTTGGTATGTAACAATTACCTCTTCGGATCGGTAACCATCAAACCCTGCAACATCTATATTAATTACATTACCAATAGCTGGTTGCGTTACTATTTCTCTTCCCGAAAGGGTTTTAAATACTAAATCGTTTATACTTATAGAGTCATTTTTAATATCTACAAGAGCTTCAAAAGTATCTGAAGCGTTATTTACAACTGCCTTATGTGGTGGGTAAACATCGTTCCCTTGGGCATCCACTGTTTTAGGGTATATTGTTTTTTCGTAATCGCTATCAGCGGTATCGTAACCATATATGGTTTCTAGCGTTTTTCTAAAAGTAATAGCAACATCATTAGTAGCCAGTACTGTTACATGCGACCCATTACCCTCTTGTGTTGGCGAGTTACTAACCCCTATTGTATTTGAGGCTGTGGCTTGCCCTCCTGGTGCTGGTGCTCCTACCTCTTCTATTTCACCGTCTGTATTTACTCGGTATACTTTTTTGGTTCCGCTAATTTCGTAAGTATCCTCTGGGTCTCTATCAATTTCATGACTTTCGCCATTAGTACCTACAATTGTAATTTTATCTTCTTCTACAACAATAGCGTTTTTATCAATTTCAAAGTCTACGCTTGTCTCTATATGGTCTCCTCCGCTTATGGCATCAAAAACATCTTCTACATCATCTATTACATCTTCTACAAACTGTTTAACACTAGCTATGGTCTCATCAACATCTAGTATGTTCGATAATGTAGGGTCATAGGTAGTTACCACAATTCCTTGTGCTAAGGCTTTATCTGTATTTACTAAAATATTCGTAAACTTAACCGATACCCCTATATTTTTTAAATAAGGAATATTTACACGGCCTTTACCTGTGTAACGACCATTACTACCTGATATTTCGGTTACTTTTACCGGAAAATCAGCCGCCATAAAGGTTTCGCCTACTAATAACTCATCTATAGGATCTTCATTTTCAAGGGTAATATCAGGCGATATTCCGCAGTTGTAATACGAGCTTTCATCTTCGGCAGTATCGGTCGTAAAGGTATCTGCTTCTGAAAAATTACTGTTACCTAATACACACTCGCTGCTTACTTGGTACTCGTAAGTGGTACCTTCTTTTAAATCCCATAGGGTTGTCCAGTTTTCCGATGTTCTTGTTGTAAACCATTCGGCTTTGCTATTATTAGCTTCACGGTAACGTACTAAATAGCTATTGGTATCTCCTGTTGCTTGATCCCAATAAATATTTGTTTTATATATTCCTTTAACCTCGGTGCTTATATTTAATGGTGCTGTACAAGGTACTTGGTTATCAAAATAAAAAATTTCTGAGAATCCATTATTAGTAAAAAAACCAATATCTTCTGCTCCTTGTCTTGCTATTGCTTGTACACGCCAAGCGTACCTTTTATTATCTAATAATAATGGTTTGTCTGGGCCGTATAATAAACGTGTATTTGTTACTCGTTCTACAAACACGGGTGGCGATGAGAAAAAGGCCGTTTCTGGGTCTACCATATGATCCCATATTTCAACAATACTTAGCTCATACTCTACATTAGTAACATTAATGTGCCTAGGTGTCCATTGAAAAACAATATTTTGTTGCAAACTAGCATCTACAACTGATCTATCTGTAGGAAATACTAAAAAAGGAGGTTCATTTTGAAAAATATAAATAGACGTGCATGTTTGAGCTGAAAGCCTATTACCGGTTATAAAATCAAATACTTCAAAACAAAACTGGTAACTCCCCTCAGGAATACTAGTAGCATAAGTATTTGGGTTTATACCTACCAAATTATTTAAATTAAAATAAGCGCCTAGCTCAAAACTGTTTAAATTTAAAGGTACCCCTCCGTTAATAAATATTGGTTGAATGCCTGAAAGCACAGGTGCACTTTGTGCTTGAATACCATTACCCTCAAACGAAACTCTTAATTGAACTTGACGGTTAGTTATAGTAACATCACTTAATAATAACTGCACACTTAAAGGACCATTAATTACCGTTTGATCCGCATAATTGCTAAAATTTATAGGTGCAGGGTTATTAACTCGAGCATTTATTGTAACAGGGAACAACTGTGCATAAGCTGTTGTAACACTATATATAAATGTTACTATAAGTAGTATATGTTTTATTAAAAATTGCATAAGCGTTTATTTTTTATTTACGTATAGTAATTCTACTTTGTTTTGATTTGCTTTTTGTAATGACGTTTTGTAGTAGAAATCTATTAACTGATTTAATAAATAAGACTTTATTTGTTTATTATCTGGTGAGTTATTATACATTCTATAAACCTTATACTTTTCTTTATCCATAAAATTGGCCATTAACTTATCAGGCTTATCTAGGTTTTTACGGACTGTCCATTTTTTAATAATTGGTTTCATCCAACGATAACCAATTAATTTAGATTTACGCTCCTTTATTCTTTCTTTTAATTTTGAAAACTCATTTTCTAGTTGTTTTGTTCTTTCTACTGTTATTTTTTTATTCTCATCTTCGTATAAAACATGATCTTTAACTTTTAATAAGCTTTCAAAATATGCCTGTTCTAAATCGTAATCAACCGGTAACATTTGTCCATAAAGCTCTGTTATTGCGCCATAAATTATATCCGTATAAATTGCTTTAAAATCAGCATAACTGTATAATTGATCTAAAAATACTATTGCATTTTCTTTGTACTTTACATTATCCTTTTCCTCCGCTACTATATTGTGTAAAATAGTTAATTCTTCTTTTTTATTTAATGGAATATCCCTAAAGCTTACATGATTTTGTAACTTTCGTAATTTATTGTTTATACTAGGCTTTGAACCTTCGTATACACTATCTCTATAAGTAAAGCCCAAAGTTTCTTCGTCTGTATCTTTTGGCTTTAATACTAGCTTTGGTAATTTCACTTTAAAATTATCAAAACTATAGTTATAAGAAAGTGTTACTGTAAAATCAGGTGGTGTACTCTCTGACTCTGAATTTCTAGTTTGACTTAATAAACTTAAATTGAAATTATGTTTTTTAGCATATACATAACCTGCATTTGCTCTAATATTTACAACCTCATTTTGTAGTGTGTTATTTAATCTACTCTGGTTATAACTTGTAGCTAAAGATGTTCTTAATTTTTTATCAAAAAACTGTTTACTAATAGAAACTGAAGGCCCTATTGTTAAGGTTTGTTCTGATTCTAATTCATTTAATGTAGCATTTGCTGATGTAGTAATAG
>CAZJGP010000125.1:0-2931 GCA_964545595.1 uncultured Flavobacteriaceae bacterium | reverse complement strand
CGAAGCCACTGTTTTAATTGGTGGTAAAGCCGCAGCAACCGTAGGTAGTATGACCGCGCATGGTGGTCTTATTACCTCAGGAGTACCAACCGTACTTATTGGTACAGGTGGTAGCGGAGCCACAGCAGTAATGGCTGTTAACAAAATTCCTTTTCCAAAAATAAATTTTGCTTTAAAAACTATGGCCTCAATATCTGGTCGTGGCAGTCAATTAAATGAAGCAGCTGCCAACCAACAAGCACTACGTGAAGCTGCTGAAAGTATTGAAGGTGAGCCGAGAGTTTATAACCTTAAGTGGGTTAAGGAAGAAAAAATAATGAAAAAGTCTAAAGTATTTAAGCAAATAACTTTAAGGGCTTCTGTTGAAAATATATCCGATGGGGAAAACGTAACATTAACCGTTACACGTCATAAAAAAGAAACTAATGACCAAAATGCAGAAGAAGTTGTAGATACTGAGTTAATAGAATTAACCGGTACTGTACAAGATAAAATGGTGGAGATTTTATGGGAAATTGACGATACAACTCAAGACGATAGTAATACCCCTAATACATAATCTTATTTAGTATGGGAAATCCAAAATTAGAAAAACTTCAAAAGAAGTCGAGAGACAAAGATTTACAAAGAGGTGAGGTTTCATTTACTTGTAATGATTCTAGTGTAACTTGTAATGAATCTTCTAAAATAAGTCTAGAAAGTGAAGGTATACGATTACATTTTTTAAGATATGGCTTGTTTGATTACGAAGTTTTAGAAGAAGATATTAAAGCTCCAAAAGCAGTACTCGCTGGAGAAGAAGATGCTGAAACTTTTACCTTATTAAGAAATGATGCTACTGGTGAGGTTATTGATGTTAATAATGAAACCAACAAATCGACTAAAGGAATAGCTTTAGATGAAATTTTAGTTGATTCGAACCCGTTCAAAAAATACGGAATGCCAAAATTAGAAAATTTTGGTGTTGCAAGGACAGCTTTAAGAAATGGATATATTTATTTAATAAATGAGGAAGACTCTAACGAATATTATGAGTTAAAAGCTGATCAAAATGGTTTTTTATCTCATATTTTATGGGAATACAACAAAGATGAAAATGGAGAATATCTTGATGTAAGAAAAAGTGAAAAAGAAAAAATAAGCTATAAAATTGTTGAAAAAGGAAAAAAGCTATTAATGGCATTTTCTCCGGTGCAATGGTCTAGGGATTATTTTAATGAAATAAACGGAGACGATAATAAAAAGAAAGAAATAATGCAGTTAATTGACTGCAGTGGTTTCCCTAAAGATCATCAGGCAGAAGAAACCGCTTTAGCCATTCCTTTTAATCAAATAAAAGCATCTTTTTCTCCTGAGCATGGGTATGCAAGTACTTTAGAGGATAACCTTAAAGATATTTTTATTACCGAAAGGGAGCAAACTAAAATAGCAGAAGAAGGTGGTGATACCAACGAAATTCTGGAAGATATGTTTATTACCTTCCATGATCCTATTGCTTGTGCTGATGATATTCTTGCTGGTTTAGCCAATCAAAATTTCCGTTTAAAAGCCTTAGTTGAAGCTATACAAACAGGTTGTACTGAAGATTTTGCTTATGATAGAATAAGCACTATGAGCACTAATCCTCCAAAAACACCAACGGAAGATTATAAAAATATGTTTTCTTTAGCTCTAGCTTCTTATCAATTTGTTTATAATAACAAAAAATCAACTAAAGATTATGATGGGGGTTCTGTAGCGGATAATTTATTTGAATCCAGATACGAAAGTCAGTTCCCCTACCAACCTTCTTACCAGTCATATTATGACAATGAAAACAAATCACAACAAACAAATAATGCTAGGATTAAAATAAAAACCGGAAGAAGGCGAAAACCTAAAGGTTTTAACTATCAATTTGATGGCTTCGTTGGTAATGGTTTACATAGAGAAAAAGTAGAAGGTGTTTTAGGAGTACAACAACGTAGAGCACGAAGGGAACAACTAATTAGTTACCGAAACGATTTAGGAAACTGGATACAATCAGAATATTTTAATAATATTCTATTTATGTATATAGATAACATATACGAATATGTAGTATTTGGTATGGCCGAATGTTATAAGTATACAGCGGCACTATATGAAAACCCTTACGATGCTGATCGTAGTTTATTACTAAACGCTAATCATAAATTAGAAATAGACAGGTATCACGAATCCGACCAATGGATAGATTGGATAAATAAAGTAAGAGGTAAAAATAAGTCTACAAAAAATAATTTAGAAATTCTTTTAACTAATGATGTCACCATTAAACAAGTATTAATGGATGGCTGGGTTGACCTTTCTAATAAGTTTACAGGAGTAATAACTGGAATGCTCAGCGTACATGCTGTAAACAAACACTATTTTAATTCTAAAAAGGTTACCAATAAAAGAGGAATTGTTAATTATCAAGAAATTTTAGAAGAAGGCTACCAAAAAAAATTACAAAAACTTAATAAAATAAAAATAGAACGTACTATTGATGGTAAGGTAGTGGAAGCTTTTACGTTTAGCAATACCCAAGGTTTTCAGATGAACGCCAATGCCTTTGGAGGTAATTTTGATCCCAACCTTACGGTTACAGTTATGGGACCCGATAATAAATTATTATCTAAGTTTCAAACAGAAGCTATTGAACATATTAAACATGGAGGAGGAAAGGCCCCCAGTAGTAGTGGTAGATTTGGAGGTAAAAAAAGACCCGGTAAAACGTATAATGAACTTAATATTGGGGACAGAGTCAAAACTGTAACTGAAGATGCATTTAACGATAATACTACTAATAAAATAAACAGCCAGCGCTACGATGAAAGAGCTTTTAAAATACTAAACTCAAGAGGTTTTACATCCTTACTTACAGGCTTACAAGTAGTTAATTTTTCATACGCTAGTTTAAGCTTATTT
>CAZJGP010000124.1:0-13813 GCA_964545595.1 uncultured Flavobacteriaceae bacterium | reverse complement strand
CTTTAGTTACAGGAGCTTTTGTTTTTTTACAAGATGTAGTAACTTTTTTTGATTTTTTAACAGATAGTTTTTTAGTTAAGATCTTCAGTTCTTCTTCAGTTCTTTCTTTATCTTTTTTGTAGACTCTTTCTTAGACATGGTTTAGGGCTATTTAAATTATTCTTAATTTATATTAAAGATACTGTTATATAGTTTGTTATATATAAGGTACAAAACGTTAGACTTTAATATAGGTATATATTTATTAAAAATAATTTTATTTAGGAAACACTTTAACGATACCTAGATCTTCAATAGCCAAATAAATATACCCATCAGGCCCCTGACGAACACAACGCATACGACCTAAATTATCAAACAAACGTTCTCTTTTTATTACTTTATTATCTTTGAAAGTTAAAGCTTCTAGATATTGAAACTTAAGAGACCCAACCAGTAAAGTATTATGTAATTCAGGAAACAAAGGACTTGTAACAAACGACATTCCTGAAGGAGCAATAGAAGGAGTCCAATAATAAACAGGCTGTTCCATACCTTGTTTTTTAGTAATATTGGTAATTTTTGAACCACCGTAATTAATACCATATGTAATAATAGGCCAACCATAATTAGCACCTTTATTTATAATATTAATTTCATCGCCACCTCGAGGGCCGTGTTCATGTATCCATATTTTTCCTGTTTTGGGGTGTTTTGCCATTCCTTGAGGGTTACGATGACCATACGAATAGATAGCTTTTTTTGCACCACTTTTATTTATAAAGGGGTTGTCTTTAGGAATGCTACCATCATCATTTAAACGATATATTTTTCCGCCATCTCTATTAATGTCTTGAGGGTTTTGCTCTCTATTATAACGTTCGCCAACCGAAAAATATACCAAACATTCGTTATCAAATTCTATTCGAGATCCAAAATGATAAGGACTTGTAGTATTAGGAGTAGCTTTATATAATAATTCAATATTAGTTAATGCATCTCCTGAAAGTTTAGCTCTAGAAAGAGTAGTGTTTCCGCCATTTCCGTTACCAATAGTAGAAGAATAAGTAAAGTAAATCCATCCATTATTTTTATAATCAGGGTGTAGTTCAATATCTAATAAACCACCTTGTCCTTGAGTATAAACTTTAGGTACATTTTTTATGGTTATTTTTTTACCATCTTTATAATGTAGTAAGGTTCCTTCTTTTTCATTTATAAGCATACTACCATCGGGTAGCCATGTAAAAGCCCACGGAATATCAAGGTCTGGTACTACCACTTTATATTTGTAACCTGCATAAGATTGCTCAATAGGTATATCATTCTTTTTTTCTTGCGCTAAAGCGGAAGCAAAAAATAAAATGATTATTGAAACTATAAAATTTATCTTTTTCATAATTGTAGTAATTAGTTATAAAAATACATAACGAATATTAACACCACCATAATAATTTACAGGATTTCCGGCAAAGAAGAACCTTGGAGCATTACCACCAAAGCTACCTGCATTTACTTGTACTTGCGATACAAATTTTTCGTCGAATAAATTATTCACGCCAAAGTGAGTATCTATTTTAAATTTATTATAAAGAGTTAATTGGTATCCAATTTTGGTGTTTACTAATTGGTAAGAATCACTGAAAACTGAATTTTCATCATTTACAGGAATACGCCCGACATGTTGGTAATTTATATTTGCATAAAAACCTTTACTATTTTCTATAGAGATGCCCGTGTTAAAAACACCTGAAGGTACACCTGTTAAATCGTTACCCGAAAAATCATTTTCATCATCAATAAAAGTATCAAAAGTGTAATTGTAAATACTAAAATTAGCATAACTATGTAAGCTTGTGTTTTTTGATAATGGTTGTTTGTAATTTAAATTACCTTCAATACCAAAGTTGGTGGTTCTTCCGGCATTAATGGCAAATAACTCTCCTTCTTCAGTTCTACGGTCTACTAAAAGATCTGTAATTTTTAAGATATATATGTTTAGATCTCCAGTTAATTTGTTTTGAAAAAATGAAAATTGAGAACCAACCTCAAAATTCCATCCTTTTTCGGGTTCTAAATTTGTATTTATAATTCCGTTTGGTAGTAGTGTTTCTTCAGTTGTTGGTGGAGCAAACCCATGAGAAACCGATGCTTTTAGTTTTACTTGATTGGTTGGGTTAAATACGACCCCTAATTTAGGAGATAGTATAAGATCAAAATTAAAATTACCACTAGTATTATCGGCGTTATTGTTAAACAAATCGTCAACTCTATAAGAGGTTTGGTTTATATTAAGTCCTGTATTAATTACCCATTTAACATGAGGTTTATAAGAGGCTTCTCCAAATATATTATAGTAATTTCTTTGTTCTTCAAAATTTGATAACCGGTCTCCTTGTACACTACCAGTTCCAATAGGAAAATCTAGATATAAATTCTCGAAAGTAGAAAGGTCTAGTTTATCATAAAAGAACTCACCACCAAAACCCCAATTTATTTTATTATTTATATTACCAGTTAACCTGCTTCGGGCTCCAGCACCTATAGATTCTTCGTCTAATATATTAAAAGGTCTAGGTTCATAATTTTTTTTAGAAGAAGTAAAAATACTAGAATGTACTTTTAAATTTTGTTTAAAAACATGTTCCCAACTAAGCCCGGCTAATAATGACTGATTGTCTTCAAAACCTTGTGCAGCTCCCCAAGTAAAAGCAGCACTACGAGGGTTGGTGTTAAAAGTTTCTAAATCTACTGAACTAGGTATAAATGCTTTTAAGTCAATATAATTACCTAGTATGGTTAAATTGTCTTTTTCAGAAGCTTTAATTTTTACGGAAGAAGTAAGGGTTTGTTTTTCATAATCATTATTTTCTCTATAACCATCACTTTCAGTATTAGCGTATATAAAATTTGCAGCTACATTTTTAGTGTTTGTGTTTATATTAATTGTGTTTTTTTGTAGACCAAAACTACCATGTACACTTTGTAAACTGGCAGAAGTTGTTTTTTCTTCCACATAAGTGGGATTTAAAATAATAGTACCCCCTAAACCAACCCCGAAACTACTTGCGGCAGGGCCTTTATGAATTTCTATTGAAGAAAAAGAAGATAGCTCTAAGTCTTCAATAGTAGAATTACCATTACCATCAGTTAAAGGGATGTCACCAAAATAAGCACGAATACTGGTTGTTCCAAAAGGACTACGCGCACCAATTCCTCTTATAGTAATTCGGTTTGTGTTTAAGGTACCCGATTGTATAAATACACCAGGTACTTTGTTTAATATAGTATTGTAATTAATATTATCAGATTGGTTTAATTCGGTTTTAGTAATTACTTGAGTTGTTTCGCTATTAGATAATTGTGTTTTGTTGTTAAGGATACTTGTTATAAAAACCTCTGATAATTGATTAGTTGTAGTATCTACATTTATTACTTTTTTTTGAGCATTAACAAATAAAGTGGAAAATGTTAAAAAAAAGAGAATCAAATGTGAAAAAGAGCTATATTTTTGTGATTTTGTCAATATTGGTTAATTTAAGTTTTGTTTTTTTATAAAAAAAACTATTTAGTTTACAGTTTGTGTAAATTAATTGTTAAATAATGGTTAAAATATTATTCAAGCATTATTTTAATATTTCATACCTTTATAAATGTAAAGTGTTGGTTTTTAGCACATTAATTTGTGTGTTTCAATTTTTTTTTGTTTTTTAACAGTGTAATTCAAAACAATTGATTACACGATTGAAATAATCGATACAGAAGACTTGTGGCGGTTGTTTTGTTTAGTTATTTTCACACAGTATTTAAAATTATATAATGATAAGTATTTTAAAAGAAGCAGAAGAATTCAAGAACGCTAAAATGACACATATGTCTACAAGCGACAGAGTTGCGGCATCAAGAGAAGCAAAACGACTTATTTTGGCAATTAATGAAATTTATAAGGAAACAAAAGATTCTAACCTTATGGATGTAATGAAAGAACTTACAACTAAGAAGAAAAGAATTGATGTTCGTCTTAAAGGTAGACCAGATAGTGGTATTTAATAATATTGTATGCCTGAAGAGTTAAATGTAATAGGAACCAAATTGCAACCTTGTTGTTTGGTTCTTGCTACAGGATATTTTAGAGATGGCTACTGTACCACAATGCAAGAAGATACCGGTACACATGTAGTGTGTGCTGTTGTTACCAAAGATTTTTTAAGTTTTACAAAATCTAAAGGAAACGATTTATCTACCCCCAAGCCTAGATATAATTTCCCAGGATTAGTAATTGGTTCAAAATGATGTTTGTGTGTTTCTAGATGGATAGAAGCGCAACAAGCTGGCTGCGCTCCATATGTAATATTGGAGGGTACGCATTGTAGTGCCTTAAATTATGTAGATTTAGAGCTACTAAAAGAATATATTTATATAGAAAATTAATATTCTTACTTCACAAGGTGTATGTTTTTTACACGTCATATTTTATAGAATACTTGAAAGATGTTCTATGAAAATAAATAGTATCAAACTTTTTTATTAATGCGTAAGTATATGCACGATTATCTTTTTAAATCTAATAGGTTAGGTTTTAGGAATTGGAAAGATTCAGACTTAGATGAATTTGCAAAAATAAACGCAGATAAAGAGGTTATGCAGTTTTTTCCGAGGGTGTTAACAGAAGATGAAAGTTTAGGTTTTTTACAAAAATCAAAGCAACATTATAATGATAAAGGTTATGCTTACTTTGCTATTGAAATTTTAAAAACCAATGAATTTATCGGTTTTATAGGTATAGAGCAAGAAGTTTATGACAATGAATTTTACCCAGCTATAAATATGAGTTGGAGATTAAAAAAATCAGCTTGGGGTAATGGTTATGCAACCGAAGGTGCTAAAGAATGTATTAGTTATGCTTTTTTAAAATTAGGTATAAAAAGAATTATTGCTTGCTGTACAATTAATAATAGGAATTCTGAAAAAATTATGCAAAAACTGGGAATGATTAAGATAGGAGAGTTTCTAGAACCTCGATTGGAAGATGTATGCAATAAAGGAAAGGTTCTTTGTTATGAGATTGTCAAATAAAATAGTAAATAAAAGAACTTATAATTATTGGTATTTGTAAGTAAACTACTTCATTTTGAATTATATATACTCATATAGTTAAAAAATTTGTAAAAACTCATTAAATTGATAATCAAATAACTTAAGTCAATTAACAATGAGTAATTACCATATAAAACATTTGGAAGAGTATTTTCAGGTGTATAGAAAATCTGTCCGTAACCCAGAATCTTTTTGGGAAGAAATAGCCGAAGAACATTTTTTATGGAGAAAAAAATGGGATAAAGTATTAGAATGGGATTTTAATAAGCCAGAAGTTAAATGGTTTCAAGGTGCTAAATTAAATATTACAGAAAACTGTATAGATAGGCATTTGTATGTTAGAGGAGATAAAACTGCCATTTTATTTGAGCCTAATAACCCTGAAGAAAAAGCACAACACATTAGCTATAAGCAATTGCATAATCGTGTATGTCAATTTGCAAATGTTTTAAAAGATAAAGGAGTTAAAAAAGGAGATAGAGTTTGTATTTATTTACCAATGATTCCTGAATTAGCAATATCTGTTTTAGCATGCGCTCGCATTGGTGCCATACACTCAGTAGTATTTGCAGGTTTTTCTGCAACAGCATTATCATCTCGTATAAATGATTGTGGAGCTAAAATAGTAATAGCAGCAGACGGATCTTATAGAGGTAAAAAGACAATTGATCTAAAAGGTATTGTAGATGATGCTCTTGATAAAAGTCCGATAGTAGAAACTGTATTAGTAGCTAAACGTATTGGTACCGATATTAATATGAAAGCAGACAGAGATGAATGGCTGCAACCTTTGTTAGATAAGGCTAGTGACGATTGTGTTGCCGAAATAATGGATGCGGAAGATCCTTTGTTTATATTATATACATCGGGTTCTACTGGTCAACCAAAAGGAATGGTACATACTACTGGAGGGTATATGGTATATTCAGCATATACGTTTAAAAATGTTTTTCAGTATAAAGAAAATGATGTCTATTGGTGTACAGCAGATATTGGTTGGATAACTGGGCATTCATATATAGTGTATGGTCCGTTGGCTAATGGAGCTACTACGGTTATGTTTGAAGGGGTGCCATCTTATCCTGATTATGGACGCTTTTGGGATATAGTTGAAAAACACAAAATAACACAATTTTATACCGCACCTACAGCAATTAGAGCTCTGGCTAAAGAAAATTTAGACTATGTTACAAAAAGAGATTTATCAAGTTTAAAAGTTTTAGGAACGGTAGGAGAGCCTATTAACGAAGAAGCTTGGCATTGGTATAATGATCATGTAGGACAAAAAAATTGCCCTATAGTAGATACTTGGTGGCAAACAGAAACCGGTGGAATTTTAATTTCGCCAATACCATTTTCTACACCAACAAAACCTACTTATGCAACATTACCTTTGCCTGGTGTTCAACCTGTTTTAATGGGCGAAAATAATGAGGAGCTTAAAGGAAATCAAGTTGAAGGTCGTTTATGTTTTAAATTTCCTTGGCCATCAATAGCTCGTACTATTTGGGGTAATCACGAACGTTATAAAGAAACTTATTTTTCTACTTATAAAGGAATGTATTTTTCGGGTGATGGCGCTTTACGAGATGAGGTTGGTTATTATAGAATAACGGGTAGGGTAGATGATGTTATTATAGTGTCAGGTCACAATTTAGGAACAGCTCCTATTGAAGATGCTATTAATGAACACCCTGCAGTAGCAGAATCAGCAATTGTTGGTTTTCCGCATGATATTAAAGGTAATGCTTTGTATGGTTATATTATCTTAAAAGAAATGGGAGAATTACGTGATCGTGAAAATTTAGGAAAAGAAATTAATCAACAAATTACGGAACGTATTGGGCCTATAGCTAAACTAGATAAAATTCAATTTGTTCCAGGGGTTCCTAAAACTAGGAGTGGTAAAATAATGCGAAGAATTTTAAGAAAAATAGCTTCAAAAGACACATCGAATTTAGGAGACACCAGTACATTATTAAACCCAGAAGTAGTACAGTTAATTATAGATGAGGCTTTATAATTGAAATTATAAGAACCTATTAAGCTTTCAGCTTGGTAGGTTTTTTTATGCTTGGCAAAGTTTGCAATTAGGTTGTGTTTTTGTTCTTTTTGTTTTATAAGTTGCTACTTCATATATGTTTGAACTTCTAACTAAATCGCCAGGTGTTATGTAATTATATAATTTTGATTTTTTTAATTTTTCAGATAATTTATTGTTCATTTTATTTTTATTAAAATTGGAGTTAATAGTGCTGTAGGTTTTCCTTTTATAAGGAGGCAAAGTACCTTCAAATAATTGTTTTTGAAAATTCATTTCGTTATTTGCACCTATTAGTTTGATTCTATTTAACTCATCAATATCACAAGGAAATAGATGTTGATTCACTTCTTCTTCTAATTCAAATACAGGACTGCATTCTAAAGGTACATCAAAACAAAAATCACTATTTTTTTCTTGTTTATAAATATCCATATATGTTCTGTAAATAAGTTCCGAACACATCATGTTTTTGTCTTTTCTATCGAAAATAAACATAATAATTTTTTCGAAAAACGAATAAAAAACATTTACTAACCTCCCTAAAAAACCTCTTAATTTAAGTTTTCGTTTTAATAATAAAGAAGCCAATAAAAGTATTTGAGAATAAGCATAAGTGTTACTAGTATAGTTTTTGTTAATATTATCAATTAGTAATTGCGTTTTATTATCGGGAATATTTTTTAGACGGAAAATGGTTATTAAATAAGTTTTTTGAGTTTTAATACTATCTTCTATAGTTTTCCTTTGAACACCTCCGTTAACAGATTCGATAATGTAACCATCAGAATCATAAATAGAACAATGGTTGTAATTACTTTGGTCAAAGCTGCGTATGATGTTTGATAACCAGCCATGTGCGTGGTGCATTATAATATCTCCTTGTTTTAGTTGTTTTTTAAAGTTTTCCATAATATATTTTACATCGCTTTAAACACCTTTTAAATATATGTTGAAAATAAATAAGTTGCTATCTAAAATTATAATTAATTCTAATATTAATTCAAAACCAGCTCGACCATTTCCTTTTTCAATGTATTCTCATAAGTTAGCACCTAAGGTTACTAAAAATGAAGAAAACAAAGAATCAAGAACCAAGTTTGATTTGGATAGTGTTCGTAATTGGGATCTTTCTGAATACACATCATGGGAAAGTTTAAATAATAAAAGTTTTTCAAATAGGTTATTACCACCTGCGGATAAAAAAGCTATAGAAGATTTACCACCATTAGAAAAAACAGTGGCAGCATTAATAAGGAAAGGTCAACCAATGATCCCATGCCATAGATCGTCTATTTTATTTATGGGTTTTGCACAATGGTTTACCGATGCTTTTTTAAGGGTTGATTTAAAAGATATACGTAAGAACACATCAAATCATGAAATTGATTTATGTCAAATTTATGGTCTAGAAAAAAACACAACGGATTTATTGAGGAGTAAAAAAGGAGGAAGATTAAAAACACAATTAATTAACGGCAAAGAATTTCCTCCTTATTTATTTAATGACGATTTAACGGTTGTAGAAGAGTTTAAAACAATTGAATACCTAGATTATTTACCCGATACATACGGTGAACTTTGGAAAGATAAAGAAAGAAGGAAAAAGTTTTTTGTTACAGGTTTAGGAAGAGGCAATACAACACTAACGCATAGTGCAATAAATATTTTGTTTATACGGTTTCATAATAAAATAGCAGGTTTATTAGAAGAAAAATATAATTGGGATGATGAACGTTTATTTGAAACTACTCGTAATATTTTAATTACTATTCTAATAAAATTAACTATTGAAGACTATGTAAACCATATAAAACCATTTAAATGGATGCGTTTTGAATTAGATACTAGTTTTGCAGAAAAAAAGAAATGGTATCGTAATAACTGGATATCTACAGAGTTTAATTTAGCTTATCGTTGGCATTCATTAATACCAGACTCTTTTTATTTTAATGGTAAAACACAGGATACAGCTTCGGTTTTTAGGTTTAATAATAAAGTGATTATTGATAATGATTTGTCATCGATATTTAATCAAATGTCTTTTCAGAAAGCTGGAAAAATAACAATAGCAAATACACCTGATTTTCTTTATTACGCAGAGTTATCTAGTTTATACATATCAAGAGGTTCTAGGTTAATGCCCTTTACAGCTTATAAAAAAGAATTTAGAAGCTCATTTAAAAAGAAACTTGTAAAAGAGCCTGTTAAAAAAATAGAAGACATAACAAAAAATAAAAAAGACCAAGATTTATTAAAAAAACTATACGGTAATGATGTTCATAAAATTGACTTATTAGTAGGCTTGTTAGCCGAAGAACCACCCAAGAGTATATTTTATAACCAAAAGCCTATTTTAGGCGATACCATGCTTAAAATGATAGCTTCGGATGCTTTTTCACACGCTTTAACAAACCCATTACTATCTAAAAAAGTATATAATACTAATACTTTTAGTGCGTTAGGTATGGAGCTTATAGAGTCTTTTTCGACTGTAAAACAAGTTGTTGATTTTGTAGAAGAAACAAATGCTGAGGTTAGTTTTAATTATAATGATGTTACCTTAAATTTATAGGTTACTATAATCATTATTAGTTGGCTCATAATAATCATTTAAACTGTTTTTTGTTTTTCTAAGTTGTGCTAGTTGTTGGTAAATAAAAGCACGGGCTTCATTCATTTCGCCTACAGGTTTATTTGCATTTAAACTATTTGCTGGAGAAAATTGTATTTTTTGGTTAAGAGAAATATGTTTTTTTAGTTCCTGTTTAGGAATTGTAAGTGTTGCTACTTTTATAAAAGGGCTAACACTTTCAAGCCATTCTATACTCATATCATGTAAAGGTGTTTCTATATCATTTTTATATAGTTGTACGCAAAAATCAAAAGTAATTTCATTATTTATTAATTCTAACGAAAGTCTATTTTTTAATTTATTAAAAGTAGTATCGGGTTTGTATTTTTTTGATAAATATATTTTAGGAGTAATTTTATATTTAACAATAGTAGATTCTCCTAAAGAGTAAGTAGTGCTACTCCAAAAATCAATACTAGATATATCTTCATGTTTCTTTTTTAATTTTGAAGCTTCGATAACTAGTTTAATGTTTTTTAAAGCCCATAAAATTTTATTGTGAAGCTTTGAATTAGCAGTGTTTACAATAACATCTCTAAATTTTTTAATAGTTCCAAAAGGCATTACTGGATGGCTCATTAAAAGAAAGTCTTGCGTGTTTTTTTCTGTACTTAGAGCATATCTTTTTTCTGAAGGAATATCTAATAATTTTATACTTATTCCTCTTAAATCTTTTGTGTTATCGGATTGAATTTTATGAGAAGCATTTGAAAACCTAATAATTGTATTATAGGTATTAGCATTTTTAAAGATCCCTTTTTTTAAAGTTTCAGGAATTTGGCTGTTTATTTTAAATAGCCCTTTTACAATAGCTATTGACTTAGGGTGTGCATCTCTTTTAAAATTGCCTTTTGTATATGTTTTATTTAGGTAAGAAGACATTTTAGTAATAATATCCTTAATGTCATTATTACGGTATAAAGTATTATCCATTTTACAATTACTTTAATTTAGGTGTTAAAGTAATTGATTTTTAGGTAAATAAGTTTGTGTATTTTGTATTTCTTTAATAAAATAATTAATCAGCACTTTCAGGTATAGGTATGCTAAGTGTTATTTTACTACCATCTCCTGATTCCGAATCGATAGTTAACGCTCCATTAAAAGTGTTAGCTCTCTCTTTTATTCCGTTTAAACCGTACGCTGAATTACGGATGTTAGAAGTGGAAAAACCTATTCCGTCATCAATAACTTTTAGAACAATACTTTTAGGTTCTAAAAGTAGATCAAGTTTTATATAGTTAGGCTTTGCATATTTAATAGCGTTTGTAGTAAGTTCAGAAGAAGCCTTAAATATAAATTTTGCAATATTTTGAGGTATTTCAATATATGTTTCTTTAAGGTATTCAAATGAAATATCAATATTAGAAACTTCATTCATTTTATTGCAATACTCTTGAATTGCAGCTGTAAAGTTATCTGTATTTACATTAGGAACATATAAAGAGTTTAGTAGTAGGCGATATTCTTTAGAAAAAGAATCTAATATTTTATCTACAGATTTATCTTCAATTTTTTTATTTAGAAGCGTAAGCTTTAAAGCTTCAATATAACCACCAAAAGAATCGTGAACATCACTAAGTAGCGCATTTTGATGTTTCTCTTGGTTTAAAGATAAGTTTTCTTGAAAGCTGAATTTCAGTTTACTGTTTTCATCTTCTAAACCAATGGCTTTTAATTCGCCATCAACAGATTGTTTTATAATATAGAATATGATAACTAATACTTCTATTAAAATTCCAATATAAACAGATTGAAAAATTAGATATGCTATATTGGGGTTATCAAATTGTTCTTTAAGGCCACCTAAATTTGCAAATATTCCTAGAACAGGAAGCAGAAAAGCAATAAAAAGGTATACTGGTATTATTCTAAAATAAACTAAAATTATATGTATTATTAAAGTGCTTAATGATGCGTAACTAAGCATATTTTGTGCATAAAATTCAACATTAAATATGTTTCCACAAAAACCATCTATAATAGCAAATACAGCGCCAACAAAACAAAGAATACTAATTACTAAATATATTTTTTTGCAAAATTTTGTTTTAGAATTAAAAGGATAAAAGTTCCTTAGAAATTCAGATAATGCCATTGTAGATAAAAACAAAGAAACATGGTCTAGTCCGTATTTAAGAATAATATCATTACTAATAAACCATTGGCTAAATGTTCCTGTACTAATAAGGTATTCTATTATTAACAATGTTAAATGTGCACCATACCATAAAACGGCAAATTCTCGCTTATAAATAAAGAATACACAAGCAGAAATTAATAGAACAAGTAGGCTTAATACATAAGCTCCAATAGTAGTGTAATCTCGTTGTATTGTTAACGAAAAAGTATCTTCGTTGTAATTTAAAATTTTAAACTCTGTTCTATAACTCATAGCATCTTTTGTGCGTATAAATATTTTACAAGGAGTTTGTTCAGGGGTTATTGCAATTAAAGGAAATCGGTAATGATTTGTAATAGTTAAATCATCAGGAGTAAAATAAGAATTGTCTTTGTAAACATAGAAATCAAGTTCTTCAAAAAGAGAATTTTCAACACTAATATATTGCTTAGTAGTTTGTTTACTAACATCAATATATATCCAATTAGCTTCTTTGTCTTTTAAGTTTCTATATGTTTCTAAAGGTAAAGGTGTGTTAAAAAGATTGTTACGTTCTTTTTTTATTACATCTTCAATAGTTAGAGCATCATTATATTCATTTAAGGAGAATATATTGTTATTAAGGTCTATTTGCCCATATATAAATATTGGAAACAAAAGACAAAAAATAAGTAACCTAAAATTCATTTAGAGTTTTATTTTAAGCTAGTAACTAGCTAATTAAAATGCCGTTATTAAAAGCAAACTTTATTAAATCGACAATACGCGTAGTATTGGTCATTTCGTATAATTGTCGCTTATGTGTTTTTAGAGAGCTAACCGATATATTTAAATATTTAGCTATTTCAATTTCCGTTTTGCCAGAATGCTCATATAAAGCTTTAAGTACATTTACTTTTGTTTGAGTAAATTTTACTTTGTTTATAAGAACTGTGTTTGAAATTCTCTTTTTAACTTTAGAAGTTTTTTTACTGTTGTGACAATTAATTACTGTTTGAATAAAGTTATCGTAAGAAGTATTTTTTCCTTTAAAAAAATCAATTCCTTTTGCTTTAGCTAATTGTCTAGTGTATTCGTTATCAAGTGTGGTTAAAGCGATTATTTTAAAGTTTTTTCGATGTTTTTTTATTTGATCAATGTAATCTAAAGAACTCGTTCCATTAAAATTAATATCTAATATTAGTATATCAAAATCTGATTCAGGCATATATGCAATTAACCCAGAAACACTATCAATTGTTTTGGTAACTTTTATAGAATCTGAGTTATTTAGATTTTCAGCTAAAGCTTCAGCTAAAAAAATATTATCATCAGCAATAGCAACTTTTATAGTAGAGTTTGCAATCATTTTTTGATGATTTAGTAATAATGTTTAATTAGTTTGATTATGAAACTCTTTAAATAAGTAGCTCCATTCCAAAAATAGGGAAAAACACGATTAAATCAATAAAAAACCATACTAAAGTATGGTTTTTTGACTTATTTGTTTGGTGAGTAGCTGTTTAAAAAAAAAGAGTTTTTGACAAAAAACCATACTAAAGTATGATTACAGAATATTCGTACAGCTGTATCTTTGCAACAGAAAAAAACAATTAATCAAGTAACATTAGTTTGTACTTGAAATTATATAAAATAAGTTCTGGTTTAAAGAACGTAAGGAGGGGGGGCTTAAACTAACTTTGGTTTTAGCTAAATTAGGAGTGTAAGCTGAAAAGTTTACACTCTTTTTTTTTGAAAATAGTTAGCTAAAAAAAAGAGTTTTTGACAAAAAACCATACTAAAGTATGATTACATAATAATCGTACAGCTGTATTTTTGTAACAGAAAAAAACAATTAATCAAGTAACATTAGTTTGTACTTAAAATTATATAAAATAATTTATGTTTTAAAGAACGTAAGGAGGGGGGTTTAAAATATATTTATATTTAGCATAATTGG
>CAZJGP010000123.1:0-4974 GCA_964545595.1 uncultured Flavobacteriaceae bacterium | reverse complement strand
AAAAAAGACTAAATATTATATTTAGTCTTTTTTATTTGTATAATAGATTGCTTATAACATTTCAGAAAAAACATCTTTTAACGTACTAACAGGGTGTGCTCCTGTTACAGCACTTTTTCTGTTAAATACAATTGTTGGCACTGAACTAATACCCATTTTTTTCCAATATTCTTGTTTAGATCTTACTTCTTCAATAGCCGCTTGATCCTCTAGTTTGGATAATGCTTCGTCTGCATTTAAACCAACTTCTAATAAAGCTTCTTTTAAAATATCTTTATCAGAAACATTTTTTCCATCACTAAAATAGGCTTTCATTAATTCCATTTTTAGCTCTGTTTGTTTACCAAAATCTTTAGCATATTCTAATAAAATATGAGCTTCAAATGTATTTACCATTAGTGTTTTATCACTAAAGTTAAAATCAAAATTAACATCATCAGCAGCATTTGTCATTTGCTTTTGAGTTTCTTTCAATTGCTCTGGGCTCATACGATACTTCTCCATCATATGCTCATTTAAATTTTGACCATCAGAAGGCATATTAGGGTTTAATTCAAAAGGTTGCCATTCAATTTCAACTCTATCTTCGATACCTAATTCTGTAATTGCTTGCTCTAAACGTTTGTAACCAACAGTACACCATGGGCATACAACATCTGATACAATGTCTATTTTTATTTTATCTGCCATATCTTTAAATATTAAAGGGTTATATTAATTTAACCTTAGTATTTATAAGGGTTTAAGCTTATAAAACACCTGTTATTACATTTACTATCAATTCTCAATTCCTACCTAATATTTTAAAAAAATATACTCAAAACTTAAGTGAAAACTACTTATAAATATGTTATAACATTATTTATAGTTCTATCTAAAGCTTTAAAACATTTTCGATGATTTAGGTAATTAATTTTTATGTTTTATTACAAATTCTTTTAATTTTTGACCTATTAGTTCCGGATTATCTTCTTGAAGAAAATGAACTCCTTCACCAATATTAACCGATTCCATATTGGGAATATTTTCTATCACCCAATTTCTTACAGGCTCCGGCATAAAAGCTCCTGGCTCTGCATAAAAGAATAGTTTTGGCAAATCTGATTTCATTAAAGCTTCTTTGTAATTTTTAACAATAGCTGCTGTTAATTCTGGCTTACCATGCAAAGGAACTTGCGATACCCATTTCCATATAGGTTTTCTACTTTCTACCGTTTTAAAAGGTGCTCTGTATGAAGCTAATTCATCTTCAGTTAAATCTCTTGCTACCCACGTAGGTAACACATTATTTAAAAAGATATTATCTTCGGCTATCATTTTATAACCATCAGCTCCTCTTAATTGGTTAAAAAAGTCAATATTCTCTTTAGGAAAAAAGGTGCTAATATCTTGAATTATACCTTCCATAAACACCATAGCTTTTATATTCTTTTGATGCTTAGCAAAATAATGAAACCCTAAACCAGAACCCCAATCGTGCATCACTAAGGTTATGTTTTTAAGGTTCATTTGTGCAATTAATCCTTCAACATAGGCATATTGTTCTAAAAAAGTATAGTCAATAGCTGGCTTATCGGACTTCCCCATCCCTATTAAATCAGGTACAATAACGTGATGCCCCGTTTCTTCCAAATAAGGCGTTATGTTTCTCCATAAAAAACTATTTGAAGGGTTTCCATGTAAGAACAAAACTGGGTTTCCTTTATATTCTTTCCCATATTCCAATACATGCATTTTACTGCCTAATACTGTATAATAATTAGATTTGGTTGCCATTTGTATAAAATAAAGAAACATCTTGTAGTTGTAATCACAAGGTGTTTTTTGGTTATTAGTCTTATGATTAAATCATAAGATCGTTACTGTTTTGTAAAAATATTTTTAGATTTAGAATAACGTATCATCAGCAGATGCTACATAACTTCCTGGGACTGCTAAATTATTTAAACGTAAATACACTCCTAATTGTGCTCTATGATGTACTGTATGATTAAGCACATACCTACGAACAGCTGTTATTTTTTTACCCGAGAAAAATACTTTCCCTGCATCACTGTTTTTCATTGTCCAATTTTCCATTAATTGGTCATTATTTGTTTCTTCAAAAGCTTTTGCTCCTATAATAACATTAGCGTCAAATTGCTTAAGAATAGCTTCTTTAGAAGTTAAGGTTTCGGGTGTTGGTACTTTACTCCAATCTAACTCGGTATTTTGTGCAATTACACCTACCCAACTAGGAATAAGTATCATATGATTAATTAATTCACCTAATTTTTTTGATTTTTCATGCGGTGTAAATTCGAATAAATCATCAGAAACTGCTGCAAAAAACTTTCTTGTTGTTGCCATTTCTTCTTTAAATTCAGCTAAAAATATTTCGTTTACGTTCATTATTTTATATTTAAGTTAATATGGAACTCCTAATTCCCTTCTTATGTTTTCGTGTTTTGCAGCATTATAATTCCAATAATCTATTTTTTTAGTTTTATTTAGAATCGCTGTTGTGGTTAATCTTTTATTTGGAGCTCTTTTATCGGCATATGTTTCTTCCCATTTTACAATTTCATGCGGAAAAGTTGTATTAAATGTAATAGCTAGGGTTCTTTCCCTTTCAGGATATGTTAGTGTATAAATTGATGTTTCATTACCAACTTTAAGTGTTGTCTTTGCTTTTTCCACTTTATGCTTATGTTGCTCTAACCTTGTATAGTATAAACCTGGAATTATGTCTATATTTCCTACTGGTAATTTTTTAAAATCTATACGAATACGTGACCAAATTTCATCTTCTGTAAAAATAGTCTGTAAAGTAAATTTAGTATCCCCTTCTTCTTCAAAATAAGAATACGAAACTACATCGTAATGTTCTTTTCTTTTATTCATTTGAGAAAAAATATGTCCGCACCATTCTTGCCCAGAAGCTGATGCTTTAGTCATACCCTGTGATTCTTTTAATGGGGTAAATGTAGATAGCATCATAGAATATGGATAAATTCCTGTTCCAAACTTTTTTAGTAAGTTCATTTTTAATACAGGTATTTGGTTCTCTTTATAGCTATCAGGTTTTACTCCTTTTTTCTTTAAAAAGGGCTCCGTTACAAAAATAACTGTCGCCATTCCTTTATGTAGCTCCCCATAACGTGACTGGGTTAAATTATATGTTTTTATTTCTGCTTTCCCTGCATACCAATAATCATTAAGTTGATTATTTTTTTTAATATCTATTTTAGAAATTGCATCTGTTTTTTTTGATGTATCCGTTTTTTTAAATGACCAAACAGCTATTGTTGTAATAATTAAAAGGGATACTAGAGTAAATGATTTAACGTATTTCATCATGATTCTACCTCCTTTTTAAAAATCTAAAATTGATTTTATTAAATTATTATTCAAAATATCATCCACTATTTTAGAAGCTTGTACTGGTGTTTGAGCAGGGTGTGTTTGAAATACTTTTTTATTTAATTCATCTACAGTATTTGCAAACTCTAAAGCTTTGCGTTCTGATAATTCACTAATTTTAGATGTGTATCGTGTATTGAACTGTAAACTATTTGGGTTTACTTTCCCTTCATTTACATATCCTCTTGTTTTTTTTGAACATCTACATGGGTTATTTGTATTTACTAACCCGCATTTTTTATTCATCCAGTTATAAAGTTCTTTTCGTGTCCTCATTAACTTGACTCTAAAATTTCCAGGTGTGATTCCTAAAATTTCACCTCCCATATTATGATCTATATCAAACATTTCGCCTAAAATATAAATCATACGTTGTTCCTTAGACAGACAAAGTAACATGCCTGTTGTACAATTAATTCTAATCTCTTCTATAGTCTCTTTAAATTCTTTTTGTTCCTGATCATTTAAATCAAAACTAGGAATAGCATCAATAGAATTAAAGTAACTTTCGAAGTTGACTATTTTTAATTTTGAATTCTTCTTCTTATTATTTAAAAAATGATTTACAGTTATACGGTATAACCAAGTTCTAAACTTACTTTTACCTTCAAATTTACCTAAAGCAGTAATTATTTTTATAAAAACTTCTTGAGTTAAATCTTCAGCATCTTGTACATTACCTGACATTTTTAATGCCAAATTATACACAAAAAGTTGATGACGAACAATTAAAGCCTGTAATGCTTTCTTGTCTCCATCAATAGATAGTTGAACCAGTTTTGTGTCTTCAAAATCCGTATAATTGTTCATTGAAAAATCAGTCATAATGCATGAATTTTAAAGAACCTCATTTCAAATATATTAAAATGAGGTTTTTATTATCTTAAAATTGTTGTAAAAAAACTCTTAGATTGAGTTAATACCTCCGTGTACAGCAACCTCTTCACCAATCATGTATGAAGAATCATCTGAAGCTAAAAACAATACTGCTTTTGCTACTTCTTCTGGTGATCCAAAACGATTTAATGCGGTTTGCGCAGTAATTGCTTCAGCCGCTCCTGAAAGTACATCGTCAGGTAAACCGATTTTCCCCCAGAATGGTGTTCCAATTGGTCCAGGACTTACTGCGTTTACACGTATTCCTTGTGGTGCTAACTCAGCAGAAGCTACACGTACTAATGATCTTAAAGCTGCTTTACTAGCACTTAACAAACTGCTTCCTGCAAATCCGATCTCGTTTAACCAAGATGTTGTAATTACTACAGATGCATTAGGGTTTAAATTTTTAATCGCTTTTTGTAATGTAAAGTATGAACCTTTAAAGTTAACATTCATCATGTCATCAAAAAAAGCTTCATCAGTATCCGCTACAGGTGCTAATTTTCCTTTTCCTACGTTTATGAATAAAGTATCAATTCCTCCAAATTTCGATTTAGTTTCTGAAAACAATGTATCCAAATCCCCTTGATTAGTAATATCTCCCTTAACTCCATAACTATTAGATCCTAATTGCTTAACAGCTGCATCTAAAGCTTCTTGACCTCTACCAAAAAGAACTACTTTTGCTCCGTT
>CAZJGP010000122.1:0-4916 GCA_964545595.1 uncultured Flavobacteriaceae bacterium | reverse complement strand
GGTTTATATTATATGACTAAAGAGCGTAAATCAACACCTCAATTACCAATTAAAGGAGAAGGACTTACTTTTTATTCGGCAGAAGAGGTTGTTATAGCACATAACGAAAAGAAATTAGATATTAATGCAGGTATTAAAATCAGAACATTAGATTTTAATGAAGATGGTAATTTAGTACCTCAGATTATAAAAACCACAACGGGTAGAGTTCTTTTTAATCAAAAAGTTCCTGCTGCTGCTGGTTATATAAACCAAGTGCTTACTAAAAAAGCATTAAGAGATATTATTGGTGATATCCTTAAAGTTACATCGGTACCAGAAACTGCTGATTTCCTTGATGAAATTAAAGACTTAGGTTATAAGTTCGCATTCCAAGGTGGTCTTTCATTTAGTTTAGGTGATATCATTATTCCTGAAGAAAAAGGAAAAATGATTGCAGAAGCTAATGGACAGGTAGATGGTATTATTGCTAACTATAATATGGGTCTTATTACCAATAACGAACGTTATAACCAGGTAATTGATATATGGACTTCTACAAACTCTCAGTTAACAGAGTTATCTATGAAGCACATTAGTGAGGACCAACAAGGGTTTAACTCGGTGTATATGATGCTTGACTCTGGTGCTCGTGGATCTAAAGAACAGATTCGTCAGTTAACAGGTATGCGTGGATTAATGGCAAAGCCGAAGAAGTCAGCTAATGGAGGTGGAGCGATTATTGAAAACCCTATTATCTCTAACTTTAAAGAAGGTCTTTCTATTTTAGAGTACTTTATATCTACTCACGGTGCACGTAAAGGACTTGCCGATACAGCCTTAAAAACGGCCGATGCAGGTTACTTAACTCGTCGTTTAGTAGATGTTTCTCAAGATGTTATTATTAATCAAGCAGATTGTGGTACGTTAAGAGGAGTTGAAGTAGCGCCATTAAAGAAGAATGAAGAAATTATTGAGTCATTAGGAGCTCGTATTGTTGGACGTACTGCGTTAAACGATGTCGTGAATCCATTGAATCAAGAAGTATTAGTAGAAGCAGGACAAGAAATTAGTGATGCCGATGTAGCATTAATTGAAGCAGCTCCTATAGATACTGTTGAAGTGCGTTCAGCGTTAACATGTGAGGCTAAAAAAGGTATCTGTGTTAAGTGTTACGGACGTAATTTAGCAACAAATAAAACAGTTCAGTTAGGTGAAGCAGTTGGAGTTGTGGCAGCACAGTCAATTGGAGAACCTGGTACACAGCTTACGTTACGTACATTCCACGTTGGGGGTGTTGCCGGTAACATTTCTGAAGAGAATAAGTTAAAGGCTAAGTTTGCTGGAGTTGCTGAAATTGAAGAGTTGAAAACAGTTAAAGGTGAAAACAACGAAGGAAAAGAGGTTGATATTGTAATTTCTCGTACTTCTGAAATTAAGATTGTTGACCCTAAAACTAAAGTTGTTTTAAGTACAAACTTAATTCCTTACGGTTCTGAATTATTCATTAAATCAGGAGATACTCTTGCAATTGATGATGTAGTTTGTATGTGGGATCCATTTAATGGAGTTATTGTTTCTGAATTTGCTGGTCAAATTAAGTATGAAAACTTAGAGCAAGGTGTGAATTACCAAGTGGAAATTGATGAACAAACAGGTTTCCAAGAAAAAGTAATTTCTGAATCTAGAGATAAGAAAAAGATACCTACATTATTATTAATGGGTAAAGGTGATGAAGTTTTACGTTCGTATAACTTACCAGTTGGAGCTCACTTAATGATTAATGATGAAGACAAAATTAAAGAGGGGCAAATTTTAGTTAAAATTCCTCGTAAGTCTTCTAAAGCAGGTGATATTACCGGAGGTCTTCCTCGTGTAACTGAGTTATTTGAAGCACGTAACCCATCTAACCCAGCAATTGTTTCTGAAATTGATGGTGTGGTTTCATTTGGTAAAATTAAGCGTGGTAACCGTGAGATTATTGTAGAGTCTCGTTTAGGTGATATTAAGAAATACTTAGTGAAGCTTTCTAACCAAATATTAGTACAAGAAAATGACTTTGTACGTGCTGGTATGCAGTTATCTGATGGAGCTATTGCACCAGTAGATATTCTTAAGATTAAAGGGCCTTCTGCAGTACAACAGTACTTAGTGAACGAAGTTCAAGAAGTTTACCGTTTACAAGGAGTGAAGATTAACGATAAGCACTTTGAAGTAGTAGTACGTCAAATGATGCGTAAAGTTCAAATTCAAGATCCGGGTGATACTATTTTCTTAGAAAATCAATTAGTTCATAAGATTGACTTTATAGAAGAGAATGATAATATTTTTGGTAAGAAGGTAATTGAAAACGCTGGTGATAGTGAAAACTTAAAAGCTGGTCAAATTGTTACTCCACGTCAATTAAGAGATGAAAATTCTTTATTACGTCGTGAAGATAAAGCATTGATTGAAGCAAGAGACGCTACGCCTGCAACTGCAACACCAATTTTACAAGGTATTACAAGAGCGTCACTTCAAACTAAGTCGTTTATTTCGGCAGCATCGTTCCAGGAAACTACGAAAGTATTAAATGAAGCTGCTGTTAGCGGTAAAGAAGATTACTTAGAAGGATTGAAAGAAAATGTAATCGTTGGTAAGAAGATCCCAGCAGGTACAGGTATGCGTCGTTACGACTCTATATTAGTATCTGAAGGAGGGCAAGTTGAAGTACCACAAGGTGAAAAACTGAATCTAGATTAATTATGGCCGACAATAAAGAAAATGCAAAGAGTATAAATATTGCAATTGATGAAGAAACTGCTGAAGGAACATATAGTAACTTGGCAATTATAAATCATTCAGTATCTGAATTTGTAGTTGATTTTGTTAACATAATGCCAGGTAGTCCTAAAAGTAAAGTGAAGAGTAGAATAATTTTAACACCACAACATGCCAAACGTTTAGTTAAAGCCTTAAATGATAATATTAAGCGTTTTGAACATGAAAATGGGGTTATTAAAGATTTTGAAAAACCTACTATACCTTTAAGTTTTGGGCCAACCGGTCAAGCATAATAAAAAAAAGACTGTCAGTAATGACAGTCTTTTTTTTGTTTAATTGGTTTTGGAAACAAGAAATGCTGTCAATTACTGACAGCATTTCGCCCCAAAATAAATTGATAAATTAATATCAATTTTACCTATACTTTTATGTAATTTTTTTAAAATTATTCCTTCAAATGTAATACGTGTTTCGTACTTATTTTAATATAGACGTATTAATTAAATGTTAAATGGATTATAATGCTTAAAAATATAATTTTTCTTTTTACTTTCTTACTTTTTATAGAAACTATTTTTCTTTTTTTTGCAATTAAGTACTTTAAATTGAGTAAGATAGATTTATTTTTTGTTTTTTTTGTAAGTCTTTTGTCATATGGGTTCTTTGTGTATGAGTTTTTTGAATTTGATAGGTCAATAGGGGCAACTCATTCTTTATATTGGTCAATTGGTTTTTTGCTATTGCATTTGGTACCTAAGATTATTACTATTTTATTTTGGGTCATAAGTGCTGTTTTAATTTTAATACCAAGTTCAATTTTTAACAACTCGAATTTTAATGGAAGAAAAGAGTTTATAGGTAAGTTAGGTTTGGGTTTAGCAGCTATTCCTTTTAGTTCTATTTTGTATGGAATATTTAAAGGGAAATACAATTTTAAAGTAGTAAAGACTCAAATTGAATTCGAAGATTTGCCAATAGATTTTGATGGATTTAAAATTTTACAAATTTCAGATTTGCATTCTGGTAGTTTTGACAACTTCGATAAAATTAATTATGCTGTTAATTTAATAAATGAACAAGAATATGATATTTGTTTATTTACAGGTGATATTGTGAATACACGTGCAACTGAATTTACACCTTGGGTTGAAACTTTTAAAGCATTAAAAACACCAAAATTTGGTAAGTTTTCAGTTTTAGGTAATCATGACTATGGAGAATACCTAGATTGGCCATCTATTAAGGCAAAAGAAGACAATTTTAAAGCGATTAAAGCACTTCATGGACAAATAGACTTTAAGTTGTTGACTAATGAACATATACTACTTAAAAAAGCAGAATCTACTATAGCCTTGGTTGGTGTTGAAAATTGGGGTAAAAAATTTAAAAAAGCAGGAGACCTTAATAAAGCTACTTCAGGTTTGTCTTCATCAGATTTTAAGATTTTAATGAGTCATGACCCCTCTCATTGGGAATATGAAGTAAAAGAACATCCTATTAATTGCCATCTTACGCTTAGTGGTCATACTCATGGTTTGCAGTTTGGTATAGAAATACCTGGTATTATAAAATGGAGTCCTGTTCAATATGTATATAAACAATGGGCAGGTTTGTACAAACATTTAAATAGATATGTATATGTTAACCGAGGTTTTGGTTTTCATGCATTTCCAGGAAGAGTGGGTATTTGGCCTGAAATATCTGTTGTTGAATTAAAGAAAAAGGTAGTTTAAAATAATTGAATTCTCTTTAATTGTGTTAATTTTCAAAGAATTTTATTTTATTTATAAAACCTTATATTTGTGTAAACGAATAAATAGTAGCTTTTATGGCAAAATTCGGTAATTTAATAGATATTCAGTCTCCAGTTCTGTTGAACTTTTTTACAGATTGGAATGAATCTTCAAAGCTTATGCACGCTGTGCTAAAAGATGTAGCAGCAGGAATTGGAGATAAAGGAAAAGTTATAAAGATTAATGTTGATAAAAACGAAGATCTAGCAAGTGCTTTAAAGGTTAACGGTTTGCCAACATTTATGATTTATAAAAATGGTGAAATGGTATGGAGAGAAAAAGGTGAACAAGATGCCAATACACTTATTGGTTTAATGAGTGGATACTTTTAAAGGTGTAACCTTGGTTATTAAAATGTTCTAATACCTTTGGTAAGGTATA
>CAZJGP010000121.1:0-25732 GCA_964545595.1 uncultured Flavobacteriaceae bacterium | reverse complement strand
TACATTATCTGATCAATTTTCTTTAACAGCAGCAGTTTTAAATTCAACTGATGCAAATGTTGACGGTAACGTAAATGGTAAATTAACAGGAGGATTACAATTAGGATACTCTGTAGATAGCGGTAGTGCTTTCTTAAACGTACTTTACGGAAGAGATGGAGATTCTGATGAAGAAACTTTCCAAATTGATTTAACTACAGGATGGGATTTATCTGAAGATTTTTACTTAGGTTTAAATGCATCATTTAATGATACAAATGACGGATCAGGTTTTTATGGTGTAGCGTTATACCCACAATATGCTTTATCTGAATCTTTTACTTTAGGTTTAAGAGCTGAATTTTACGGAGAAACTGATACTCTTAATGAAATTGAAGCAGGTGAATTAGTTCCAGGAGGATTATTATTTAGTGATTCAGATGCAATAGCAGGTACTGTTGGTGATGCAGAAGTATTCGCAGCAACATTAACAGGTTCTTATACTGTAGGAGCATTAACACTTAAGCCTGAATTACGTTTTGATACTACTTCTGAAGACAACTTTATTGATAATGATAGAGAATTTAACGATTCATTATTTGGTTTTGCTTTAGGTGCTATCTACGCATTCTAGTAGTAAACAAACTAAATTATATAGTATAAAAACCCACGCATTGCGTGGGTTTTTTGTGTTTATAGGTATTAGGTTAAAATAAGTAAGCGCTTAGGTTTAATTTGTTAGTACTATATTGTTAAATGGTTTAATTATTTTTTATGTTTACAAAGACTAAAAGTCGTTATGTAATGAAAAAGATTATTTTATTAATACATTGTCCTGATCAAAAAGGGATAATTGCAAAGGTTACCAACTTTGTAGCAGAAAATAAAGGTAACACCGTATACTTAGAACAACATGTAGATGCCGATGAGCAGGCATTTTTTATGCGTTTAGAGTGTGAATTTGAAATTGCTGATTATAACGAAGAAGCTTTTAAAGCAAGTTTTAAAACTATTGCTGATAGTATGCAAATGCAGTGGCAATTACATGATCCTTCTGTAAAGTTGCGCATGGCATTATTCGTGTCAAAATATTCACATTGTTTATACGATATTTTAGGGCGTTATGCAGCTGGCGAGTTAGATGTTGAGATTCCTTTAATAATTAGTAACCATGCCGATATGGAACAGGTAGCTAAAAACTTTGGAATTCCGTTTGCACACATACCAGTAACTAAAGCTACAAAGGTTTCTGCGGAAGCAGAACAAATAAAATTACTAAGAGATAATAATGTTGATTTTGTAGTATTGGCACGTTACATGCAAATATTATCAGCTGATTTTGTAGATCAGTTTACGCATCAAGTAATTAATATACACCATTCATTTTTACCTGCATTTCCAGGTGCTAAACCATACCATTCGGCACATAAACGCGGGGTTAAAATTATTGGTGCAACATCGCATTATGTAACATCTGATTTAGATGAAGGACCAATTATAGAACAAGAGGTTGTAAATGTATCGCACTCGCATAGTATTAATGATTTTATAGCCAAAGGACGCGATGTCGAAAAAATTGTACTCTCAAGGGCAATTAAACATCATTTAGCACGTAAGGTTTTAGTTTATAATAATAAGACAGTTATTTTTGCATAACCAATTAAATATATTGATAAAGAAAAGATTATGAAAAAGGTATTTATAGTAGCATTAGGATCCATATTATCATTTACATCATGTGATAGTTTACAAGGCGTAGCAGACCAATTGCCAGGTATTTTGGAAAGTGCAACAGGGTCATCAGCCTTAAGTAACGATTATATAGCAAGTGGTTTAAGAGAAGCTTTAGATAAAGGAATTTCGGAACAAGTTACAAAGCTTACTGCTACGGATGGTTTTTTAAAAAACTCTTTAGTTAAAATATTATTACCAGAAGAATTACAAAAAGTAGATAGTACTTTACGTAAAGTAGGTTTAAGCAGTTTGGCTGATGAAGGTTTAAAAGTATTGAACAGAGCAGCAGAAGATGCTGTAGGAGAAGCTACACCGATTTTTGTTAATGCGGTTAAAGGAATAACTTTTGCAGATGCTAAAAATATTCTTTTAGGAGATGATGGTGCTGCTACTGCGTATTTAAATACAAAAACAAAAACAGAACTTTATGGAAAATTTAGTCCTGTAATATCTAGTTCATTAGAAAAAGTAGGTGCTAACAAAATATGGAGTACATTAATTACTAAGTATAATGCTATTCCTTTAGTTAGTAATACGGTAAACCCTGATTTAACCGATTATGTAACACAACAGTCTTTAAAAGGTGTATACACTATGATTGGTGTTGAAGAAAAGAAAATTAGAACAGATGTGAGTTCAAGAACATCAGACATATTAAGAAAAGTTTTTGCTTTGCAAGATTAATTTTTGAGATAATTATAATTTAAAAGGTCATTAAATGGAGTATTAAGTCTGTTTAATGACCTTTTTTCTGTTTAAATGTTAAATTTTATACATTTTAACGATGATTTGAATAACTTTAATATGTTGGTAATCAGATAATTATGTATATTTATAATATGGAAAGGAAATCTAATCATATTGAATTATTATTAATTCGTTATAAAATGCTAATGGAAGAGGCTTATAACTTAAGAGAAGTAGACCCTGCATTAAGTGATTATGATTTTTATGAAGGAATGAAGCTACGTAGCCTTTTAGAGGCTCAACATAGATTAGTGTTTAAAAAAAGCACGTTAGAGTTATTAGATTAAGTTATTTTGGTAATAGTTTTTTTGTTTTGCTCCCTGTTAAATATACCCAATATATTTAATGGGGAGTTTTTTTGTGATTATTACTGATAATTAGGGTTTTATGTTGTTTTAAATAAGATTTTATTAACGTTTACATGATATTTAATAAAGTAAGTGTTTTTATTTTTGTGTAAAAATAAATGCAATACTAAAAGGTTATTGTTTGCTAACATATGTCAGAAGTAAGTAATTTTATACAGCCTGTAATTCATGAGTCGTTTAGATTAAATAACAAAACATTTGATAAAACCTCTCTTGAATCATATGCACACTCATTAATTAGATCTAACAAAGAATTCAATAAAGCTATTGGAGATTTTTTATTAGATTGGTTAGATGATGCATCTTTTATAATAGTTAATACATCAGGATCTACGGGTGTTCCTAAAAAAATAAAAATTTATAAAAGGCACATGATTAATAGTGCTAAAGCAACAGGTAAGTTTTTTAAGCTGCCTGCTGGATCTAGTGCTTTACTGTGCTTATCGGCAAATTATATAGCTGGTAAAATGATGCTGGTTAGAGCAATGGTTTTAGGTTGGAAATTGGATACGGTAGAACCAAAATCAAACCCATTAGATAATGTGTTTAAACAATATGATTTTGCTGCAATGGTTCCAATGCAATTAGATAATTCAATTAGCCGATTACATTTACTAAAAAAGTTAATAGTAGGTGGTGGAGCTGTACAAGGATATTTAATAGCGTTAATTCAGGGTGTAAAAACGAAAGTTTATGAAACTTATGGTATGACCGAAACAGTAAGCCATATAGCAGTAAGAAGGTTAAATTTAAAAAAGAAACCTATATCAGAATGTTATTTTAAAGCATTGCCACAAGTTGTGTTATCTACAGATGCTCGAAATTGTTTAATAATTAAAGCTCCTTTGGTTACTGATGAGGTATTGGTGACCAATGATATTGTTGAACTAGTAACTTATAAACGTTTTATTTGGAAAGGTAGATATGACAATGTTATTAATAGTGGTGGAATTAAATTATTCCCGGAACAAATAGAAAAGAAGATAGAGCTAGTTATAAGGCAACGTTTTTTTATAACCTCAGTTCCAGATAAAAAAATAGGAGATAAGTTGGTGTTAATTATAGAAAATATAACCAAAGCAACCTCTAAAGAGGTTTATTTTGAAAAGCTATCAAAAATTAAAGAATTGTCTTTATATGAGATTCCAAAAGAAATTTTCTTTTTGGAACAGTTTATAGAAACAAAAACAAATAAAATAAACAGAGAGAAAACTAAATATCTAGCTTTGTCTACAGTTTTATAAAAAAAAGCAGCATTTTTAAATGCTGCTTTTTTTTAGTTATTATTTTTACGATGGATACCAGTCTAATTGTATTACTTCAATACTAGAATTTGCAGCATTAATAATTTCTTTAAACGTTACTAACGTCACTTAATGTTTTGTCTTTATTACGATAATGGTATGGGTAAACCTTTTTTGGTTTAAAAGCTAAAACACCATCGGCTGCATTTTCAACAGGCATTGTATATGGTAAGTTCATGCAAACAAATGCTATATCTATATTTTTTAGAGCACGCATTTCTTTAATATCTTCAGTGTCTCCTGAAAAGTAAACATTTTATTTCCTAGTTTTATAATGTATCCATTACCGCGTCCCTTTTCATGAAAAGTAACTTTTTCTCGTAAGTTATACATAGGAACTCCAGTAATAGATATATTCATTACAGTTTTAGTTTCATTATTTGTTAATTTATCAAAAACTGCTTGTGGAGCAACAATAGTAGTATTGGTCAACTCTAGTTCATTTAAAGTTTTAATACTTAAATGGTCGCCGTGTATATCGGTTATTAAAATTGTATCAGGTTTTTGTTGTCCATTAAAAGCTTTGGCATCTCCAAATGGATCAATGTATATAGTTTTGTTGTTCCATTCTAAAACAGCAGTAGCATGTTCAATAGGTGTAATTTTAATATCACTTAAAGTTTTTTTACTTCCACTTTAGTGGAAATATTTTGAGCTAAATTTTTAGTTTGTGTATTGTTTTTAAAACTAAAAAATAATAGAGAACAGGCTATTAAAAAAGAGAATTTCATGTGGGGAGATTGTCAATTTGTTTATATTAAAGTATAAAGTTATTATTTAATAAAGAGCTTAGTTTAATGATTAACGTAAGATGATTAACTAGCATAGCTTTAATTTAATGTTTTTTTCTAATAAAAAGTACTTTCCTTAAAGCTAGTTTTTAATTACTTTTGTGTAGGTCAGTCCGACTAGAAATCTAATTCTATGAGTCAAAAAGTACTTCTTACTTCTAAAGAAATTGATATTATTTTACACCGTTTGGCTTGTCAATTAATAGAAAATCATTTAGACTTTAAAAACACTGTTCTTGTTGGTTTACAACCAAGAGGAAGTTATGTAGCAGAACGATTAAAATTAATTTTAATAGATACATATGGTATTAAAGATTTAAAGTTAGGATTGCTAGATATAACTTTTTTTAGAGATGATTTTAGAAGAGGTAATACTACTTTAGAAGCTAATAAAACTACAATAGATTTTGTGGTAGAAGATAAAAATGTGGTATTCATTGATGATGTACTATATACAGGCAGAAGTATACGTTCGGCGTTAACTGCTATTCAGTCATTTGGCAGACCAGCTTCAGTAGAATTGCTTACACTTATTGATCGTCGTTTTAGTAGACATTTACCTATTCAGCCTAATTATAGAGGTAGGCAAGTAGATGCTATTAACGAAGAACGCGTTAAAGTGAACTGGAAAGAAAACGAAGGAGAAGACGTAGTATATTTGATAAAATAATTGTTGTATGAGCGAGTTAAGTGTTAATCACTTATTAGGGATTAAGTATATTCAAGAAAAAGATATTCAACTTATTTTTGAAACCGCAGATCACTTTAAAGAGGTTATTAATAGACCTATAAAAAAAGTTCCGTCGTTACGAGATATAACGATAGCAAACTTGTTTTTTGAAAACAGTACACGTACTCGATTATCTTTTGAATTAGCTCAAAAAAGATTATCGGCAGATGTGATTAACTTTTCAGCGGCATCATCATCGGTTAAAAAAGGAGAAACTTTAATTGATACGGTAAATAACATACTAGCTATGAAAGTAGATATGGTTGTTATGCGCCATCCAAACCCTGGTGCAGGTGTGTTTTTATCAAAACATATTGGGGCATCTATTGTTAATGCAGGTGATGGAGCTCATGAACATCCAACACAAGCTTTATTAGATTCGTACTCTATACGAGAAAAATTAGGAGATGTTACTGGTAAAAAAGTAGTTATTGTAGGTGATATTTTACATTCGCGTGTAGCATTATCAAACATATATGCTTTAAAATTACAAGGAGCTGAGGTTATGGTTTGCGGACCAAAAACATTGATTCCCAAATATATTCAAGAACTTGGCGTTAAGGTAGAAACTAACCTTAAGAAAGCATTACAATGGTGTGATGTTGCCAATATGTTACGTGTACAAAATGAGCGAATGGAAATATCTTATTTTCCTTCAACTAGAGAATACACACAACAATATGGTGTAACAAAAGAAATACTAGATAGTCTTGATAAGGAAATAGTAATTATGCACCCAGGTCCAATAAACCGAGGTGTTGAAATTACATCAGAAGTTGCAGATTCGGAACAAGCAATAATATTAGATCAGGTAGAAAATGGAGTAGCAGTACGTATGGCTGTTATTTATTTACTAGCTTCAAAAATTAAATAATTATGATCGTTGAGCACATTAAAAGTACTACTGTAATTACACAAGAAAAAGCAACTTTAACAGAACTGGTTAAAGGTATAAATGATATTTATAGCGAGCTTGAGAATAACAATATTGTGGTGAATTTATTTTCATTGACAAGTTTAAAAGCTAATCATTTGAATGAGTTTTTATTGCTTTCTGAAAAACATAAAGCAACAAAACATTCTTTTGTGTTAGTAACTAGTAGTGTTGATATTGATGATGTGTCAGAGTCTTTAACAATTACACCAACATTAGCTGAAGCGCATGATATAGTTGAAATGGAAGAAATTGAACGTGATTTAGGTTTTTAAACTTAAAACCGACAATAATTATTTTATAATATTTAATGAAATTAACTGTACTTGGCTGTTATGCAGCGACCCCTAGAACATTAACAAATCCGACTTCTCAGGTTTTAGAAATAAATAATCATTTGTTTTTAATTGATTGCGGAGAGGGAACACAAGTAGAGTTACGAAGACATAAAATAAAGTTTTTTAGAATAAAACATATATTTATTTCTCACTTACATGGAGATCATGTTTATGGGTTGGTAGGTTTAATATCAACATTCAAAATGCTTAAGCGAGAAACTCCATTACACGTTTATGGTCCAAAAGGTATTAAAGAATTAATTACGGTACAATTAAAGCTTTCTAATTCTTGGACAGATTACCCTTTACATTTTCATGAATTAGAGAGTAAAGAATCAGAATTGATTTTTGAAGATGAAAAAGTAACGGTAAAAACAATACCTCTTCAGCATAGGGTTTATTGTAATGGCTATTTATTTGAAGAAAAGCCAAACGAACGTAAATTAAACTTTAATGCGGTTGTAAATAATAATATAGAAGAAGCTTATTATAAATCGATAAAAAAAGGGAAAGATATTACATTAGGATCAGGGAAGGTGATACCAAATAGCGAACTTACATTTGATCCGGTTCCTTCTAAAAGTTATGCCTTTTGTAGCGATACCAAGTACGATGAGCAAAAAATTCCTTTATTAAAAAACGTTACGGTACTATATCATGAATCTACTTTTTTAAATAGTCATGAACATTTGTGTGACTTTACAGGTCATAGTACCGCTAAGCAGGCTGCTACAATTGCTAAAAAAGCTAATGTTTCTAAATTATTATTAGGGCACTATAGTACACGTTATGGAGCAATAAATAAATTTAAAGAAGAAGCCTTAGAGGTTTTTAATGATGTAGAACTTGCTGAAGATGGAAAGTCTTTTGAGTGGAAATAAAACCTAGTAAAGAATAAGGAGATATTCTGTTAAAATAGTAAATTGCAGTAAACCAATTACTATGGCAGAAAATTTAGCAGATTATAGAAAATCATACGAAAAAGGAGAATTGCTAGAAGGAGCAATACCTACTAATCCTTTTGAATTATTTTCTAAATGGTTTTCTGAAGTGGAAAATGCAGGTGGTGTTGAAGAGGCAAATGCGATGACTGTAGCCTCTATAGATGAAGAAGGATTTCCTAAAAGTAGAATTGTTCTTTTAAAAAGCTATAGTGAAAACGGCTTTGTATTTTACACCAATTATAATTCAGAAAAAGGAAAATCATTATTAAATAACCCAAAGGTTAGTCTTTCTTTTTTTTGGCCTAATCTAGAGCGCCAAGTAATTATTAAAGGAGAAGCTTTAAAACTTTCTAAAAAAGAAAGTGAAGCATATTTTAATAAAAGACCACGCGGTAGTCAAATTGGAGCTTGGGCATCAAATCAAAGTGAAAAAATAAATTCAAGAGAAGTACTAAGTAATAAAGTACAACAATTAGAAAAAGAGTACGAAAACAAACAAATACCAAAACCAGACCATTGGGGTGGTTTTGTAGTAAAAGCTAAAACTATTGAATTTTGGCAAGGGAGACCTAATAGGTTACATGATAGAATGCTTTATTCATTAGATTTAAATAAATGGATTAGTAACCGATTAGCACCTTAAAATGAAAACAATATACTTTATTCGTCACGGTAAATCTTCATGGGATTTTGCAGGTCTTGACCATGATAGACCTTTAAACACAAGAGGGTTTATTGATGCTGATTTGATAGGTAAAGCTCTAAAGAAAGAAAATATTTCTGTGCAAGCAGTTTATAGCAGTTCTGCTAATAGGGCCGAAACAACAGCACGCATAGTTTCTGAAAATATAGAATTTCCATTATATTTAATTAAAGTAAAAAAAGAGTTATATAATTTTGAGGCAGAAGAAGTGTTAAAACAAATTTATACCTTTTCAGATGATCATAATTCAGTAATGATGTTTGGTCATAATACAGCATTTTCTACTTTAGTAAATAGTTTGGGTAGTGAGGCTTTATTTAACTTACCCACTAGTGGAGTAGTGTCTATATCTTTTAAAGAAGATAAATGGTCTAAAATAAAAGTTGGGAAAACGAATTTTAGTTTATTCCCGAAGAATTTAAGATAAATAATTAGAGTAAATATTATCCATACTTTAATTCTTGTAATATAATACATGGAAGAAGAAAAAAATCAATATATAAATAGAGAGATAAGTTGGTTACAATTTAATGCTCGTGTTTTACAAGAGGCAAAAGATGATAGTGTTCCATTGTTGGAAAGACTTCGGTTTATAGGAATTTTTTCTAATAATTTAGACGAATTTTTTAAAGTTCGTTATGCCACGGTACAGCATATTACCATGTCAGGTAAATCTGGTAAGCGAGCTTTAAGAGGTATGGAGGCTCGAGAATTACTTGAAGAAATTACAGATATTGTAATTAAGCAACAAACGGAAAGCTTACTGATTATTAGAGAAATTCAAAAAAAATTAGAGGACCATAATATTTATGTAATAAAAGAACATCAAGTTACCGCTGGTCAAGGGGAGTACTTAGATAATTATTTTTTGAATAAAGTAAGTCCGGCTTTAATGACTTTTATGTTGGATGATTTAGATGAATTTCCGCACTTAAAAGACAGTGCTGCTTATTTAGCTGTTAAGCTTACTTTAAACAGACCTGATGTTGAAAGCGACGATGAATTATTTAGAGAAAAAATATATTCTTTAATAGAAATACCAAAGTCAATTGATCGTTTTGTGGTTTTACCAGTAGGGGAAGATGGTAAAGAACATGTGATGTTTTTAGATGATGTTATTAGATACTGTATGAATCAAATATTTAACATATTTGATTATAAATCAGCTACTGCTCATATGATAAAAATTACTCGAGATGCTCAATTAGATATTGATAATGACTTTAAGAAAAGTTTTATAGAAAAAATATCTAAAAGTGTACAAGAGAGAAGAGATGGTGACCCTGTTCGTTTTGTATATGATAAAACGATAGATTCAGATACTTTAGAGTTTTTAATGGACAAAATGAACATTGAAGATACAGATAGTATTATCCCTGGTGGTCGTTACCATAATCGAAGAGATTATATGAATTTTCCTATGTTAAATCATAGAGAATTAGTGTATGAATCAATTCAACCTTTAAGGATAAAAGGATTGAGTTTAAGTACAAGTTTATTTAAAGCAATTGCTAAAAAGGACTACTTATTATACGCGCCTTACCATAGCTTTTCTTATTTAATTAAGTTTTTAAGAGAGGCAGCTTTAGACCCTAAGGTTAAAACCATAAAAATTACCATTTATCGTTTATCTAAAGTTTCGCACATTGTTAGTTCACTTATAAATGCAGCCAAAAACGGTAAAGAAGTAACGGTTCAAATAGAGTTACAAGCCCGTTTTGATGAAGAAAATAATATAAAAAATGCAGAGAGATTACAAAGGGCAGGTGTACAACTTATTTTTGGTGTACCAGGTTTAAAAGTACATTGTAAAACGTGTTTAATAGAGCGTTTAGAAAATGGAAAGTTGAAACGTTATGGCTTTATAAGTACAGGTAACTTTAACGAGTCAACAGCTAAGGTTTATACTGATTATACTTTATTTACAAGTAATGCGTCTATTTTAAAAGACCTAAACAAAGTGTTTAACTTTTTTGAGATAAATTATAAAGTAAATAGTTATCGACATTTATTAGTTTCGCCTCATTATACTCGTAAAAAATTAGTTACGCTTATTGATAATGAAATTACAAATGCAATTTTAGGTAAAGAAGCTTTTATAAAATTGAAACTGAATAGTCTTAGTGATTATGCTATGATTGATAAGTTGTATGAGGCAAGTAATGCAGGTGTTAAAATAGAATTAATAATACGTGGTATTTGTTGTTTAATACCAGGTGTTAAAGGTAAGAGTGAAAATATTTCAGCTATCAGTGTAGTAGATAAGTTTTTAGAACATCCAAGATTGTATATTTTTGGTAACGAAGGAAAACCTTTAGTATATATATCTTCAGCAGATTGGATGACAAGAAATTTAGATAGGAGGGTTGAGGTTAGTTGTCCTATTTATGATGAAAATATTAAAGAAGAATTAATCGAAACCTTTAATATTTGTTGGAAAGATAATGTAAAAGCACGTATTTTAAATAAATACCAAGATAATAGTTATCTTCAGAATGAAGAAGAAGTTAATAGGTCGCAAATTACTTTATACGATTTTTATAAAAGTAAGTTGAATTAAAATAGGTGGTAAATACAAAAGTTTAATTAGTGATAGAAATAAAGAAATACGGAGCTATTGATATAGGGTCAAATGCAGTAAGGTTATTGATTAGTTCGGTAACTACTATGGATGGTAAGAACCCTCGTTTTAAAAAGACATGTTTAGTTAGGGTGCCTATTCGATTAGGTTCAGATGTTTTTGTTAATAATAGAGTAAGTGATGAAAATTTAGATCGATTAGCAGCAGCAATGCAATCTTACCAATTATTAATGAAAACGCATAATGTTGTAAATTATAGAGCATGTGCAACTTCGGCAATGCGTGATGCAGAAAACGGCAAAGAAGTAGTAGATTATATTAAGAAAGTTTCAGGTATTAATATTGAAATTATTGATGGTAAAGATGAAGCGGCAATGATATCTATGACCGATTTATCGGATCTTACTAGTTCTCATAAGGCTTTTTTGTACGTAGATGTAGGAGGAGGTAGTACTGAATTTACAGTATATCATGCAGGGAAAGTACAAGCGTCAAGGTCATTTAAGTTAGGAACGGTTAGGTTATTAAATGATCTAGTTACAGATGAACTATGGGATGAAGCTAAACATTGGATTAAGAAAAAAACTAAAAAATATGATAGTATTTCTTTAATAGGTTCAGGGGGTAATATAAATAATATATTTAAAAACAGTGGTAAATCTAACGGTAAGCCATTAATTTATATGTATTTAGTTTCGTACTACCAATTATTAAAATCTTTAACTTATAATGAGCGTGTTTGGGAATTAAACATGAATCATGATAGAGCTGATGTGATTGTACCTGCTACAAAAATATTTTTATCAGCTATGAAATGGAGTAAATCGCAAAAAGTTTATGTTCCAAAAATAGGTTTAGCAGATGGAATAATAAAAACATTATATAGCGAAGAAAAATCATAAAACTATTCCATAAAACAGGTTTTTTAGTAGTTTTATCAATTTTTTATAACTAAAGTTTGGTATAATTTTGATTGTAGATAAAAAAGTGTTAAAATTGTATAAGTAATTGATAAACAGATGTTTTATGAATAAAAATATACTATTCTTGATTAGTTTTTGCTTCTTTGTAGGGACGTTTTGTAGTCAAGCACAAGATAATAGATATGGCTTTAGGTTAGGATTAAATTATAGTAATATTGACTTTGAAGATGGTAGTGTAATACCTGGAGGCGGAGGTAGTGATAGAATTGGTTTTACAGCTGGTTTTTTTGCGAGATATCGTTTGTCAGATAATTTTAGTATTCAACCAGAAATACAATATTCTGCTCAAGGAGAAAAATCAACAAGTACAACAGATAATAGTGGAATTGTGGGGCAAAATGCTGAAGATCCATTAAAAATAAATATTATTCAAGTACCAGTTTTAATAAATTACACAATACAAGATAAATTTACAATTTCATTAGGACCTCAAATAGGTCTTGGTATTTGGGAATGGGAACGTAGAGATGATTATGAAACCGTTCAGTTTTCTGCTGTTGGAGGTATAGGATATAATATTACATCTAATATATCTGTAGAAGCAAGAGCTGTTTTTGGTATAACAGATGCAATTGATTCTGATAATTCGAATTCAAGAATAGTAGATGGAATAGAGCTTGAACCTTTATTTAGAGCGTCAGGTGTTAATCATTACTTACAATTTACAGTAGCATATAGTTTATAGACTATTATTTTAATTTTTTACAAAAGCCTAATTCATTTTTTTTGAATTAGGCTTTTGCTTTGTGATAAATAGATTGTTACTTCCTTGTAGGTTTGTAACATTAAGTCGAAATTTGTAGCTTCCAAATTATAAATGAAATTATGGAGATTGATTTTTCTAAAAATAGTGATGGTTTAGTGCCGGTGATCGTTCAAGATGCTGAAACTAAAAATGTATTGATGTTAGGATACATGAATGCCGAAGCATATAAAAAAACTATAGACACTAAAAAAGTAACGTTTTACAGTCGTTCAAAAAAGAGGTTATGGACTAAGGGAGAAGAAAGTGGAAACTTTTTACATCTTGTTTCTGTAAAAAATGATTGTGATAAAGATACTTTGTTGGTTTTAGTATCTCCAGAAGGACCAACTTGTCATACAGGAACTGATACTTGTTGGGCAGAAGACAATAAAGAGAATTTTGGTTTTATATCTACTTTAGAAGATGTTATTACAAGCAGAATAGAAAATGCAGATACAAAGAAGAGTTACGTAGCTTCTCTGTTAGCTAGCGGAATTAATAAAGTAGCCCAAAAAGTAGGTGAAGAAGCTGTAGAAGTTGTAATTGAAGCTAAAGATGATAATGAAGAATTGTTTTTAAATGAAAGTGCAGATTTACTTTTTCATTATTTATTGTTATTACAAGCAAAAGGATATAAGCTTAACGATGTAGTTAATGTTTTAAAAGAAAGAAATAGTAAGTAATTATTGTTTTATAAAGTTTTAAAAAGCCCTTATTGATAATTATCAATAAGGGCTTTTTTAGTAAGCAAAATTAAATAAATGCGTATAGTAAAATATTGCTTCTTTATATTTGTACTTAATGTTTAGAAAAAGATATTATTATATTATTGAGTTGCAATATCTAGGTTTTAGATATCATGGTTGGCAAAAACAACCTGATGTTAACACCGTGCAACGTATGTTAGAAAGAACTTTAAATTATGTTTTAGAACAAAAGTTTAAAACACTTTCGGTAGGAAGAACAGATGCAATGGTTTCTGCTAGGCAAACGTATGTAGAGCTATTTGTTGACGATGAACCTTTAGATTTAGAAGAATTTTTTCCTTTATTTAATATTAATTTACCTCCAGATATTAAAGGGTTAAGTATTAAGGAAATAACAAAAGATTTTAATATTATTCAGCATCCTAAGGTTAAAGAATATCAATATTTATTTTCTGTTGGAGAAAAATTCCATCCTTTTTGTGCACCATTTATGGTTAATATTCAAGAAGAGTTGAATATTTCTTTAATGCAAGAAGCTGCAAAACTTTTTGAAGGAGAGCATGATTTTTGGTCCTATGCACATAGGTCTAATGAAAAAACTCAAACGGAAGGTTCTATTGTATCGTGTGTTTTAGAAAAAAACACAGAATACATAGCTAATTTTTTCCCTGAACACAGTTATATAATGACGGTGAAAGGTAAAGGATTTAAGCGAAATCAAATTCGTTTAATGATGGGGGTTTTATTCGATTTGGGTAAAGGTAAAATTGATATAGATTTTATACATAAAACCTTAGATCCTAAAAAATATAGAATTAAATTAGAGCATATTGCACAAGCTTCAGGTTTGTTTTTAAATAAAGTTGATTTCCTTTAATTATTTTATATGAAAGTAATAGCAACAAATATTTCTGAAACAAAAGAAATTCTCTATCGTGGTAAAATTGTAAAAACAGGTATTTATAAATATCCGGTAAAAGAAGGTATATATTTAGAGGCTGAAGATGTAAAAGGAGATAGTGTTGTAGATAGGCGCTATCATGGAGGTGTTGATAAAGCATGTTATTTATACGGGGTGCAATCTTATCCTATATGGAAAGAACAATACCCGAATTTAGATTGGTCTTATGGTATGTTTGGTGAAAACTTAACGATATTAGGACTTGATGAGCGAATACTAAAAATTGGAGAACAATATTCAATAGGTGATGCTATAATCGAAATTTCGCAACCAAGACAACCTTGTTTTAAATTAGGAGTACGTTTTGAGTCGCAAACAATTATAAAAAAGTTTATTAATTCTACTTACTCAGGAATTTATGTACGTGTTATAAAAAATGGTTTAGTTAAATCAAATGATATAATGGAGCGTATTTTAGATAAGCCTGAAAACCCGACAATAGCTGAAGTTTTTAATTGTTTGTATAATCAAGAATTAAAAAGATCTCAAATTGAAAAGGTTTTAAATTGTGAAGAGTTGGCAGAGAGTGCTAAAAAAGATATTGAAAGAAGATTGTAGTATATGTTAAATATAGTTTTAATACATCCTGAAATTCCTAATAATACAGGTAATATTGGTCGCTTATGTGTAGGTACAAATTGTCATTTGCATTTAGTGCACCCATTAGGGTTTCAAATAACAGATAAAAATTTAAAACGTTCTGGTTTAGATTATTGGCCAGAGCTTACTTGTACAGAGTATCCTGATTTTGAATCTTGGAAAAGACAATTAACAGATGAAAGTCGTGTGTTTTTATTTACCTCTAATGCTAAACAAAACTTTTTAGATCCAGATTATAAAGATGGTGATTGGTTAGTTTTTGGAAGAGAATCAAAAGGACTAGAATCTGAAATATTAGAATTATTCAATAATCATGTTTCTATACCTAGTACGGGTAAAGTTAGGAGCTTTAATATTGCAAATGCTGTAAGTTTTGCAATAGGAGAAGCTCTTAAGCAAATTAATGGGTTTAAGTTTTAATAATTGATTGTTTATCATTTAATAAGTAGATTTTGTTAAAATAAAGAGGGGTAATTAAATGTAAATAATATATTGTATATTTGCATTCGAATTTAAAGCCTACTAATCCGATAGGGTTTAAATATTTTAACGACAAAGTAATTATGATAACAGAAAAAGTAGCAGGGGCAGATAGTACTTTTGATCAAGATCAAAATTCGGAAAAGCCGATTCGTAGTGTGGCAAAGGCAATTAGCTGGCGAGTGGTTGGTACTATAGATACTTTCGTTGTTTCGTATTTAATTTTAGGAGACGACAACTGGGCTGAAGCATCTGCTATTGCAGGAGTTGATTTTGTAACTAAAATGATACTTTATTTTGCACATGAACGCGTGTGGAATAAAATAAAATGGGGAAGGTAGTTACGAGCTTTATAGAAAATAAATAACGATTAACCGAAAAGGTAAACGATAATAAGATGAGTTTTACACAAGAAGAAATAGCAAAATATAACGAAGAATTAAAGGATAAATCTCCTTTAGAAATTGCACAATGGGCAGTTTCTAAAGCAAAAAATGCAGTAGTAACTACTAATTTTAGACCTTATGAGGCTTCAATTTTACAAGTTTGTGTAGCTGCTCAAAAAGATATGTCAGTAATATGGTGCGATTCAGGTTATAATACACCAAATACTTATAGGCATGCAGAGGCTGTAATTGAACAGTTAGATTTAAATGTGAAATTGTATGTACCAAAGCAAACAGTAGCACATAGAGATGTGGTATTAGGTGTTCCTGGTATCGATGATCCAAAACACGCAGAGTTTACAAAACAAGTAAAACTAGAGCCTTTTGGGAGAGCTATGGCTGAACATAAACCAGATGTTTGGTTTACAAATTTAAGGAAAGGGCAAACTGCTTTACGTGATTCTTTAGATATATTAAGTATGAGTAGTGATGGTGTTTTAAAAGTGAGTCCTTTTTATAACTACACTGATGAAGAATTAGATGTGTATTTAGAAAAGAATAATTTGCCTAATGAACATAAATATTTTGATCCAACAAAAGTGTTGGGTAACAGGGAGTGTGGATTACATACTTCATAAGTAAATTAATAGTCAAATAAATTGATAGTCGGTAGAGTAAGCAGTATTTTTGCAAAATCAAAAAGCGACTTGAAAAAGAATAAATAAAATGAGTACAGAACTTACAGTAAATCCACTAGAAGCAGAAGCAATTCACATTTTTCGTGAAGTGGTTTCTCAATTTGAAAAGCCAGTATTATTGTTTTCTGGAGGTAAAGATTCTATTACATTGGTTAGGTTGGCACAAAAAGCTTTTTGGCCAGCAAAAATACCTTTCCCTTTAATGCATATTGATACAGGTCATAACTTTCCTGAAACTATTGAGTTTAGAGATCGTTTGGCAAAAGAATTAGGTGTAGAGCTTATTGTTCGTAATGTACAAGATGCTATTGATGCTGGTAAAGTAAAAGAAGAGTCTGGTCGTTACGCTAGTCGTAACTCATTACAGACAGTAACCCTTTTAGATGCTTTAGAAGAATTTAAGTTTGATGCTGCTATTGGTGGAGCTCGTAGAGATGAAGAAAAAGCGCGTGCTAAAGAGCGTATTTTTTCGGTACGTGATGATTTTGGTCAGTGGGATGAGAAAAACCAAAGACCTGAGTTATTTGATATGTTAAATGGTAAAATTGATTTTGGTCAAAACGTTCGTGTTTTCCCAATTTCAAACTGGACAGAATTAGATGTTTGGAGTTATATAGAGGAAGAAAAAATTGAAATTCCATCAATTTATTTTGCTCATAAAAGAAAGATTTTTGTTAGGGATGGTATGATCTGGTCTGCAGAAGACGATGTTGTATACAGAGATGAAGATGAGGTTGTTGAAGAAAGAATGGTTCGTTTCCGTACTGTAGGAGATATGTCTTGTACAGCAGCGGTGTTATCTGATGCGGTAAGTATTGAAAAAGTAGTTAACGAAATTAGAGAAAGTACTATTTCAGAACGTGGTGCACGTATTGATGATAAACGTTCAGAAGCAGCAATGGAAGAACGTAAACAACAAGGGTATTTCTAAGATAATTGATAGTTACTTATTGCTAATTTATAGTAATAAATAAGAATTCAATTAATGTAAAACTAAAAAACAAAGATTGTTGAGGTTAGATGAAATATTTAGTGAGAACTGAAATTATCAATAATCAATGGTCAATCAAAAAATATGGAAGTATTAAAAATAGCAACAGCAGGAAGTGTTGATGATGGTAAAAGTACCTTAATTGGTCGTATTCTTTACGATACAAAATCATTAACTACGGATAAATTAGAAGCGATAGAAACACGTAGTAAAGCAAACGGACTTGACTATTTAGATTTTTCTTTAGCAACTGATGGTTTAGTAGCTGAGCGTGAACAAGGAATTACAATTGATGTAGCACACATATATTTTTCGACTGCGAAAAAAAGTTACATTATAGCAGATACTCCTGGTCATATTGAATATACACGTAACATGGTTACAGGAGCTTCAACATCGCAAGCTTCAATTATATTAGTAGATGCTCGTAATGGAGTAATTGAACAAACTTACCGTCACTTTTTTATCAATAATCTTTTAAGAATTAAAGATATTGTTGTGGCTGTAAATAAAATGGACTTAGTAGATTTCTCTGAAGAGAAGTTTAACGCTATTAAAGAAGAGTTCAGTAAAATGGTTGCTAATAGCGACTATAAAGATCAAAATATAACATTTGTACCAGTTAGTGCTTTAAAAGGTGATAATGTTGTAGAGTCAGGGTCTAAAAATACACCTTGGTATAATGGTCCTTCTATTTTAGATCATTTAGAAAGTTTAAATGCGCAAGATGTTTTTGAAAAAGGACAAGCTCGTTTTCCTGTACAAACAGTAGTACGCCCAATGAATGATGATTTTCATGATTTTAGAGGATACGCTGGTAAATTATACGGAAATGATTTAGCTGTTGGTGATGCAGTAACAGTTTTACCTTCATTAACTAAGTCTAAAGTAAAAGAAATATACTTTTTTGATAAAAAGTTTGATAAAGCAGGAAGAGGAAGTTCTATCAACATTACATTAGAAGATGATATTAATGTAAGTCGTGGAGATATGATTGTAAAAACAGGAGAAGAACCTTCTGCTGAAAAGCAATTAAAAGCACGTATTTGTTGGATGGATAGTAAAAACTTAGTTGGTGGTACTAAATATTTGTTACAACATGGTGTTAACCGTGTGCAAGCAAAAATAGAAACTATTGATAATGCATTAGCATCTGACTTTTCAGGTGAAGAAGCTGCAGATTCTTTAAGCTTAAACCAAATAGGTAATGTAAGTATTAAATTAGCTAAGCCAGTTTTTTATGACAAATACATAGAGAATAAACAAAACGGGGCATTTATTTTAATAGACCCTCAAACAAACCACACTGCAGGAGTAGGGTTTATTCAATAGTCTTTAGACTAATAGTATAAAATAAAAGTTTAAGAAGTTTGATTTAAAGAATAGTATAAAATTTAAATTAAACAACTAACAAACAAATTAAGATGCAAAGTTTTAGAACTGAAATAGAGAATCCAATCGTAGAGAAGGATGTTATTGAATTAGCAAATAAAATTCAAGAATTTCACGATGGTAAAGTTGATGAAGAAAAGTTTCGTAGTCTGCGTTTAGCACGTGGAGTTTACGGACAACGTCAAGAAGGAGTACAAATGATTCGTATAAAACTTCCTTACGGAAGAGTACGTTCAAATCAATTACGTAGAATTAGTGCAGTATCTGATGAGTATTCTCGTGGTAGATTACACATTACTACACGTCAAGATATTCAAATTCACTATGTAGATTTAAATAGAACTCCTGAACTTTGGGCTGAGTTAGAAAAAGATAATGTTACTTTACGTGAAGCTTGTGGAAATGTAGTTCGTAACGTTACAGCTTCAGAAACTGCAGGTTTTGATGTAAACGAACCTTTCGATTTACAACCTTATGCACATGCTATCTTTGAAGAATTTTTACGTAACCCAATTTGTCAAGAAATGGGACGTAAATTCAAAGTTTCTTTCTCAAATACAGATGAAGATACAGGATTATCTTATTTACATGATATCGGTTTTATTGCTAAAAGCAAAAATGGTGTAAATGGTTTTAAAGTTATGGTAGCTGGAGGGTTAGGTTCTCAGCCAAGACATGCAGAAGCATTATATGACTTTTTACCTTCAGATGAAATTATTCCATTAATGAATGCAATCTTACGTGTATTTGACCGTCATGGTGAGCGTAAGAGTAGAGCTAAAGCTCGTATGAAGTTCTTAATGGCTAAAATTGGTTTAGACGGATTTAAAGCATTAGTAGAAGAACAGCGTATTGCTGTTCCTTATAAGACAGTTGCTATTGATACTGCAGCTTATGATTATCCAGTTCCTGTTGAAGTAAAAGAAATTCCTTCAGTAGAAATTAAAGATCAAAAAGCATTTGCACAATGGAAAGCAACTAACTTAATTCCGCAAAAACAAGCAGGTTTTGTTGCTATCGGAATTAAAGTTTTATTAGGAGATTTCTATACAGATAAAGCACGATTATTAGCAGACTTAGTAGATAAATATGCTGCTGGAGAAGTACGTTTAACATTACGTCAGAATATTGTGATTCCTCATGTAAAAGAAGAATTAGTTGAAGTAATGTATGCAGAACTTGAAAAATTAGGTTTTGTAGAGGCTGGTTATAATAAAGCAGTAGATATTACAGCTTGTCCTGGTACTGATACTTGTAACTTAGGTATTGCAAGTAGTACAGGTATTGCAGAAGAATTAGAAAGAGTAATTGCAGCAGAATACCCACAGTATTTAAATAACGAAGATTTAGTTATTAAAATTAGTGGATGTATGAACGCTTGTGGACAGCACAATATGGCAAATATTGGTTTCCAAGGTATGACAGTTCGTACTAAAGATAAATTAGTAGCACCTGCATTACAAGTTTTATTAGGAGGAGGTAACATTGGTAACGGTGAAGCTCGTTTTTCTGATAAAGTTGTGAAAATACCAAGTAAGCGTGGACCTGAAGCTTTACGTAGAATTTTAAATGACTATGAAGCTAATGGTAATGGAAAGTTATTCTTAGACTACTATGTAGAAAAAGGAGAGCGTTACTTCTATGATTTTTTAACTGACTTATCTGATGTTGACGATTTAAAACCAGAAGATTTTATTGACTGGGGAACAAATGAAGAGTATGTTAAAGCAATTGGTGTTGGTGAATGTGCCGGTGTTGTTATTGATTTAATTGAAACTTTATTTTTAGAGAGTGAAGAAAAAATAGCAAATGCTAAAGAAGCTTTTGAAAATGGTGTGTTTAGTGATGCTATTTATCATGCATATAGTTCTCAAATTAATTCTGCGAAAGCAATTTTATTAGCAGAAAAAAAGAAAACAAATACGCAAGCTGATATAGTAAATAACTTTGATGCTGAATTTGTAGAAAAGAACTTAATTGAAATAGAAGGATCTTTTGCAGATCAAGCTTATGCAATTAATAAAAATGCTCCATCTAAAGAATTTGCGACTACTTATATAGCTACTGCCGAAGCGTTTTTAGCTAAAGTAAGAGCTTTTAGAACGGCAAGCGTTAAATAAATACAAGAGTATAGATTTTCAATATTTAATTAATGTTTAAACATTAATTAAATATTGAAAATTAATAATTGAAACCCTAATCAATTGAATCAAGATAACCAAAATAATACTCCATCTAAAGGTGTACTGACTGTTGTTGGTGCAGGCCCAGGAGATGTTGAGTTAATTACGCTTAAAGCTATTAAAGCTTTAGAAACTGCTGATGCAGTTTTGTATGATGCTTTGGTGAATCCTGAGTTATTAGATTATTGTAAAAATGCAGAGTTACTTTATGTGGGTAAGCGTAAAGGTTGTTATGCTTATCAACAAGAGCAAATTAATGATTTGATTGTTCAGTACGGTGCTAGCCACGGTAAAGTAGTTCGTTTAAAAGGAGGAGACCCTTTTATTTTTGGTCGTGGAGCCGAAGAAATGGAATATGCTGCATCAAAAGGAATGGGAGTAAATATGGTGCCAGGTTTGTCATCATCAGTATCGGTTCCGGCAATGCAAAATATACCTGTTACTAAACGAGGTAGTTCAGAAAGTTTTTGGGTTATTACTGCGACTACAAAAGAGCACAAATTATCTAATGATATATTTTTAGCAGCAAAAAGTAATGCAACAGTTGTTGTGTTAATGGGTATGCATAAATTATCAGAAATAGTGACTGCGTTTAAGCAAGAGTCTAAAGAATCTGTACCTGTAGCAATTATACAAAATGGTACAAGAAATACCGAGAAAGTAGGTGTTGGCACAATTGACTCTATAGAGGCTATTGTTAAAGAAAAAGAATTATCATCGCCTGCAATTATTGTTATAGGTGATGTTGTTAAGCATAGAGGACAATTGTTAGAATTAAAACAAGAGTTTTTATAAAATAAGAATGGAACAAGAAAGAAATAATTTATATCCAATTTTTCTTAAAACGAAAAACCTAAATGTACTAATTGTAGGTGGAGGTTATGTTGCAGAAGAAAAATTAACTTTCTTAACCAAGTCGAGCCCTGATTGTAAAGTGACTATGGTGTCGCCAATGTTTAGAGAAGGGACAATTGCATTAGCAAAAAAACACTGTGTAACTTTAGTTACCGATGTGTATAATGAAAAATATTTAGAAGGTAAACATATTGTTGTTGCTACAACAGATATTCCTGATGTTAATGTTCAGGTTTGGAAAGATTGTAGAGCGCAAGCTAAATTAGTTAATGTAGCAGATAACCCACCATATTGCGATTTTTATATGGGAGGTATTGTTACTAAAGGGAATGTGAAAATAGCCTTTTCAACTAATGGAAAATCACCTACTACAGCAAAACGTTTGCGTCAATTTTTTGAAGAAGTAATTCCTGAAAATGTAGACGATTTAGTTAAAAATTTAAACGAGTTTAGAAAGACGATTAAAGGTGATTTTGAAGAAAAAGTGGAAACACTTAACGAATTCACTAAAGGATTAATAGCAAAAAAAGAGAAGTAATGATAAAGACTGATATCTTAATTATTGGAGCAGGACCGACAGGTTTATTTACTGTTTTTGAAGCAGGACTATTAAAATTAAAATGTCATTTAATTGATGCATTGCCACAACCAGGTGGACAATGTTCAGAAATATATCCAAAAAAACCTATTTACGATATCCCGGCTTATCCAGAAATTTTAGCTGGAGATTTAACGGATAACTTAATGGAGCAAATTAAACAATTTGAGCCAGGTTTTACATTAGGAGAACGTGCTGATACTATAGAAAAACAAGAAGATGGTGGTTTTATAGTAACAACAAATAAAGGAACACAGCATTACGGAAAAGTTGTTGCTATTGCAGGAGGTTTAGGTTCATTTGAACCAAGAAAACCACCTATTCCTAACATAGTAAACTTTGAAGACAAAGGTGTTGAGTACATGATTAGAGAACCAGAACTTTATAGAGATAAAGATGTGGTTATTGCTGGTGGTGGAGATTCTGCTTTAGATTGGTCTATTTTCTTAACTGACGTTGCTAAATCAGTTACTTTAGTTCACCGTCGTAATGAGTTTAGAGGGGCTTTAGATTCAGTAGAAAAAGTTCAAGAACTTAAAGATGCTGGTAAAATTAACTTAATTACTCCTGCAGAGATTAAAGCTGTAGAAGGAGAAGATAGAATTACTGGTGTTGAAATTACTAAGAAAGGTGAAGAACCTTATATTTTAAAAACAGATCACTTTATTCCTTTATTTGGATTGTCGCCTAAATTAGGACCAATTGCAGATTGGGGATTAGAGATAGAGAAAAATGCTATTAAAGTAGATAACTCTTACGATTACCAAACAAACATACCTGGTATTTATGCTATTGGAGATGTTAACACATACCCTGGTAAATTAAAGTTAATTTTATGTGGTTTCCACGAAGCAACTTTAATGTGTCAGAGTGCTTTCCAACGTATATACCCAGACAAAAAGTATGTAATGAAATATACTACTGTAGGTGGTGTTGAAGGTTTTGATGGAACTAAAAAGGAAGCTCCTAAAGCTGTTGTTAAAGCAATAGACTAATTAGTGTTATAAAGTTTCGAATTCTCGATTTTCGGTATTACTTTTGCTGTACTGAAAATCGAGAATTTAATATAATTGAGAATACAGAATGTCGGACATTACGATAAAAATTACAGATAGAGAAGGAGTAGTACACGATGTACAAGCACCTACCGATATGGCAATGAACTTAATGGAAGTTTGTAAAGCTTACGAATTACCAGTAGAAGGTACTTGTGGAGGTATGGCTATGTGTGCTTCATGCCAATGCTATGTAACATCAGATACTGTTTTACCTGAAATGGGACAAGATGAAGATATGATGTTAGCGGAAGCTTTTCATGTTGAAGATAATTCTCGTTTAGGGTGTCAATTACCAATAACACCTGAATTAGATGGTCTAGAGGTTACATTAGCGCCTGAATAAATAATTTATTGTATATAAAACAAAAAAACCACCTTTAAGGTGGTTTTTTTGTTTTATATAACTAATTAAAGAATATGAATATAACTGTTAATTAATTAGTTAAAAAGATTATATTTATAGACTAACTAAAACAATAAACTATGAATTGGTATTTTAAAGTATTAAAACAATATGAAGATTTTAACGGTAGAGCAAGAAGAAAAGAATATTGGATGTTCACTCTTTTTAGTACAATTATAACTTATGGTTTAATGGGTATTTCAATAGCTATTGATCCTTCTTTAGCTGTAATTTCTACAATATATTCATTTGCTGTATTAATACCATCTTTAGCTGTTTTAATAAGAAGGATGCATGATGTAGGAAAAAGTGGTTGGTACTGTTTGATTCCTTTTTATAACCTTTATTTGGCGTGTATAGATAGTGAAGAAGGAACTAATGAATATGGTCCAAACCCTAAGAACCCTACTGATGAATTAAATGAGATAGGGGCTACGGAATAACATTAAAAAAGAATTAATTTTAAAAAATGTTATAGCTAACAACTATAATATTTTTTTGTTTAAAGTAATTAATAATATAATTATGGAGTGGTTTTTATTGCCTTTTAAAAAATATGCTGATTTTGAAGGTAGGTCAAGAAGGAAAGAGTATTGGATGTTTTATTTATTGACAAGTTTAGCAGGTATTCCATTGGCAACTATAGACACTATAATAGGATCAATGACGGATAGTGGTCTGGGTGTGTTTTCAGGATTATTTAGTGTATCAACAATAATTCCTTGGTTTTCTTTATCAGTAAGAAGATTGCACGATGTCGGTAAATCAGGAAAATATTTGTTGTTAGTTTTTTTTCCAATTATTGGTTGGGTTTGGTTATTTGTTTTGACTGTTATAGAAGGAGATAAAGGTTCAAATAAGTATGGGTTAGATCCTAAAAATCCTACAAGTGAATTAGATGAAATAGGAGTTGCTGAATAGTATTTGTTTAATACGATTAATAATATAATTATGGAATGGTTTTTATTGCCTTACACAAAAATAGGAGACTTTGAAGGTAGGTCGAGAAGAAAAGAATATTGGATGTTTATACTTTCTAATATTTTGATTTTAATTTCAGTTACAACTTTAATAAGTTTATTAAAATTAGATGATTATTTACGCTTTTACATGGTTATTCATGGACTGTGTTATATTATTCCTGTGTTTTCTTTATGGGTTAGAAGATTACATGATATAGGAAAAAGTGGAACCTATTTTTTTGTGCGCCTTATTCCATTTATTGGAGGAATATGGTTTTTAATATTAATGTGTACTGAGGGTGATAAAGGTTCAAATAAATATGGAATAGATCCTAAAAACCCTTCGGATGAATTAGAGGATATAGGCGTTATTGAATAAATAGATTTACAAAAGAAGCATTAACTATTTATTGGGTTGTATTGAGGTTGGGTTTGTTTTTTAATTGTGGAAAGTTTTTTTTTTTTTTGATTAAAAACCTTTTAAAATGTCTTTTTATTATTGAGGGTGTAGCCAAAAATTTTTCCGTTGGAGGCTTTACTTCCAAAAGTTCAATTTTACGTTGATTTTTTTTAAGGG
>CAZJGP010000120.1:0-8989 GCA_964545595.1 uncultured Flavobacteriaceae bacterium | reverse complement strand
GTATTTCGAAAACTATTTCTTTATCTGAGTATTTACAATAAACATCAGGTCTTCTTTTTTTGCCTTCTTTATTGAAAATCCAATAATCATCAATTCTAACATTAGAAATATTTTGAGTTTCTTTTAAAAGCTCACCAATTTTATTTTTTAGAAAAATATGTCTTGGAGATTCTTTTGATATTAATATTTCGCTGTAAACTTCTTGTTCTTGACTTGATAATGATTCTTCCTTTAATTCACAGTATTCTGAATTTGGAAGATGTTTTAAGTAAAAGGTGTGTTTATTGCTTACATAAAGACCTAGTTTTTGCCTACATTCTAAACAAAGAAAAGTGATGTTACCTCTATTATATTCAGCTCTTATTTCATAACTATCTTGCCTATTATTGAAATAATCATCTGATTTAATAATTTCACCTGTTTCTTTAATTATGGCTGATTTTATACTTCTTTCAAAAGCCATATTTTTCTTCTCGTTTTAGAAATGCTTCTTCTCCACCTTCAAGAATATCAGTAACATGCTCTCTTATTCCCATAGATTTTAAAATTCCTGTTTCCTCTTTTTCATCATCTGATAATTTAAAAGAATTTTCTAAAGCTCCATTGATGTACTCAAACCTGTAATCTTTATTATCTCTTCCTTCATCTTGGTCACTTTGATTAGCTACAATTACATTTTCTGAATCAGCTGAAACCACTATGTTTGGATTATGACTAACAATAATAATTTGCCTATCAACTTTCCTTTTCCTTAAAAACTGAACTAAGTCACGATATATAGACCTATTATCAAGGTTATCTTCTGGTTGGTCTATTAATATTGGAGCATCTGATTCACTTAACTCAACTAATAGTTTTAAAATAACGAGGTTGGCTTTCCCTGGGGACATATTAGCCATTTCATCATTTTTAATTCTCAATTCCCAATAATCAAAAAACTCATCTTTAAAAAGAGCTTTTACACAATCTTTTTTCTCTCTATGTTTAGTAAAAGGAAGCTCATCATTAACAATCTTATCAAAAACACTTTCTATTTCTTTGATATAATTATCATAAAGAACTTCGGGTAATAAGCTACCATGGTCTTTACATAAATTGGTATCAAGAAGCTCTTTAGTCTTTACCGAATTTTTATTAAAAAATGGCAAGAGATTTTCTCTATATCTCTTATGATAAAATTTTACAGTTCCTATTAAGTTAATATCCTCAAAATCTTGACCTCTTTTATTTAATACTTCAATTATTTTATCATATTCATCATAAGCATCTTTGTAAAATTGAATAATTTCGCTCTTAATTTTTGCTCTCTTTTCTGTGTGATTTCCGTTAATTAATTCCTCTATTTTTTCAATTCTGTTAAGTTTAATTTTCTCCTTTTTGATAGTATCTTCAATAGCTTCAATTTTAGTTTTCTCTTTTAATTTAGAAGTAATTGGTATTAATTCTTCTTCTGTATTTAGTCTTAATCCACTAATCCTTGTTTTTTTAGATAATTCTTCTTTTAAAATTTCATCATTTAATACGTTTAATTTTTTATCAAACTCAGAAACTATTTGGTTATATTCTTCAATAAATTCTTTAGCTGAATTATGCTTGAAATCTTCTTCCTCAAATTCTTGAAAAAACGAGAATTTTTGTTGCTCAATTTTCTCTTTAATTTTATTTAATTCCGATTTAAGGTTAGCCTCATAGGAATTGATTCTATCTATTCCTCGATTTAGAGAATTATATCTATTCAATTCTTCATCTGACACATTAGAGTTTTGTTTTAAAGACTGAAGTATTTCATTTTGAGATTTAATATAATTTTGAATTCCCGTTTTATCACCTATTTCTTTTTTTTCAGCTTCAAGTACTTGTACAGCATCTTCATTTTTAAAATACAGGTCTATATGGTTATCTCTTATATTATCTAGCTCTTTAACTGCTTTAAGAAATTCTTTATATAGCTCATTAATTTTTTCATCCTTCAACCGGATATCTCTAATAAATTTCCCTAATGTTTTCCTTGATTTGTTTCTTATATTATCGGTAAGATTCAAAATATAAGATTGAGGAATGTATACAAACTTTCTATCCTTGATAGTTTCTCTGTCTGAAAATTTATAGGTAACATCATCATTCCATGTTATTTCAAAATCAAAAATTTCTTGTTCTGAAAAGCCATATTTATCCTTTGACTTATCCTCTGCATTTTTTTTATCAGGGTTTAATTGTTTGAAAGCATATTTATAATCTATAGTGTTAGCTATATAATACATTAACAATGATTTACCCGAAGACTTACCACCTATAATAGTATTTAAATCGTTATTGAATAAAACTTTATTTTCAATAAAATCTGAATGCCCTGTAAAAGAAACACTTTTAATGCACCTATGAGGTATTTTATTATTAGGGTTCTCTTTTTGTATTTTACATCTTAGCTTTGGCTCATAAATTATTTGCTTTAAACCTTCAAAAGTTGGTTCTGCTTTAATCCATGTATTACAATGATAATTTTTTATGTCTATTTTTTTGTCATCTCCATCAAATTCATAAGTATCTAAAGCATTAAACCCATGTATGTCTAATGAGTGAAGTAATCGTTTAACACCATATTGATTAAGCCAATTTTGATTTTTTTCATTAGTCTGAAAATTATTATTAAAAAAGGCATTAACCCTTGAATATAAGTCTTCTTTAAAAGGCTTTAATTGCTTTCCTTTCTCTAAGTTACACCATTCTTTATATCCTAGAAAAAGAAAAGTTTTACCTTTCCATTCTATGCTATTTAGTAATTCAAACACCCTGTCTGTAGAAGGAATTAGACTTGAAAACCCCTCATGTAAATCTCCATCTGCTTCGTTAGTTAAGTTTTCAATACTTAACATTTTTGTTTGGTGTTTTCGCAATTTTGTAACTGGTATTTGCTCAATAAATTCTTTTTTAACTTTTTGTATTTGTTTACTTAAACAAGTTTCATCTAAATCAAATAGTATATGCAAATTTATTTTTTGGAGTTTACTCTCACTTGCTGTACCAAAGGTGTCAATACGAAATTCTAATATTGGGAATATCTTATCAATATTTTGAAGTCTATTTTTATTGACTTTATAATCCATTACTTTTTCATAGCCATCAATAAAATAGTAATCTGTAAGTCCTATTACTTTTACATCTTTAGGTAAATTTTCAAGAGCATTAATAAATTTCTCCCAACCTTCTGGTGTATTCTTATATTGTTGTTTTATTGATAATGGTGAATGGATATGTAAATCCCACTTTCTCCATACAGAACCTCTATTTTCCATACTATTATTATACTTTAAAATTCTTCTTAATTCTTTCTATATCTTCTTTTACTTTAGTTCCCTGAATAATAACAGAGGTTTCCTTTCTGTGATAAGGACTATTAATGTCTCTTGTAGCTGAAAGCCAATTAAAAGAGCCTTCAATTATTACCCTATCATCCACACAAATGGTTTTGTTATGAATACCATTAACCTCTATTAAATTTGCTTTTGTAGCTGTTATTGCATTCCTCCCCAATTCACTATTTTCTTTTAGCTTATTTCTAACCTTATCAAGATACTTATCTGTGAGTATGGTAACTTTTATACCTCTAGCAGTAGTTTCATTTATTAAGGTTATAATATTATCTTCCTCTATAGCTCTTATGGATATAAATGGAGAAAATATAACCAACTCTTTTTGAGCTATTTTAAAACATTTTTGAAGTGATTTTTGATGCTGTTCTAAGGTGTCTATTCTATTAATTGTATTGGGTTTAAATACAATTTCAGAATCATAAACAAAAGTGTCACTTAATGCATAGGCTTCTTTTGAAAATAATGTAGCTCCTAATCTTCCTGATGGTGAACTGTCTTTAGGTTTTAAAATAGCCATATTACCCATTACTATAAAAGAATGTTTAGCTCTAGTTAAAGCAACATTTAGCATATTAAATTTACCTTGATAATTAAAAAACAGCATTTTATCTTTTGTATCATGCACAGTAGAAAATAAAATAATAGGTCTTTCTGCTCCTTGTAAGGCATGTACTGTACCTGTAATTAAATTATCTGTAATGCTTTTATCTAGGTGTTTATTTAAAAGCTGTTTTAGTATTGTTTTTTGAGCAGAAAAAGGAGTAATAATTGCTAATATCTCACTTACAGGTTTATTGTAGGCTTCTTCTAATTTTTCTTTATTATTTATTACCCATTGAACAATAGCATTTGCTTCTTTTATGTTTTTTCTACTACTACCATTATGCTTTTCAGAACTACCATCTATGTGTATATAACCTAATGGTGGTAAATCATGCTTTTTATTATGGCTATTACCAACCATTAATTTTAAAGAGCCTTTATATACATTATCTTTTGAGTATTCTATAATAGGATTTAAGCATCTTCTATGTTCTAATAAATAAGCTCCCTTTTCTGATTCTCCATTACTATGAGTAAATGAAAATGGAGTAGCCTTTTTAATCATTTTCATTAAGTTTCCATTAGATGCTGTAAAACCTAAATTATCAATAGTCTCAAAATCTTTTTCATCATTTATTATATTATGTTTTTCTGCATTTACATAATCAACTCCTTTTACAACTCCCCAAACTGGTTCAATTTGATAAACATCACCAACTGCAAGTATCTTTTTTGCAAATGTTAATGATGGAGCAGCCACTTCAGGAGATACTTGACCAGCTTCATCAACAATCATTAAATCAAATAACTCTTTGTAAAACCGATTACCCTCTGGATATTTATAGTAAGTACTAAATTTAGGTAAGGTGTGAAATGTAGAAATAAAGAGTGGTGTTACTTTTGCTAATCGTTTTAATTTAGCAATATAAGGGCTTCTTCCTCTTTCTTTATTTTCTGCTTCTGTTTGTTTTAACTCTTGAATGTATTCCCATTCTCTATAATGCACACAACACCAAAACAATTCATTTCTGTAAGAAATATCTAATTTTGCAGCAGTATCTTCTAGCACCTCTAAATTGTTATATTCCTGTTTTGTGTTTTTAATTAAATCTTCCCATTTATCCTTATAATTAGCTAGCCAATTAGAAACAAATTTTTGATGTTCTTCATTTCTAAAATCAATATCCTTTTTCAACTCAGATAGTTCTGAAAGTAAATGATTTAATTTTTGTTTTTTACTTATTGTATTGAATAGCAGTTTTTCAATTTCAGCATTTATCAAACCATATTTATACCATCTAAAATTTTCTGTAAATTCATTATAAAATGGTTGAATAACTAATTTATATGCATTTTCTCTTATTACTCTAAACTTGTTAAAGGGCAAGATTTTTACATAAAAAGGAATTTTCTTATCTCGTTCTAAAAGATTGGTTTGAGCTTGTTTTAATAATTCCTGTCTCTTTTGGTTCTTTTCAATTGAAGTTACTATTTCTGATAATTTTGTTACAAGCTCTTTATAATTATTATAACCATTGTTTCTTAAAATTTCATCTACCTCATATTTTCGTAAGGCTATTTTGGAAACCTTATTAATCTGTGATTTAGTTGCTTTTATAACTTTGGTTAAGTAATCAAGAATATTGAAATCATCATCTATATTTTGAACTTGAAAATGAAGTTGAAATTTTGATTTAAAGTAATCTTCATAATCTGATATTTTTGCTTTATCATCCAACTGCCTTATAAAGCCATCATTTAAAAAATTTGTAGTAGCTACTTGATATTCTTTAGAAGCATCTTTACCTTTAGATGAAGCTGCTAAATACAAACCGAATGAATTAACCTCTGGAATCCATCTATTTAAAAGTGTATTTGAAGTTTCTTTTAACTTCATACTATCCAATATATTTGTGATAGCTTGATTATTAGTAGAACAACCAACCATTAAAGGAGCATTACCCTTTTTTAAAACAGCATTGACTATAGTATTGGCTATTACACTTTGTAATATTGTAGTCTTTCCTGTTCCTGGAGGACCATTAATAGCAAATGCCTTTTTATTGTATTTTGAGGTAAACTGAGCAAAAGCTATTCTTTGTGAAAGAGAAAGTGGAAACTCTCCATTCATTTGCCCAAAATGATTAGAGTTCAAAAATATTTCAATAGCAGTTAAACTATGATTTTTAGGTTCTTCTTCAATCTCTAAAACTTTTTCAAGTATTGGATACCTTTGCTTCTTAGCATCTTTATCAAAAACTAAGTCATTATATAGATTTAAGATATTTCTCGTAGTGTTACTTTCTTCTAGTTTACAAATACTGAATTGATGATACTCGGCATCTTGATAATCTTTAAAATATTTACCACTTACTTCCTTGAAAAAATGTTCACAGTCTTTCCAATAGCTAGACCAATTAGCTGTATTAAAAGTTCTGTTTTTTAGCTTTTTATCTAAAACTTCCATTAGAGCAATAGTTGGTAAATCTCTTGGATTTGGCTTTAAATAATTTCTAATAAACAAAGGAGTTTCTCCTTCTTTTGGAGGATATAATTTACCTGTTTCACTAACATAAGCAGGAATCCAAAAAGGATAGTGAAGTTTGGTATCTCCTGTTCTATAGCCATGTTCTACTATAGTTGTAATAGATACAGGTGCTATTTCAATTTTATTAATTTCTGTTAATTCGTTATCCTCAACAGGAATATTTTCTAATTCTTCAAAATCATCATCTAAATTAGTTACAGGAACAGGTTTAAAATTGAACTTAACAATTTTTTGGTCATCCCATATCACTTTCATTTCATTTTCAGAAATAGAGTCTAAAGAGCTATTACTTCTTTGAAGGGGCTTAGGAAATATATTGTTCTTTTCACCTCTACTACCATCAATTAATGAGGCTCTATAATATTTTAACCAATTAATAATTTTAGTCATTTACAGTTTCATTAAAAAGTTGGTTAATCTTATTTTTTATAGTATCCTTTGCTTCAAAATAGTTATTATCTTTTTTTAAAAGGTAGGTATTCAAAAAAGTATCTTGTGACAAAAAATCTTGGAAATCTTCATAGTTATATTTGTAATAGTCCATGATTTGAATAAGGTTAGTCATGTTTCCAATAACTTTTCTGTTATTGATAGACTCATGAAAAAAGACTTCTTTAAATCTTGATTTTACAATCTCTTCTTGTTTAGGTGTAATAAGCTCTAATTTCTTTAGCTCATTTATAAAACCATTTACAAACAACTCATTTATTTTCTTTATATCAGGTTTCTTAATATCATAAACAACAAAAGAAAAGTAGGTTTCATGATTCATAAAAAACAAACACTTTTTTCTATTTATAGTAAACAAATGCCCATTCCAACTATTTAGCTCAGACAAACTGTCTTGCTTAACTTGATTCTCTTTAAACCCTATATATTTTTGTAGCTTATTACTACAGAATAGTGTTATCATTTATTTTCCACTTTAATTCTTTTTGTTACTAATTTCAGTACTTCTAAAGCATTGTCTTCTTCTTTTAATTCTTGATATACTTTTTCACTAAGCCAAAGATTATGTAAATAGGTGTGGTCAATATCTAAAGCAACAGCATATTTATGAAGTTGTTCTTTAGTTGGTTTCCTATCTCCCTTTTCTATTTTACTAATTACAGCAGTATCTACATCTACTTTGTAAGCAAGTTCTCTCATCAATAATTCCTTCTTCTCTCTATGATGCTTTAATAACTCAGCTAAATACATATTGTCTTGTTTATATTCTTCTTGACATATAATGTCTAATGTAGTTAAAATCTTTCTTTGTTAAAATAATTTTTTATAGAAAAAAATTGAAAATCAATAACATATACGTAAACCACCATTATAAACAACCCCCACCTATGTTTAGGAATGAAGATTCCCCCACCACTTATATTTAGAGAGAAATTTTTCTCAGCCAGTAAAAAACTCAAGGTGATAGTTGTAGTTTTTTATGGTAGAAGCATTGTTTTTCTTGGTGGTATTTTTCAACTCAAAAACTTTATAAAATGGTAAGAATTATTGGTTACAAACAAAGACAAAAAGAAGATGGAGAAATATTTAATGTTCTGGAACTTCAAGGTGGAGTAGAATTGATTAGGTCAAAATCAACAGGCAATTTTTATGCAACAGCAAAAAAGGCTTATATCCCTTCAACTTTTGATGAGCAAACTTGTATAGCTTTAACTGGTACAGAAATGCAAGGTAGCATCATAAAAGAAGAATGTGAACCTTATGAGTACATTGTTAAAGAAACAGGAGAGGAAATTATAATGCATCATAGATGGACTTATATTCCAGAAGATGTAAAAGAACCTGTAGTAGAAAATACTTCTTTACAAGCTGAAACTCTTCAACCAAATGTAGAGCAGTTTAGTCAAAATGGAGCTTTACAATATGCTTCTTAACAAATCTTACAACAAAGGCATTACTACTAAAGTGATGCCTTTTTAAATTTTAATAATCTTATGGAAATAGCAGAAATCAAAGTTTCTTATGCCAACAATAACAAGAAACGTTTTAAAATAACAAATAGTAAAATGTCTTATGATTTACTATTAACTTGTTGGAATAAACATCTTATTGAATTACAAGAAGAATTTAAAGTTCTTTTATTGAATAACAGCAATCAAGTTTTAGGAATTTATCCATTAGCCAAGGGAGGAACTTCTGGTGTAAATGTAGATGCTAAATTGGTGTTTTCTGTAGCATTAAAATGCAATGCAAAAGGTATCATCTTAGCTCATAATCATCCAAGTGGAAATTTAAAGCCAAGTGAAGCAGATAAAACGATTACACAGAAACTTAAAAAGGCAGGAGAATATTTAGATATAGCTGTATTAGACCACTTGATTATTACAAAAGATGGATTTTACAGTTTTAATGATAAAAGGGATTATGTAGTACCTATATAAAGATGAAACTTTGCTTAATCATTCCTTTTACTACAGGTTTAAATGAATATTAAGCAGATGCATTTATGAACTTATTTAAAAACCAATGATTTAAAGGTTAATTTAAAACGGTAAATATTTTAAGCATAGGTATTAAT